>JAIRKZ010000041.1 GCA_031259845.1 Tannerellaceae bacterium | reverse complement strand
GGCTATAAAGATTGAACGTGCCGTGCCTGCCGGACAATTTGAATTGTTTTATTAATCAATCTGTTACAATTTCAATTTACAAATCAAACCTTACTCGGGAAAAATCCGGGAAAGACCTTTGCTCTTCCTTCAATAGTTTGCCTATGTTAAAAAATAATGGAATTGATTATATCGAACTCAGGTTAATAGGTGGAAAAAACCATTATGATGCCTTCGGGAAATCACTATAATGGTTTGGTAAAAGTATTATAACAACAGTTACAGGTTTAATAACTAAAATAACTTTACACAGTGTTATGATCTGCTTCCTCTCAAGAGATAATATTTATTGATTTTTAAGTTGATAAAATTCTCGCCATTACTTTTATATTAGATAAAAACATTAACTTTGCAGTCCGACTTTAGGAATTTATATGATGTTGTCGACACTAACAGCGATTTCTCCTGTTGATGGGAGGTACAGAAATAAAACGGAAAAATTGGCGTCTTACTTTTCTGAATATGCCTTTATTAAATATAGGGTACGTGTTGAGATAGAGTATTTTATTTGTTTTATGGAATTTGTTCCACAATTAAAAGCTCTACTTACAGAAGAAAAGAAAGAATCATTACGTGCCATCTATTATGAGTTTTCACTTGACGATGCTTTACGCATTAAGGAAATAGAAGAAGTGACAAACCATGATGTGAAGGCTGTAGAGTATTTTCTGAAAGAAAAATTTGATTTACTCTCCTTGCAAGAATATAAAGAATTCATTCATTTCGGCTTAACGTCGCAAGATATCAATAACACATCTGTTCCCCTTTCTCTTAAAGAAGCGTTGGATGAGGTATATTATCCCGGACTTCAGCACATAATCGCTATTTTGAAGAAGTATGCTGATGAGTGGGAAGATATTCCGATGTTGGCCCGGACCCATGGACAACCAGCCTCGCCAACCCGTTTGGGAAAAGAAGTGATGGTATTTGTTTATCGTTTAGAGCAGCAATTGACATTATTAAAAGGAATACCCTTATCGGCAAAATTCGGAGGAGCTACCGGTAATTTAAACGCCCATGCGATTGCTTATCCCGAACTGGATTGGAAATCATTTGTTACTGATTTTGTGAATGATGTATTGGGACTATCCCGTGAAGAATATACAACGCAAATATCAAACTATGATAACCTTGCCGCCATTTTTGACGGATTGAAGCGAATCAACACTATTTTAATAGATTTAACCAGAGACTTTTGGCTATATATATCAATGGACTATTTTAAACAAACGATTAAAACCGGCGAAGTGGGTTCGTCTGCCATGCCTCATAAAGTAAATCCTATTGATTTCGAAAATGCAGAGGGTAATCTGGGAATTGCCAATGCTATATTAGGCCATCTTGCAATAAAACTACCGGTTTCACGTTTACAAAGGGACTTAACGGATTCTACTGTATTAAGGAATATAGGCGTGCCGTTGTCGCATATTGAAATTGCATTTAAAAGTTTAACAAAAGGGCTGGGCAAACTGTTATTGAATAAAACGGTATTATATGAAGACTTAGAGCAATGTTGGGCTGTCGTTGCAGAAGGTATACAAACGATTTTGCGAAGAGAAGGATATCCAAAGCCGTATGAAGCATTAAAGGCTTTAACACGTACAAACGATGAGATTACGGAAAAGTCTATTTATAATTTTATTGATAATTTGAATGTTGATGACAGAGTAAAAACAGAATTAAAGGCGATATCGCCACATAATTATATAGGGATTTAGTTATTAATTAAGAAAGAGTAGCCGGGAGGCCACAAAAGTTAGTGTTAATTTATTATAATTCAGAACAATGAGTACAGAAGAAAGAGATGAAACTCGGCCGCGCCCTAAAAAAGTGATACCAAGTATCCGGAGGGAAAACACAGATCAGGAAGGTGAAAGAAGACCTTACAATCAGGGATATGACAGACCTGATGGAAACTATGAACGGAGATCGTATAACCGCCCGCAGGATGACAGAGATGGTTATAGGCCCTATGGAGATCGCCCCAGTCGTCCCCGTTATGACAATCGTGATGGAGGATATGGTAACCGCGATGGAGGAGGGTACAACAACCGTGAAGGAGGATACAACAATAACAACCGTCCGCCTTCTTATGGAAACAACCGTTCGTCTTATGGGAATACTAATTATAACCGTTCTTACGGAAATAATGATCGTCAATACAATCGTCCCCGCCAGGAAGGATATAGCGACAGACCCGTAAGGGCCTATTCGGCTACTCCAGCCGGTGATGGAATGTCTGGAGAAGGCGTAAAGAAAAGAAGGCCACGCGTAGGCGATACCCGTACAAACACGTATGATAACCGTGGAGGAGGCAACGGAGGAAGCCCCCGTCCTTCCTATGGTAATAATAACCGCGGAGGAGGGTATGGCGCTATCAACAAAAGGCCTCAGCAACAAAAATTCCGTTCGCCGGACTATAATCCCAATGCCAAATATAGCGTACAGAAGCAGCTAAAATACAAAGAGGTATTGGCAGACCCGAACGAACCGATCCGTTTGAACAAGTTTCTTTCGAATGCAGGCGTTTGCTCACGCCGTGAAGCAGATGAATTTATACAGAAAGGCCTTGTAAAAGTAAATGGAGAAGTAATAACGGAATTAGGTACAAAAATTACCCGTCAGGATGAGGTGTTGTTCAATGAACGATCGGTTCATATCGAAAGCAAGCTATACATTATATTGAACAAACCGAAAAATACAATGACAACATCCGACGACCCGAAAGAGCGTAAAACAGTAATGGACCTGGTTAAAAATGCTTGTACGGAACGTATTTATCCGGTAGGGCGTTTAGACCGGAATACTACCGGCGTACTTTTACTTACAAATGACGGCGATTTAGCTTCTAAACTTACCCATCCTTCCTACAAGAAAAAGAAAATCTACCATGTATGGCTGGATAAGAATGTAGCTATTGAAGATATGGAAAAGATAGCGAACGGGTTGGAATTGGAAGATGGCGAAATTCATGCCGATGCTATCAGCTACGCAAGCGAAGAAGATAAAAGCCAGGTAGGTATCGAAATCCATTCCGGCCGCAACCGTATCGTGCGCCGTATCTTTGAATCGTTAGGTTATCACGTAATGAAGTTAGACCGCGTCTATTTTGCCGGTTTAACGAAAAAGAATCTTCCACGCGGGAAATGGCGTTACCTGAACGAAAGGGAAGTGAACGCACTTAGGATGGGAGCATTTGAGTGAAAAAACGATCCTTCTCCCTTTTGGGGAAGGATGAAATAAAACAAATAACATGGCCTCTCTGCAACCTCTCTTCCTGAGGGAGGCAGAGAGAGGCCTTTATTAATTAAGACAAATATGGAAGCAATAAAAAGAACAAAGATTGTAGATGTGCTTAAAAGTAAGGCATTCGGCACAACCGTTAATGTGAAAGGATGGGTGCGTACCCGCCGAGGCAGTAAACAAGTCAATTTTATAGCGTTGAACGACGGGTCTACAATACATAATGTTCAAATCGTTGTGGATGTGGAGACATGGGGGGATGAGTTCCTGAAACCAATTACCACCGGCGCCTGTATCAGTGTAAACGGTCTACTGGTAGAATCGCAGGGACAGGGACAGGATGCCGAAATTCGAGCGAAAGAGATTCAGATTTACGGGACGGCAGACCCGGCTGCTTATCCGCTGCAAAAGAAAGGACATTCCTTTGAATTCCTCCGCGAAATAGCCCACCTGCGTCCACGTACAAATACATTCGGCGCAATATTTCGTATTCGCCATCACATGGCTATCGCCATTCACACGTTTTTCCACGACAGGGGATTCTTTTATGTTCATACACCCATTATTACGGCTTCCGATTGTGAAGGAGCCGGACAAATGTTTCAGGTGACTACCCTGAATTTATATGATTTAAAGAAGGATGAGAAAGGCGCTATTGATTATACAAACGATTTCTTCGCAAAACAAGCCGGCTTAACGGTTTCGGGACAACTGGAAGGAGAATTGGCCGCTATGGCTTTAGGCGCTATTTATACATTTGGCCCTACTTTCCGTGCCGAGAACTCGAATACGCCACGTCACCTGTCCGAATTTTGGATGATTGAACCGGAAGTAGCCTTCAATGAGATTGCCGATAATATGCAATTGGCTGAAGACTTTATTAAATATTGTATCCAATGGGCGTTGGAGCATTGCCTGGATGATATACAGTTTCTTAACAATATGGTAGATAAGGAACTGATTGAACGTTTAAACTTTGTATTAAAACGGGATTTTATCAGGCTGTCATACACCGAAGGGATAAAAATCCTGGAAGAAGCGGTTGCTAATGGGCATACGTTTGAGTTTCCTGTATTTTGGGGAGCGGATTTAGCCTCGGAACATGAACGCTATCTGGTGGAAAACCATTTTAAATGCCCGGTTATCCTGACGGATTATCCGAAAGAAATAAAGTCTTTCTATATGAAACAGAATGACGATGGCAAAACGGTTCGCGCCATGGATGTGTTGTTTCCCAAAATTGGAGAGATAATCGGCGGTTCACAACGCGAAGAAGATTTCGATAAACTGTCCGCCCATGCCAAAGCGATGGGAGTGCCTACAAAAGATATCTGGTGGTATTTGGATACACGCCGTTTCGGAACAGCCCCTCATGCGGGCTTTGGCTTAGGTTTCGAGCGACTGTTACTGTTTGTTACCGGTATGGCAAATATCCGCGACGTAATACCCTTCCCGAGAACGCCGAACAATTGCGAATTTTAATTCGCAATTGTTCGGCGTAAACTGCCGGTTTCAGAAGTCTTCTTCCAAATCAATCGGTATTTGTTTTTTGAAGGCTTCTTTGAAGGAGATTAGTGATTCGGTACGCGCCAGCCCCAGCGGTTGCAGTTTTTTATGGATAATACTCAATAAATGCTGGTTGTTTCTGGCATATATTTTTATGAATAAATCATATTGCCCGGTAGTATAATGGCATTCCACTACTTCCGGAATTTTTTCTAATGCGGCTGCCACTTCGGAAAATTGTCCCGGCGAATTAAGGAACAGCCCAATATACGCACATGTTTCGTAGCCTACTTTTGTGTTATCAATAATAAATTCGGAACCTTTTATTACCCCTAAATTGGTGAGTTTCTGGATACGCTGGTGAATGGCAGCTCCCGAAACGTTACATTCCCGCGCCACTTCAAGAAAAGGTACGCGAGCATTATTGATGATAAGCTGTAATATCTTTTCGTCTAATGTATCTAACTGATGATGCCCCATATATACGTTCAATTTATACCTTATATTAAAGGCAAATGTAATTAATAATCAGCAATTAATTCGCAAATTAACAGGCTAAATGAAATTCTTACAGCTTATGTATTATCTGTAGCATTTGTTCTCCCAAACCAATGGTGTATCCTTGCGAAACAAATACCACCCGCCCAAATGTGTCGGCAATCACAAAAATAGGCAATATCGTACTATCCGGCAATTTCATGGCCGAGGCTACCATATTTGTAACCCGGTTATCACTGTCTATACCATAAATAATGGTAGAAGGAAGCGTTCCAAACTCAGTTGCATCGAAGCTGTTCCAGCCCTGTTCGTCTTTAAATAATAAGATGATGTTCCGGTTCCATTCCTCCAGGCTTTTTGTTACGGCGGCAATGTCGCGCATGGCATGATTAGTTGGTTCCTGCCGGGCGCCAAGTATTCCTATTACAAAATAACCCCGTCCGGTTACAGATAAGATGCTTTTTTCCTCTCCACTGCCGTCCGGCCTGAATGTTTCTTCTGCATTAATACTGCCGATTACCTGTATATCATCCTGATTGCTGCGTATTACCAGAGAGATTGTAGTTGTTTCGCCCTGTATGATACGGAAAGATGAAAGGTTGGCTAATACATTTCCATTGGCCATACGGGCGCCCGTAACCAATAGATAATTACCTTCGTCTATCGGAAGAGGATTTTTGAGTAGTTGGCTCCATGTATCGCCCAATCCCATATCTACCTGATTGCCGGCTTCAAAATCTAATGTTTGCAGTTTGCCGTCCGGTAATATTTTAGCAATGGTGAAATGGCTGTAATATTTGGGATCGTCGAGCGCTTTGACAGGCGTGTAAGACGCCTCTGCTTTACCTTGCCGGGATACAACCGGGGCGCTTGCTTCAAAATCTACGTCTATCCAGCCCTGATTGGCAAAATATTGTACCTTGCCTGCCACCGGTTCGATACGTGCGGGTATGCCCAGGCTCCGGGCGATGGCTACAAAGAATATATTCCGCGAATTTGTATCGGCCACCCGTGCATTCCATACACCCATAGGCATAACAGGAATCCGTTGCGGATTCAACGCATCGTTTATACTGATATTTTTCTTTACCCATTCTACCAATACGTGTGGATTCTCTTTCGCTTGCGAAGCGAATCCGGCTTGTACCGCATTCTGGAAAAAAGAACGATAGCCCGTTACCAATTCATTCCGTACCCGCGGGTTTTGCACATAATCGTAAAATAACGGACTGTTGTCTCCTGATGAATTTACCAGGTGATCAGTAAATACCGAAGCCGGTCTGTCACGTAAGTCTTTGGAAGAAACAGCTTCAAGTAATGCCATAGCGGCAGGAAGCTTATCGGTAGCCGCCGAACGCAGGAAGCTCTCTATTTCCATCCAATTGCCACGGCTACCGAGTAAGAATTGTGTTGTTTTCTCCAGGTCTGTTCCCAGTTCGTTTGCTAATGAACGCGCTTTTTCTTCCGTATAGAAAGTGGCTGTATATTGATTGCGGATTATATCCTCTTCCCTCATCCGCCGGGCATTTTCTTCTTTTTGTTCTTCTGTAACCTGGGCAGGTATGGATCCATCCACAGGAGGGATTATATCCAGCGGCAAATCAAACGTATCCCCCGGCTTTTTATCTAATGCAATAGAGACGCCGGCATCTTTTCCGAAGGATACTTTGCCAAAGCCGAACCTGCCGTCTTTTGTTGCCCAAACCAACATATCCCCCTTGCCGGCGGAAAGGGATGTTTTCCCTTCGGCATTGGCAGTCCTGCGGGCTACGGTATAGAATTCGGCATAATTATATACTTTAAATTCAATCTGGGCATCGCCAGCCGGAGTTCCGCCGGCATCTGTAACGGTAACAGTGCATTGGGCGGTGGGAGCATAATTTTCCGTTACATTTATTTCTGTATAGCAACCGGTCGTTTCCATAATCTCTTCCGGGCCTTTATAACTGCCGAACACTTTTGTATGCATTAACATCCCCCTGTAAGCCGGGCCGTTAAACCAACCCATATTCAATACAGGTTCCGGCTCGCATGCCCCTAAGAAATGCCATTCGCCATCTACCCATGCTTCCACCCACGCATGATTATCATCGGTATGCGCCCAGCGAGGCGTATATACCTGGCGGGCGGGAATACCTACCGAACGCAGGGCGGCAACGGTAAAAACAGATTCTTCGCCGCAACGCCCAAATGCCGTTTTCACTGAAGCCAATGGCGAAGAGGTGCGCGAATCGGATGGCGTATAAATTACTTTTTCATGACACCAGTGATTTACTTCCAATACGGCGTCGTACAGGGAAAGCCCTTTTACCCGGTCTTTCAATTCGTCATAGAAAAGCATGCGGCTCTCGTCTAAGTTCTCATTATTGACCCTTATTGGCAACACAAAATGACGGAAAATCACTTCCGGTATTTCTTTCCCCCAGGGCATTGCTGTTTTTGCCTGAAAGGTTGCCCGGATATTCTTCAGATAAAATTCGCCGCTGTAATCCGTTATATCCCCTAAAGGCATATAAGCGTATAAAAAGGAAAGCGCCTCCCGTTCTTCTCCGGTTAACTGTTCTTTGAATATGGAGAATAAATCTCCATCGGGCAGGATAGCCTGTTTTTGTTGAAAATCGTTTGCTACCTGTTCCCTGGTTGCTTTGTCGGTAATAAAATGACTGGTTTTGTTACATCCGGCGCTAACTATCAGGAAAACGCTCAGGTAAATGGCTACGCACTTTTTTTGATTCATGATTATTCTTTATTTGATTACTAACAAATTCATTGACGCAATTCTTCCATGCGATAATTTTTACGGAAACAAAGGTAACAAACTATATCAAACAAGAAAATATTTTTCGTTGCCTTCCTGCCTGCGAATGCTGCAACTGCCGTTATACCGAACGCGAACAATGGTTGGACGATGCTATCAGGGAAGGGAATATGAAATATATCCGCCGCCTTACCGACAAGGCTTTTGCCGTCTTTGCCAATGCCCTGGGTGCGTTTTGCACCGTAGCCCGCGCAAGGGACTTGCCGCGGAAACGTGCCGCGGGGAGAAACCATACGTTCACTTTAATGTACAAAATCCTGACGCGTGAAGTATAGCTAAGTTTTTTATAATCATTTTTTTAAAATAGTTTCATTTGTGATCGTTTTATTATAAATTCGATTAACTTTGACAGAATAAAATTTTCTGAATACCATGTCATCACAACAAACCGTTGCCCGGGAAGCCCTTTCGGATACATCTGTGATGGGAAACGAACCGGGCGTTGCATCGCATAGGATGTACAATACAAACGATATGATTCGCAGTTTGTACCGGATTATGGACGCTCCCAAAGAGGGTGGTTTTGGGCGTGTGTATCACGTATATCATACAAGTTGGAATATTGAGCTTGCTTTAAAACAACCGAAGGGGAATGTATTCGTAGATAGCGAACAAAAAGGAATATTTATTAAGGAATGCCTCAATTTATTTAAACTTGGTTTACATGAGCATATTGTCTTGTGCTACTATGTCAGGGAAATTGACGGCGTTTTATCTATTTTCTCAGAATGGATGAGCGGAGGCAGCCTGAAAGATTTGATATATAAGAAAACAGGGAACTTATACGACGGCGAAGAAAAAACAATATTGGCACGGATTCTTGATATTTCGATACAATTTGCGCGCGGCTTGCATTATGCCCACAAACGGGGATTAATTCACAAGGATGTAAAGCCAGACAACTTGTTGATGACGACCGATGGAACGGTTAAAATTGCCGATTTCGGTATTGCCGAAGCGAAGGAATTGTTTTCGAAAGAGAAAATCCTTTCCAGACAATATTGTTCCCCGGAATAATTGGGAGGCAGGCCGTTGACTATACAAACGGACATCTGGAGCTGGGGGGTGTCTGTATTGGAGACATTTACCGGGAAAATAGAATGGGAAAACGGATTAGTGGCAGGATATGCCTGCGAAGAATATTTTGACCAGGCAATTATTCCCATCCCCGAAGCTATGAAAAAAGATTCTCCGCCGGTGCTTTCAATACAATCCGGCAGATCGGTGGGACAATTTTGGCGAAATAGAAATTCTTTTGCGTGAAATTTACGAGTCCGAAACCGGCCATTTATATCCTCGCCCCATGTCAAAAGCCGTAGTGGATACAGCAGCAACATTAAACAATAAAGCCTTGTCGTATTTGGATATGGAGATGCCATACGAAGCGGAAAAATGTTGGGCAAAGGCATTACTTAAACAGCCTGATCACCTCGATAGTATTTTTAATAAAACCTTGTATTTGTGGAGGAATGCCCAAATTGACGACATGCAGGTTATTGACACTATTCAAAACATGTATGAAAATAATCCGGACGATTCACATATACTATGGTTGTATATCAACCTCTGCATGGAGCTGCGCGATTATCAAACGGTCGCGCAATTGATAAAAGAAAAAGGGTTGTGGAATGATAAACGGTACGATTCTTTGATACGTATTGTCCAGCTGGCAGGCAACAAGCCTGTTTATCGTGTTTTAAGCGATGAGGTGCTATATGCCGGACAGTTACATTTTGCAAATAAAAATACGCTTATCATCTCGTATTCAGACAAAGGATTTGAAAAGTGGGCAATAGAGATATCTTCCGGCGGCGTAGCGGAGAAAATCCGTAATGTAGACCGATATGAATGGGAATGGGAACAGGCCGCTGTGCTGTGTTGCAGTGACAACGGTAAATATATAGCGACCCTGGAAGGAGAAACGGATGAATACGGACGCCTGGCAAATGGCCATGCCGTCTGCCTGTGGGATACCGACAGGCGCCAATGCTCATCCCGGTTTGTGTCTCCGTTGTTTTCCAGCCATAAAGTAAAAGGAGCTTGTTTCCATACAGACGACAAACGATTGATTACGGTAGCTTGGGGCAATGAAAAAAACAGTGTTGGCGAATTGAAAACATGGGAGGTAGATAGTGGAACATGTTTGCATACCATTTTTATTGATGAAATCAATAGTTCGGTTCTTTTGTTTGCTCCCGGCGCTGAGGTATTAGCAATAGGAACCCGGGATGGCGCTGTAAAATTATTCGACACCCGTACAGGAGCATTACTTACCAAGATAGACGTATCCGACCGAAAGGCAGACATTCAAATACTTCATTTTACTTCGGATGGACAGTATCTGAATGTAGTAGACGTGGATAATGTGTTTACGCAATGGCATTGTACCGACGGTAAACTAAGATACAAATATGCGTATGGATTCGGGAAAAATATTCATTTTTTCCCCGACGGGAAGCATATCTGTTCCGTATCTTCCGATTGTAAATGGATAGATATCGCCACCGGCCAATGTATTCATACTTCAAACGAATATCTTCCGGAATCAGGTTTGCTGTATGCCGGCAAGGAATATGCTTTAGCGATTGCTGCGAAACAATTGGGCGATTCTCATAGGTCGATTATTCTCATAAATTTGCCGGTATACAAAAATGAGTTTCCTGTCCGATGGTCATTGAGTCGCGTGGCAGGTACACAAGAAATGCAAGATCAGAAACGCCGTTTCAACCAACTGGTAGCGGAAGTGAAAACCTGTATCCAGAAAAAGGAAATAAAAACGGCGTTGAAATACATGGAAAAAGTATTCAATATGCCCTTTGTCCACCGGCCAATCCGGCATAAACTTTATGACGAAATCGGCCGGTATTGCCGCGTTAGGGGGTTGCGTGCGCTTGTACAGGAAAAAGATGCCGGGCCGGCGAGTCATCATTATGCGTTCAATCCGGAAGGGTATGTCATTTCAAATGGCTGGTTATATGATATTATTAACGATAAATACGTTCATAAATTTGACGAATCTCTTATCCTGTATACGTTTAGTCCCGACAATACGTATGTTTTTGGCGTTGATCAAACAAACAAATACCCTCTATCCGTCAACGTATTTGATACACATACCGGGAAATATTTATTTAAGTTCGAAAATGTACACGATAAATCCATTAATGCTTTAACCGTAAGTACGAATGGAAAACATCTCTTGTCGGGTAGCGATGACAAAACGGCTAAATTGTGGAATATACAGAAACGCAAATGTATCCATACGTTCCGGCATGAACATGAGGTTAAAAATGTTTTCTTTGACCCGAATGCAACGATTGTCACCCTGTCGATGGCGCCGAATCATAAACAGGGAGAATTGATTCTATGGCAAATACGGGATGAAAAAATGCAGCTGCTTGGGAAACAGGTATCCTGCGCTTATCCCAATTATAATAACAGTAAATTATTATTAGGCGTGGCGGGAGGAATTGAACAAATAGATTTACAAACATTGGAAACAAATTTCATTTGCCGTCATAAAAATCCGCATTATCGTATTTCCGACGTCTGCTTCTTTCCCGGCGAGCGGTATGCTCTATCCGTTGGGTATCCGGGATGGATTTGTTATTGGGATTTGAATGTAGGGAAATGTCTTCTTTCATACAAAAACGAAGGCCTCCGGTTATCATTGCATCCCGCAGGAAATTATGCCATAACTTATGCTGACAATTGCTCGTTAATACGCATTGATCCTCTATACGAATTTTCAGGCTGGGCAGACTGGCACGAAGGGGCCCGTCCTTATTTGGAGCATTTTCTGCTTCTTTATCCGGACTGTACAAAAAACGATGCGGAAAAGATATTAATACCTGAACTGCAACGGCAGGGTTACGGATGGTTAACCACCGAAGGCATACTGAGCCAATGGGAACGTATGAAGAATTGTAAATATAAATAAGCAGATACCAAAAAACAGAAAGACCATGGAAAGCATTTTGAACAATCCGTACCGCATTGCAGGTTTACTTGCAGGCGCTTCCGCAAGAGAGGTGAAAGCAAAAATTAAGAAGTTTCGCATGTATGTGGAAGCAGGGGAAACGCCGCCTGCAAACGACGATGATTACAGTTTCCCTGTGTTAGGAAAATTAGCTATAACCAGAGAGTTATTAAGCAAAACGGAATCAAGACTTGATCTCGACAGCGATAAGATGGAAGCCGCTCTTTTTTGGTTTTACAATGCCAACTTCAAGGATGAGGCCGCTATTGAATATTTGAAAAATAAGAATATGAAAGAGGCTTTAGAGATATGGAAAAAAAGTACATCTTCCGGGTTGATTGGCGTAAACAATTGGTCAGCGTTTCATAATCTTTCCACGTTGTATTTATGGAAAACCGCATCCGCAACTCATACCGACACTGCCATAACGAATGATCTTGAAAAAGGCATATCGTTGAAGATGAAATTTCTTGAAAGTAAATTTGCCAGGGAATTTGTAAGTATAGTAGCCGACAAAACCTATTCAATAAAGCCGGCTGACTTGGAAAAAATGTTTCTCCAAACAGTAAAACGAAACATTGAACAAGATAAAATAACAACTCCGATTGCGATGGCCGCCATACTGGCAAAGATAAATTTTGAAGCCAAAGATGAGTTTTTGAAAGGTTTTGTTCAATCATTTGTTTCTGAAATCGAACGCCAGGTAGAGGCCGCTGCGCAAAAACGAAAAGCCGGCCTATCAAAAGCGGCAGACGCAGGAATACAACTATTTCAAAATGTAGAAGGCCGGTTGGAACAATTGAAAGAGATGCGGGGTGAAGATTTGCAATATACGTCTATTGCCGATAAGGTAGCAAATGAACTTTTGCAATGCGCCATTGATAATTATAATGATTTTTATTCTAAGCTGGAAAAACCCCTACAGGGACTTGTAGCCAAAAACAGGCTATGCAGACAAAGAAAGACAGAGATAAGACAAAAGGCACATTAACAGAAAGATAAGTTGCTTTTCCCGTTGTTTTTGGCTGTGGATACAGGCATAAAAAGGACATAAAAGGACAGCATTTGCAACCCAAATCGTACCCCTTCAAAAAAGAGGTCAAAAGGGGGATAAATTTGTCCAAAATTGTCCGGCAACTGTCTGATATTGTCTATGTTGCATGAAACTCAAATTGAGACAGGTACAGTAATTTTGTAATTTAAAAATTTGAGTCATGCGAAGAACTTTTAATTAAAAATGCAATCTGCTTAACAACAGGTAATTAAAGAGAGGAAAGAGTACAATGGGTAACGATATAGAAACGAGCCAAATTCTTTGGTCTGCTTTGTTTCTCCATTGTTCAAATAACTTATAAGCAAAGATACAACTATTATTTTAAAACCCAAACCCTCAAAATATACCTCATAATAAAGCAAAGTGCAAATTGGCGAGATTGGACAATATTTAGTCCGTGTAGATTCCGTATCTTTGCTGACAAGATATTGAAAATATGCGAAGTAGTACAGAAAACATATATCAGCAAAAGGTCAATCAGGTAATTGATTATATCAGTTCCCGGTTGCATGAACCGTTGCAATTGAATGTAATGGCAAGTTCGATAAATGTTTCCCAACGGCAATTGCTTCGTATCATGCATTCAGCCTTGAATGAATCTTTATACTCTTACGTGGCGAGGCAACGTGTGGAGCGTGCGGTGTTATACATGCAGACAGAAGAAATGAACCTGACAAAGCTTGCCGGAATGGTTGGCTACGATAACCCGCAATCCTTTTCTAAAGCCTTTAAGAAACAGTTCGGCATATCTCCAAAAGCATATATGAATGAGCTTCAAAGCCGATTAACTGGTTATGTGAAGAGTAGTGGAAATCGACAAAATCACCTTCAATCGGAAATCTGCGAAGAAGGAGATTTGGAATTGGTTTATATACGGATTATCGGAAAATATGGAGAGGATGAGCCTTATGAAATAGCATGGAACAAGCTTATCCGTTTCCTGAAAGATAAACAAGTTTTATCGAAAGAAACCCGCTTTATTGGTTTAAGTTTTGATGACCCAAACATAACTAAATCTGAATATTGCCGTTTTTATGCCTGTGCTTCTGTAAAAAAGAAAATTATTCCGACAGGAGAATTTGGAACGATTCAATTGAGAAAAGGCAAGTATGCCGTTTATACTTTGATAGGAGGTTATTCGGGGCTTCAGGAACTATACAATAATATCAGTGTGAACTTTGATTATACTTTACGTCATGGAATGGCATTTGAAGAGTATATCAGTTGTTCGGAAGAAAACAGTAAAGAACAGATTACTAAAGTTTATATACCCATAAAATAAAATGTCTATGGAAACAAAGTATTGCCAAAGTTGCGGAATGCCACTGCAAAAACAAGAAGAATTGGGAACTAATCATGATGGAAGCACAAATGAAGAATACTGCTGCTACTGTTTTAAGAACGGGGCGTTTACAATGGATTGCACAATGGAGCAAATGATAGAACATTGCGCACAATTTGTAAGTGAATTTAATAAAGATGCAGAAGTCGTATATACAAAAGAAGATGCTATTGTAAATATGAGAATCTATTTTCCCACGCTTAAACGTTGGGCTGTTCAATAAAAGATTATGCGATATATTGAAACAAAATCAATTCTTTCTAAACTAAAGGAACAAGACACTTGGTTTGGTATAACCTATAATATGAATTTGTATAGGGGATGCCAACATGGGTGTATCTATTGTGATACCCGGAGCGAATGTTACCAAGTTGGAGATATATCGCAAATATCAGTCAAGCAAAACGCTTTAGACCTACTACACAAAGAGTTATACAGCAAACGCAATAACAGAGCCACTATAGGCACAGGGTCTATGAACGACCCTTATATGCCGATAGAAAATGAACTGCGATTAACACGTCGGGCATTGCAAATCATAGCAAATGCAAAATTTCCGACACACATTATTACAAAAAGTAATTTGGTTGAGCGTGATGCAGACATATTGCAGGAAATTTCAAAAACGTATGCTGCCGTGAGTTTTACTATTACAACGGCAGATAATTCCTTATCACAAAAAATAGAACCGCACGCACCGCCCACGTCCGAAAGATTTGAAGCCATGAAATTATTGGCAAACAAAGGCATTTATACAGGTGTAACACTAATGCCGATACTTCCGTTTATTAACGATACCAAAGAAAATATTGAGACGATTTTAAAACGAGCTAAAGAATCCGGTGCATCGTATATTGTTCCGATGTTTGGGATAACATTACGCAAAGGGTCGCGAGAATATTTTTATAAAGCTTTGGATAAAGAATTTCCAAACATAAAAGAAAAATACCAATCTTGTTTCGGCAAGCAATATGAATGCTTTAGTCCCAATTATAGAATGCTTTCGGATACACTCAGGGAATTGTCCGCAAAATTAGGGATCAATGTAAAAATGCAGTTTTATCAGCCGAAAGTATATCATCAACAATCATTTCTTTAAGAATAATTTAAAAATATAATCATGGCAAGACCAACAACAAAGGAACAATTAATACAGGCAAGTAATGAAAATTTCAAGAAACTGTATGCCCTTATTAATTCTATGACCGAAGAAGAACAGAAAAAAGTATTTTCGTTTGAAGACAGGGATAAAAACATTCGAGATATCTTGGTGCATTTATATGAATGGCATCAGTTGTTACTGAATTGGGTTAAATCTAATCAATCAGGCAATAAGGCTAATTTTTTACCTGAACCCTACAATTGGAAGACATACCCTCAAATGAATATCGGCTTTTGGGAAAAGCATCAAAAAACACCGTTGAAAGAAGCGGTAATCCTTTTAGAAAAAAGCCATTCGGATGTAATGAGACTAATTGATTCCTTCTCAAATGAAGAATTATTCACAAGCAAATATTTCCCTTGGACGGGAACTACAAGCTTAGGCAGTTATTGTATTTCCGCCACTTCAAGTCACTACGATTGGGCTATGAAAAAAATCAAGAAACACAAGAGCGATATAAAAGGGAAATAATATTATAATTAAAATATATTGCGATTGCAGTTAATTTGAAAAATGCATTTTTCATAATCAGTTTATTAACCATTAATAAAGTTGTTTATGAATGAATTATCAAAAATGAG
>JAIRKZ010000130.1 GCA_031259845.1 Tannerellaceae bacterium | reverse complement strand
ATGAAATTCAGCCTGATAACCTGCCGGAAAGCGTAATCGTACTTCCCACAGCGCCGACCGGCTTAACTGACGGCATTATAAGCCTTCGGAGGAGATGCAATCAGTTGGCCGGCTTTATTGAGCCTGAACCTGATTTGCCGGATTTAACGGAGGGGCTTCCTTTGTACCTGATGTTGCCGCTGCCCATTATGCTGGCGTTTAGCCGGGTGGAGGCGTACAGTTCAATCCTTCCCGAACCGCTTACACTGGCGTTTGCCTGATTGGCTTTGCAGTCGTATGCGTTGATTTTCCCGCTGCCGGCTACGCTGTACGATGCTTCGTTTGCTGTTCCGGAGATTGTAAGTTCACCGCTGCTCGATACGTTGCAATCCGCCTTCGGCACATCTGCCTTGTATACAATTAACCTGCCGCTGCCGGCTAAGTTCAGTTTGGCGCGATTTCCTTTCAATCCATTGCTTACTGTAATCCTCCCGCTGCCAGCCATATTCAGCTCCGTGTTATCAATGGCAAGCTCGCCGGCGTTGATGCTTCCCGAACCGGCCATATTTGCTTTTATACTGTTTGCCGTAACTGTCTGCGTAAGCTCTACTTTCCCGCTGCCAGCCATATCAATAACAAAAGAGGAAGTACGGAGCGGACTGTTTGCAATGAAATGTCCCGAGCCGGCAAAGCTGATTTTTTGCAGTTCTCTGGAATTGGATTTGATTTTGTACACGGTAGGGGCCAGGTTATAATGGCTCTGCCCACTGCCTTCGTCTCTCCGGGGGGCCACGATAAGTTTTTCGCCTTTCACTTCTATGTTGATATACGGAAGGATGTTCTCGTCTACCGTTATTTCAAAATAAGGCTCTTTGTCAGACTGTTCGTATTCAAACGTCATGCTTCCGGCGGCAGATACCTCGCCATAGTCTTTAATGGAGATTGTTTTTGTAATAATGTTTTTGTTTCCCCTTATCGTTTCGCTGTGGATGGGAAGGCTGGCCACGATTGTTAAGAGAGCAATCAGGAAAAGAGATGTTCTTGTTTTCATATTACACTTGTTTTTAAGATTATTCTATATACAGATACGGATAGCGGATAAAAAAGGTTGCACACCGGAGACTTTATTTGCGCCGGGCCTGCAAAATTGTTCAGGTAAATTGTTTTTCGCTATGAAACTCGCAGATTAGTTGAATTCCCGCATCACGCTGTTTTTTTACGGCAGTCATGCTGCTTTCGGCAGTTGAAGTAAACAGGGAACGCTACGGCTACGAAACAGGACTTTCAGACGATATGGACTTGAAATTTGATTCCGACGGAAAATTTATCGGTATTGATGATTGAGATGACAGATAAAAAATAAATATGATTGCGTGCCTTGTGTAAGAGTCGGCAAAGAAAGTTTTATGTATATTTACACCGTTTTTAAGCGTTGTGTTATCGCAAACATTATTAAAATATAAATATACCATGAAATTAAATGAAAATTCACGCCGCTTGTTTCTAAAGCAGGCAATTGCTTTATCGGCTGTATCTGCCGTCCCTTCTTTTTCAACGAAGGTAAATGCCCGTACGATGCCTTCCCGTCCGTTAGTAAGCGCCAATGACAAGGTAAACCTGGCGCTTATAGGGATTGGATTCCGGGGAGGCGAGATTGCCGAAGAATTGTATAATACCGGCCTGTGCAACATCGTAGCCTTGTGTGATGTGGATATGGGAGCGCCTCATACGCAAAAGATGATAGATAAATTCCCCGGCGTGCCCCGCTTCCAAGACTTCCGCAAGATGTTCGACAAGATGGCCAACCAGATTGACGCCGTAACGGCAGGCGTGCCCGACTTTGCACATTTCCCCATAACGATGGAGGCCATGGCGCATGGAAAGCATGTATATGTAGAGAAACCCATGGCCCGTACCTTCTACGAAGTAGAGCTGATGATGGCTGCCGAAAAGAAATACGGCGTTGTTACCCAAATGGGAAACCAGGGACACTCCGAGGCCAACTATTTCCAGTTTAAAGCCTGGAAAGACGCCGGTATCATCAAAGACGTAACGGCAGTAACAGCTCACATGAACAACTCGCGCCGCTGGCACGAGTGGGACCCGCGGATAACCGCTTTCCCCCCAGCCGAACCTCTTCCCCCTACCATGGACTGGGATACCTGGCAGGGCGTTACGCACGAACATGATTACAACGCGAACTTCGTAAACGGCCAGTGGCGTTGCTGGTACGACTTCGGTATGGGAGCCTTGGGCGACTGGGGAGCGCATATCCTCGACACCGTACATGAGTTTATGGATTTAGGCCTGCCTTATGAAATAAATCCCACGTATCTGAAAGACCATAATCCGTTCTTCTTCCCCATGTCGTCTACCATTCTGTTTAAATTCCCGGCAAGAGGCGCCATGCCTCCGGTAGATATTTCATGGCACGACGGGCTGGATAATATCCCGGCAGTACCCGAAGGCTATGGCGTATCGGAAATAGACCCCAATATACCCCCCGTGGCAGGCGGCAAGATACAACCGGCCAAGCTGAACCCCGGGAAGGAAATATATACGAAAACACTTACCTTCAAGGGTGGTTCGCATGGAAGTACGCTTTCTATCATACCCGAAGAACAGGCAAAAGAGATGGCTTCCAAATTGCCGGAAGTACCCCAAAGCCCTTCCAATCACTATGCCAACTTCCTGCTGAGTTGTATGGGGAAAGAGAAACCCCGTTCGCCCTTCTCCATCGCCGGCCCCTTGAGCCAGGTATTCTGTTTAGGCGTATTAAGCCAGCAGTTGGGAACCAGGCTCCTTTTCGACCGCGAAACGAAACGTATCACCAACAATCCATTGGCCAATCAAATGCTATACGGCTCTTCTCCCCGCAAAGGCTGGGAAGAATATTATCTTTTGAAGTAGCCGGAGCAGTCTGTATACTTCACGTCGATACCCCTTCCTGCCTCTGCGGGACAGGGGTTTTTTAAAAAGGAGGAATTTCGCGCCCTTAATAGACGGCTTGATACCAGCGAAGCCGGTTTCTGTACCAATCATTCAGTTCGGTATAGTCCGGGCGTAGCGGATAGACGGAAAGGCCGGAGTAGGTACTGACATCGTAATAACCGCCATAGCCCGCTGCAAAAATCTGTTTTGTTGAATAAGGATAGCGTACGGCTTTTTCCAGCGCCTCTTCAAATCGCCGGTATTGTTCGCCGGTAGCCAGCTGCTTGATCATATCGGCAAAATCAACAAATACGACGGGTGATTTCGGAAGACAGGATAATACCTGTATGCCGGAAATATCGAGGGACAAGACCGCCTCTTCATTACCCCTCAGAATCTCCTTTGTAATGGCGGTTAACCCGTCTAACTCTTTCGTAACGATTACCGATATATTTCCTGTGGGGTAGGTATAGGTGTTGAAAAATTCATAAAAGTCTTTTGCCACATTCGCTAAATCAGCTTCCTTCGTGAATAAACGGGGGAGGATTGTTTGATAGGGGAATCCCACCGTCAGTACTTCGGAAGGGGAAGCAACAATGTAATTTGCCTTGTTTTTTAATTCATACATACACTCGATAGCCCCCATACTGCAGGCGTCAAAAATGAGGAAGTCGAACAGATTGTCCGGTATGGCTTGGGCCAGATCGTCTATATCGAACCATCGCCCGTTTTCTTCTCCAAAGGCGCGGAGCATCGTATGGTAGCTTGCCGGCAGCCAGGCCGAAGCATGGCTTGATAATAACATTCCATAGCTGTCGGCCGGATATAATGACACGGCCTCATTGATAACATTGCGCATGGTTTCTTTGGATACGGCGCTTTGTCCTTCATAGGTGTGTATAACGGATTGAGTGGGTGTGCCGTTTTCGTCCGGTTTTATTTCAAAGAGGCTGGCTTTTTCTTTATTCTCAGAATAATAGACGAGAAGATGCCCGCCATTCAGGTTTTCTTTTGTCGTTACGGAGGTTATAATCTTCAGATTGTTTTTGAGGTCATCGCCCAGGTTACTGGCAATCATATAAACCAGAAGGGTACGGTTGGAAGCGCCTTCTCCGGTTCCTTTTGTGGGTTTGCTTCCCCCGTCCGGTATAATTTCTTCCTGTACCATGCAGCCAACAAGGGAAAAGAATAAGGGCAGGGCAAAAACGGCGAGTCTTATATTCATTGATAAGCAGTTTAAAAAACGCCGCAAGATACATTCTTTTTTATTGTTAATCAAAAGAATGTCGTAAGTTTAACATTTCAGTCCGCAGGTTTATGCCTTTCTTTATTGTTTGAAACTTTTACCCTATCTTCGCGGGAAGTAGTAAAAAGTTTAAAAAACTCCCATGAAAAAGGTAAACAATAAACTATTCCTGTACGGCGGATTGACGCTGTTATTGACGGCCTTTGCCGTGAGGTGGCTGATGCCCGGCGTTCCTTCCGTTTATTTTTGGATGTTGGCGGGTATAGCCATTGCCTGCAAGCTGGTTTTCCTCGTTAACGTTTTTCGCAGGAAAGATTTTAAACCGGCTTTATGGCTCTATTTTATTCTGGCCGGCGTACTTATGATCCTTGTTTCTTTACTTTTCAAGCATGTATACCCCCTGCCGTTTGTCAGGCTTGCCCTGTTTTGTGGCGCTATCATCTTAAAACTTTCAGGATTGGCCTTATTAGTTATGCAGCGGAAATAACGTAAAAAGGGGATGGCAACCTGTATGGCTCTGCGCATCCCCCTTCCGGCTAACTATAACAGGTTGCGATGTCAGGGCATACAAGCAAGGATTTTATCCATTTGCACGGATATTTTCTTCAGATGCGCTTTGTCGCCTCCGCCTACTTCGGCGGTTATCCAGCCGCCACGATAGTTTATTTCGCTAACAGCTTTCATTACTACCGGCCAGTTGTTATCGCCTTCCAGCAATTCCACATCAAAGCCCTGCCTTAATCCTTTCGTATTCATTATCTCACGGCTAAACTCCTTTACGTGAAGCTTTACAATCCGGGAATTTAATGTCTTAATCCAATGCTCGGGCCAGCCATAGCGTAAGACGTTACCGATATCGAAATACCAGCCAATCAGCGGATGATTAATTTCATCCACAAAATTGCGCGCTTCTACCGGACTTAGGATAAAATTACTCCACACATTTTCAAGGCCAATATGCATACCGGTTTTTTCCACAAAAGGAATTAACTTACGGATTGAATCCAGCGCCGTATTGTATGCCTGCTCGTAGGGTACTTTATCATTTACCACGCCCGGCACCACCAGCACCGTATCGCCTCCTAAAACTTTTACCTCTTCCAGCGACCTGGCAACGGATTCGATACATGCCCGGCGTACTTCCGGGTCGGGGTGGGAGAGAGGCTTCGCCCAGTGGTCTTTATTTACGACGCTTGGCAATTCGATACCTGTTTTCTCTTTAGCGTCCAACAGCTCGCGAACCGGTATATCGACGGGCGCATTGAACTCGATTCCGTCGAAACCTGCGTCTTTTGCCATTTTAAACTTATCAAGCAAGGAAACGTTTGCCGTTATCATGCCATAGCCCAGGCCCTTCTTCACCTTTTTGCCGGTTACCGCCCCCACCTGTGGAGCGGTAGCAGCCGTAAATAGCGGCGCGGACGAAAGCCCTGCCGCCGCTACGGCTGATTTTATAAAATGACGCCTTTCCATAAGATATTTATTTGAATGGAGTCAGGCCGGGAACAGCAATAGGAATATCATATTCCGTATCCCATGAAATGGGTTCGGGAAACATCGTATCCAAAGAACATAGCGCCTGTTCGCAGGTAATGGTTTGCCCGGTATACCCGGCTGTCCTGCCGGCCAATGCAATCAGGTTGGAACGTGTCATCCAGTGGCCGTCATTCACCGGTTTTTTATTCCTGACAGAGGCAAACAATTCATCATGTTCCTGCTGGTACATGCTTCTTACTTTCGACTGTTTATAGGCATTTTCGTCGGTAAATTTTGTTTCGTCGTCATATTTCCACGGATGCTTCCCTTTTATCTCATGAACGCCCGTACGGCAGTCTACAATACACTTACCCTCTTTACCTGTAAATTCAACGGCGTAAGACGGAACGGTATCGGCCTGCTGGCGGCAATAGAAATAGGCTTTCGCCCCATTGGAGTATTCATACGTCAGTGCAAAATGGTCGTAGATATTCCCGAATTTCCCGTCGGTTCTTTTCTGCCTTCCTCCTGTACCTGTTACGCTTACCGGCATGGCGTCTCCCATACCCCATTGGAGCATATCCAGGCTATGAATGGCTTGTTCTACGATATGGTCGCCCGATAGCCAGTTATAGTATAACCAGTTGCGAAGTTTGTATTCCATATCCGTCCAGCCGCTCCGGCGTTCCTTATACCAAAGTTCGCCTGTGTTATAGGTTGCTTCCGCCGTTAGTATTTCACCGATTTGCCCATCCAGAAGCCGGTTGAAGGTTTCTCTTTTAGGCAAATGGTATCTCCAGCATAAGCCGGATACCAAAGAGAGTCCCTTTTCTTTTGCTTTTCGGGCGGCCATGATTACCCTGCGCATACCCGGACCGTCTACGGCGAAAGGTTTTTCGCAAAAGATATGTTTACCGGCCTCTACGGCTGCTTCCAGATGCGCCGGGCGAAATGCCGTAGGAGCGGCCAGTAAAACGACATCCACATCCGAATCTATCAGCTTCTGATACGCATCCAGGCCAACAAATTTTTTATTGTCGGCCACCTGTACTTTCTGTGGCAATTTGCCTTTAAGCGCTTTGTAAGAAGTGTCTAACTGGTCGGCGAACGCATCCGCCATAGCTGTTAATACCACATTGGGGTCTGCATTCAGGGCCTCTTCCGCTGCTCCGGTTCCACGTCCGCCACAGCCTATCAAGCCTACTTTTAATGTATCGCTGTTTGCCGCCCATACCGATTCCGAGGCAAGAATCGTGCTTTTGGGTATAAGGGCGCTTGCTGTAACAACGCCCGCCGTTTTAATAAAATGCCTTCTTGAAAATGTCATATATTATATTGATTTTATAGTGTTATAATTAATATCCCGGATTTTGTTGTAGTTGAGGAGCTTTATTTATCTCGGCAATAGAGATGGGTAGCCAGTATTGCCTGTCTAACCATTTTCTTTCATCCGCCAGGGTGGTTGTGTTGTAAATATAAATAGACACGCCATCCTCAAAATGGTAGATGTAAGTAGGGCTGAAACTTTTGATTGCCTTATCGCAGATCATCCATTTCCGGATGCAATACCATCTGTCTCCTTCCGCCATCATTTCAATCAGCCGTTCATGCCTGTACCATTCCCTTGCCTGTTCCTGCGTTGCCGTAAGGGCTCTGCCCGGCAAACCGGCCCTGTTCCTTATCCGGTTTACGGTTTTTAAACCCTCTTCCACTTCGCCTAACTCAATACAGGCTTCGGCATAATCCAGCAATACTTCGGCAAACCTCATTTCCGCCCAGGTATTCTCATTATTGGCTATTTCTCCGTTTAATCCTATATCAAGCATTTTCCGTAAATAATAACCTGTTTTTGTGCCATTCCAAGCCTGATTGGCCGCCGAGCGTGAATCTTCGCCGCCTGTCTGGAGAGGTTCCAGTTTCGATATTTCACTCATTACGCTTCCTACATCTTTCCCTATTAAGGCGCTTCCCTGGCTTTTAATCGTACTTCCTATCTGAACTTTATTCTCCGTAGAAGGCCTGTCGCGCCAGGGAGCGCCGTCGAACAAGACGGAAGCATAAAAGCGAGGTTCCCTTCCAATATAGGGATTCCGTTCGGGGTCGGTATCTGATTGCCCCTTGGTAAAGGCCCGTATATTCATTTCGCCCGGATTGTATTTATCCCATTGGAAAGAAGAACCGTCCTTCATTTCATATTCCCTGATAAGGTCTTCTACCGGCTCATTATTTCCCCAGCAGTTATATCCATTGGGGCCCCAATACAAATTATTGCAGGCTGAATTCTTTTGTTTATCCAAGTATTGCACGCCAAAGATCAATTCGTCGTCCCAGGCTCCTTTTTGTAAGAATATACCGGCATAATTGTCGGCATAAGCCATTATTTCCTCTTCCGTCATATTGGCCGGCGGCTCGTTTGCCGGGCCGGTAAGCGCATATAAGCCATACGTTCCGTTCATAACCTCTTTCGCTGCATTTTTCGCTGCCTGCAACCGTTCGGCCCTGCTGCCGCTCTGGAATGAAACCAATGCATTGGAAGCCTCATATCCGCCGTTCATCAGGCTGCCGGTAATAAAACTCAATACGCGTGATTTTAAGGCTCCGGCAGCGCCCTTCGTCGCCCTTCCCTGTTCAATGTTTGTTTTCAGCGGTAGCCCTTCTATTGCTTTTTCAATATCGGACAGAATAAAGTCTACCGTTTCCTGAAGCGTAGCCCTTTTGGGAACGGAAAAATCTTCATCCAATTCATATTTCTTGCCGGAAAGTACCAACCCGCCATACGATCTCATCAGGTTTGCGTAGCTGAATGCTCTTATAAAATAAGCCTCAGCCTTTATCTGGGCGATTTTTGCTACATCGGCGTCGCTCTTTACCGGTACATTCTCTATTCCATCCAATAAGGTATTTACATTCTTAATGTTCTTATAGATATCATCCCAAAGTATCCAGGCGTGGCGATCTCCGCCAGTTCCGCCAAACTGTCCTAAATAGCTTGGGCTTAATGTACCTTTGGTAAAGGTTACACTCCCGGCCCTGTGAATATTGAGCAATTCGTCCGTTGCAGAAGACAACAAATCTTCATCCATTCCAAGAACCTCCGGCCTGTCACCTCCCAATTGGTCATAGCATTGATATAAAAATGCTTCTACAAGACTGATATCCTGAAAAAGGGACTCTTCGTTGAACGAGTCTACAGGGTCTTTGTCAAGTACATTCTCACAGGATACGATTGCAAAAACCGCTGACAGGACAACTACGCAATACGTGTATAATAATCTATTCTTTTTCATATTATTTCGATTTATCCATTAATAATAGTGTCAGAAATTAACCTTAACGCCGATAGAATACGTCTTCATTGTCGGGTAATATTGAGGATTGGCAACTTCCGGGTCAAAGTTTTTCTGCGCCGCGTAGAGCATTAATAAATTATAACCTGAAACAAAAAGATCGGCGCGCGATATGCCTATCTTCTTTGTCCATACGGAAGGAACCGTATAATTGAGTACCACGTTCTTCAAACGCAGGTAGGCCATGTTCTCAAACCAGTATGAATTGGCATTGCTCAGATACGACCAATATTGGTCGGCGCGATGGAAGGGCCTTGCCTTGTCGGACGTACTGTTTTCCGGCGTCCAGTAACCGGTGGCCATCCATTTATACACATTTTGCCCGATCCCTCTGTTTCCTTCTATCGAACTGACATAATAAGAACCTTGTCCTTGCGCCAGCAGGGATAATGTCCAGTTTTTATACGCCAGGTCTACTTTCATTCCATAGAATAATTCAGGTGCGTCTGTTTTGTCCATAAGGATTCTGTCGTCTGCGTCGATTACCTTGTCGTCATTATAATCTTCAAAGATAACATCGCCCGGTTTGGCGCCTGGCCAATGGGGATAGGCATCTACTTCTGCCTGTGTTTTAAAGATGCCAATCGCATTATAAACTAACTTCGTGCCGTATGGATGCCCGGTTTCCCTTTGCCAGGGAACAGAACGTTCGGGTTCGTCCATAAACTTCACTTTGTTTTTGGCTAAACTGATATTGCCGGTAAGGTCCAGGCGTATATCGCCAAATGATTTATGAAATCCGGCATCTATTTCAAAGCCTTTGTTGTCTACAATACCGATATTCTCGTCCGGCAATGCCAAGCCTGTAAAACTCGGAACGGAAGCATTTTTCTTAACCAAAATATCCGACCGCCTGTTGTAGAAGAACTCGGTATTCAAATGGAACATCTGATTAGCGAATTGAGAGTCGAAACCAACATTGTAGGTCGTTTGTTTTTCCCAGGTGATATTCGGATTGGCAAGTACTGACTGATAAATCTTTGTTACCACATCTTTATTCATACCTAAAGATAGCCCGGCGTCTAAGGCGTATTTGTTTATGTATTGGAACGGGTCGCCCGGGTCCATCCCCATTTTGCCATAGGTACCCCTTAGTTTAAAATAATCGATAAACGCCAGGTTTTCTTTCCAGAAAGCCTCTTCCGAAGCGCGCCATGCCAACAAGATAGCAGGGAAATTACCCCATCTGCTGTTGGGCGGGAATTTGAGCGAACCATCACGCCTGTATATAAACTCCAGTAAATACCGGTCTTTAAAACTATAATTAAGCCTGCTGATCCATGAACGGCGTGCATAGATGCCCAGTTTCCCGGAGTTTGTTTTATCTTTATCCCCTCCTGCACTGAGCGCTTCCACTAAATCCGAAATAAAATATTTCCGGTAGGCGTCAAACATGAAAGAATCTTCATTATACTGTTCGAAAGAACCAAATACAGAGAACGTATGATCGCCGAACGTCCGCCCATAGTTGAAGCTGACATTGAACATGGTTTTTCTTGCCCGTGAATTTTCTTCCGTTAGCTCCGGGGAATCCAAGCCCCGTAGCCGGGGTTCAAGTTCCATACCGGTAATAAAACCGTCGGCATTCCGTACTGCTGTTTCATACATGGGATAATAGAGCGTCCAGGGTTTTTTAAAGATTTTCTTGTTGTAATTATTTACATCATAATTAAAAAAAGCGTCGAGCGACAATCCTTCAATCATTGGAGGTTTAACAGAAGCGCGGAAAGTGATTTCGTTCTTGTAGTTTTCCTGCAGGTCGTAGCCTGCTTCGAAACTCGTATTTACAACCGGGTTTACGCCCCCTTCAAAGTCGGGCCCCGGTTCGCCCGTTGGCCAGAATGCCGGTACGGTAGGCACCACTAAGGTTGCCCAGCCTAATAACCGGGCTGTTTCCGTTATCGGATATTTTCTTGTAGTCATGAACCCTCCATATTGAACAGACGTTTCCAGCCAATCGGTAATAGGCATATCCAGCTTAGCCCTCAGGTTATATTGTTTATAGCTGGTAGATTCCTGTTTATAAAAGGCCTCATTATTCTTGTATCCAAACGAAACATAGTACCTCATTTTTTCCATTCCGCCGTTTATTGATAAACTATGGCGTGATTCGTTTGTCCATTTCTTTACCAAATCGCCCATCCAGTCGGTATTCGGATGTTCCCAGGGGTCTACGCCGCTTTTGTATAGCTCCACATCCCTTTCCGAATACAAACGGCTTAATCCCTGATACGTTTGATAGTCGCTTATATATTGGGAATATTCTCCGGCATCGGCCAGTTCCGGGAGCTTGGTAGCTGTTTTAAAACCGTGTGAAAATTGATAACTTAAAGTGGCTTTCTTGTCAGCGCCGCTTTTTGTTGTTACCAGGATAACCCCGTTAGCGGCGCGCGATCCGTAAATAGCAGCCGATGCGTCTTTTAATACAGAGATGTTCTCAATATCATTCGGGTCTATCTCATATAAACTCCGGTCGGGTATCCCATCAATTACGACTAACGGGTTCAATGGCTTCGAGTCGCCTTTCCTGTCGCCTAAAGTAGACCTGCCGCGAATGAGAATCTGCGCTTCATCCTTTCCCGGTTCTCCGGAACCCTGTATGACAATAGCGCCCGGGATTCTTCCCGAAATGGCGTTGCCAACATCAAAAGCATTAGCCGAAGCAATTTCCGCTCCCTGGATAGCGGCTACCGCTCCAGCCAGGTTCTCTTTCTTCTGTACGCCATATCCTACCACTACCACTTCACTCAGCGCCTGCCGGTCTTCCATTAAACGAATGCTTAATGAGGTTTGATTATTGATGCTTATCGATTGCTGTACGTAGCCTACATAACGTATTTCCACGATATCGCCGGGAGAAACGTCGAGCGAAAAACTGCCGTCAATATCCGTTATCGTGCCATCCGTAGTGCCTTTTATAATAACATTCGCTCCGACAACCACATCTCCTCTCTCATCGGTTACCGTACCGGTTATTTTTCTCTTTGAACTATTCTGATTGACAACAGGCACATTCTTAGCCTTCTCAACAGACAAAACGATGTGAGAACCTTCAACTACATATTTTATAGTTGTTTTCCTGAATAATTCGTCTAATACTTCGGTAACCAATTTGTTTTCAACATCAACAGATACTTTCCGGCTCAGGTCAATCTGATTATTAAAAATGAACATATAACCGGTTTGTTTCTCAATGATTGAAAAGACTTGCTCCAGGTTAATATCCTTTTCATGAATAGAGATTTCAAGTTTTTGAAATTCAATGTTGGAAGAATAGGTGCATATTACGCAAGTAAATAGTAAGATAACAGAAAACTGTATGGTTCTTAATAAATGTTTAAGGGTTGGAGATTTAATTGTATAAAATCCCCACAAAAGCTTTTTTCTCATAACTTTGTGATTTTAAATTAATACTGCATGTGTTAATTTCTCTTATGGTCCGGGAAGTGCGTCACCATTTTCCGGACTTACTGTTTTTTTGAAGTAAAGATTACTAAAATACTATTCCATAGGCAAATCATTTTAATTAGAACTCTGTTAATTAATCACGATAGTGTTCGTTTCCTTATCTCTGGAATAAGTTAAATGGATGTTTTTCTGCAAAAGCTTTAATGCGTAATCCACGCCATCCGTTTGAACAAATTTCCCGGTATAAAGGTATTGATCTACTTTTTTATTCTTTACAATAATCCGGCAACCATAGGAACGTTCAAATACTTCCATGATTTGTTTGAAGGATTTCTTTTCAAAACAAAGGAGCCCTTCTCTCCAACTGTATTGTTCCGGATAGGTGAGTGGTTTAACTTGCAGGCTCCCTTTTTCATAACAGATAACGGTATTAGGGGTGAGCTTTATGGCTTTTTCCGGCAATAAAGAGTTGAACACCTTGACAGAACCTTCAAAAAGGGCTGTTTCAAATTGAGAACCGGTTGCATTTACATTGAATTTGGTGCCTGATACTTCAATGGTATGGTTGCCTGCTATAACCCTGAATGATGAATTTCCTTTTTTAGCGATTTCAAAATAGGCTTCTCCGCTTACGGTAACTTCCCTTTCGTTACCATTAAATGAGACCGGATATTTAATGGTTGTTCCCGCATTAAGCCATACCTTGCTTCCATCCGGCAAATCCAGGTTAATCCGTTGTCCGAATGGCAGTGTAATGGTTTGATAGGCTGTTGGCTCTTCCCGAACTCCGGTAGCCTCCGCTTTGTGGAACAGATAGTAGCAAACAAAAGCCAGTAAAAAGACTGCCGCAATTTTGGAGCATGAAGTTAAGATGTTTCGGGCAATAAAAAGTTTTGACGAACGCCTCTCTCCCTGTAACAAAGATGCAGAAGAAGCATGTAAAGCCGTAATGTCATATAGTTTTCTTTCCTTCAGGAAAATTTCTGTATGGGTAGAATCCTCTTCCAGCCATTGGCGCAGATATTCTTTTTCTTCTTTGGAAGAGTCTCCCGAAAAAAATGTATATAAATCAGGCTTTGTCATTGCTAATTATGCTGAATTAGGGTAACTGTATATATAGAACCTGAACCGGACAGAAGCCTGGTTTGCAAATGTTAAATTAAAATAAATAGTCTTTCAGTTTCAATCGTAGCAGACGTAATGTTCTGGCAATGTGGTATTCAACTCCTTTAACACTCATATTCATCACGTGGGCAATTTCTTTTCTGCTTTTATTCTCGAACCGGCTTAAATAGAAAATACATCTTGTATCCGCAGGCAGTTTTTCCAAAGTCTGTTCTATTATTTCATGTATTTCGGAAACGAATAGTTCTTTCGGTTCACAAGATTCAAGGGAGTTAATTTGCAGGTTCAGCTCCCATTGGCAAGAGTTGCGTATCTTTTCCGATACTTTGACATGGTGCATTTCGTGTCGGAGATGGTTCAGGCATTTATGTTTTATAACAGCAATGATATAAGCCGGAATATTTACATTCTCGTCATTATCCACCCTGTGCCTGTTCTCCCAATATTCCATAAATGATTCAAGCACATAATCTTCCGCAGCCTCCATGTTTTCTATATAAGAATACGCAAATTGAATAAACGGCTTTTCGTACTGGCGCATTAGTTTATTCAACCGTTTCAAATCCTGTTTATTATGAGTTTCGCCTGACATAGATGTGCGGGTTTTAAATTAAGATATTGGAAATAAAAATAGCGTGGATACAACCTGTCTGAATCTCAGGTTTCCACGCCTACACTTTCAACAAGTCGTTCCACGCCGTAAACACGGCGCTTCGCCACCTTATTCTTGAGAGTGTATCCCCCCTGCGAGGGGTTATTGTGGAAAATGAGATTCAAGAACAACGAGCAAATCGCTATTAATATGTCTGAAATAAGAGATTTCCCTCTTAATATACTTTATTTACATGGGCAAAATTTCTTTAAAATTATGCGACGAAGATATAAAAATATTTACATATTCTAATCCGTTTATCCGTTTTAATTGCGAGGCTATTATCCTATTCATAGGGTATTGCCCCAAAGGACGGGATGGCGGTCCGTTTTACAATATGCTGCCGTTAAGGCTTACCCACTGACAGATTGTAAGGAATTTGCGTTTTCAGCTAACGGGCGTTTTAGAGGGAAAGGGAGGTTTTGGAGGGCGATTCCGGTTGTCTTCGTAATCAAATGAGCCGGTATTGACTGTTTGGCGAGAGGGCTCCGGGAAAACATGGCGGACTCTTCAGGAAAGGATTACGATGACTTTGCAAAAGCATTGCGATCTATTTACAAAAGCATTCCAATGACTTGGCGGAGGCATCTCAATGAAAAAACGGAAGGCCCGGAGGCGCCCGGGAAAGTGGCTTCCGGAGGCCCGGAACGGCGCTGGAACAACTGTTTTTACCCGCTGTTTTTATAGAGCAAACAGATAGAGAATCACTGCTTTTTTCTTTATTTTATGTCTGTACAGGGTTAATTGGCGCGCATATAGTCACTGCTTCCTTTCTTTTCATGTTGTTTTGTCAAAAGGCAAACGCCAAATGCAGCGTGTTTTCAGGGGTTATCCCGGATGGGAGCACAAATAAGCGAGACAGGGGAGGGGTAAAATGACAAAATGATAAATTAGCAAAAAGACAGAAGTATCCGTTTTCATTAACCTCTTTACTTAACGGACTCCAATGATGTTAACTGATTGGGATTTTTTTTTCGATAACGAAAGAAATTCCCGCAAAAGGAGTGATGGTTTATGATTGTTTTTGTATTTTCATCGCGTAAAACCTTGCACAGGATAAAGTATGATGAACAAACAGGAAATAGAAAAAATGCTCCGGCATGCAGAACAGGAAGTTGTATATTCGTTTATATCAGCTTATGCCGAGTTGGATGCGGCGTTTTGCAAACAATTGAAAGCGGCCCTCATGCCCGGAAGAGGAGACGAATTAAGCAAAGAGGCATATCTGGTGAAAGCTGAGAAATGTTTCGATTTTGGAGGAGGAGGACGAGGTTGGCGAAGTAGACATTACGATTTCTATCAAGCCGCTTACGATGCTGCTAACGGATTGGATAACATGCTGTCTGATGCCGGTTTTCTTATTGAGCAGGGAGAATATGCTCCGGCAGTGGGAATAGCCATGTCGGTTGCAGAGGTTATCCCTCGTAATTACGAAAGCGTAGATGATTCGAGCGGCTCTCTGGGACAGACTTTCGATATGGCAACGGAATGTATCATTAACATACTGCACGGCGAACAGATTCCTGAAAGATTAAAAACGGAAATATACGAGTGGGTCAAACAGGAAATGAGTAACCCTGTCTATTCCGATTATGGTTTCGATAGCTTGGACGATGTGTATGAGGCTGCCTGCGAAGAACTTGGCGAAACAGACGAGGTGCTTGCCGGTCTTGACAGGCAGATAGAAGAAGCAACGAATTACCGGAAAGAAAGTATCGTTTTGCGGAAAATACGATTCATGCAATCCCGGAATTTAGATACCCATGCCTTCATAGAGAAATATCTCGAAATGAATACTGTCCGAAAAATACGGTTCGACCAAATGACGGAATCCGGACGGTACGATGAGGCTTTGGTTTTGGCCCGGGAAGGGATAAAAATCGCCAATATGCAAAATCATCAGGGAACAGTAGCCGATTGGGAAGAATCAATTCTCGGAATATACCTGAAGCAAGGCCATGTGAAAAACATATTGCTCCAGGCGGAAAAATTACTTTGCGAAAGTTATTATGGCGGCGATAAATATTATCAAATCGTAAAGCAATACACCAATCCCAGTGATTGGACAGATACGTTGGAGAGGATACTTGGCTCATTTGAGCGCTCTTCCCGTTTCAGTAGTTTTGCTGCGAATGTAATGGTGGAGCATCAAATGTGGAAACGTCTGTTTGCCCATTGTAAAAAGGGAAATAGTATCGCCCTTACGATAGAGCAATATGAGCCATATTTAAAACCACATTTCGAAAAAGAGATATTGGATATTTACCGCGAATATGTAGAGGAACAGGCTTTAATAACTCATTCTAATGCTTATGATAATGTAGCCCGCATGTTAAAGCGTATGAGAGCTTTTGATGGAGGTAATGCCATCGTTAATCAATTACTCCAAGAATATAGAAACACATACAAACGAAGGAAAAACATGATGGCAGCATTAAAAAACGTGTGAAGAAGATAAACTGGAACGATATATGAAGGCAATAGACAAACAAAAAGTAATTAGTAAATTTAAGCATTATGCCAATAGAATTATCTAAAAGTCAAAGGAAGATAGCAAGGGAGCTTATTGAAAAATCTTTGCAAATAGAATGTGCTCGATTTATCGAAAAAAATAGAGAATTCTATTTCCAGTCAAAAAAAGGAAGAGAAGATCTCGCATGAGATGTATTTGAAACTCTATAAGGATGTGAAAACATTTGACAAACATCTGGCGAGACGATACGACGATTTAAGAGGATCAACGTATTTTCTTGTTCTTTTGGGTCTTATTTATGATAAGATTTTATCCCGGGAGGATATTAATCGCTTCGATGAAGATATGCGGAATGAGCTATTGAATGCCATTAAATTGTGGGATAGCGATTCTGAATAAATTTGATCAATTAGTCTTGAAACGCTCTTTTTTACTGCCGGGATTTTCTGGCAAGCATACGCTTATGTTAGACAAAAAGAATCCATTAAATGATATAGTCATGAAAAAGTTAGCAATTTTATTTTTTACCCTTCCATTGTTTATCACGATGAGTTGTAACGAAAACAATCGTAAAAATACGCCGCAACAGGAAGCTGTCGAAGCCGCTCCGTCAGCAGACAGCAGTAGCGTTTTAAGCCGGGAAGAAATCCGGGCGCGCCCGTTTCAGGAGCTGTTCAGCCCGATAGAAGCCAAAGACATACCGGGAGATGTATTTACGCATGTAGGTACGGATTATACCGTAATCACAGCCGGCAACCCGGCGCATTACAATTCGATGGTAGCAAGCTGGGGCGGCTGGGGAATCCTGTTCAACCGGCCGTCTACCTGGTGTTTCCTCCGTTCGAGCCGTTACACCCTCGAACTGATTCGCAAAGAGCAGGCCTACACCATGACTTATTTCGACGACGCCTATAAGGAAGATATCCTCCTTTTCGGCACGAAATCCGGGCGCGACACCGATAAAATGAAAGAAAGCAAACTCACCTCCGTACAAACGCCCGCCGGTAATATGGCATACAAGGAAGCCCGTCTTATCCTGGAATGCAAATTAGTAGAAGTCACAACCGTATCGCCCGGCGATTTCTACACCGAAGAAGGCCGCCAATTCATCACAGACGCCCACGCCGAAACCAACGACTACCACAAAATAGTCTTTGGCGAAATAACCTCCGTCTGGCTCCGCAATGAATGAACATTGCAACCCGGTTGCACCGGAAAGGCAGTACCTTTGCTTCATTAATTTTACAGTGAAAGATGATGATGAATACTGTTTCCATTTGCAAACATAGCATACGGCCGTACCTGCCTGCTGCCGTTAGCCTTGCTATGCTGCTTGCCGGTTTGGCTGCCGACGGGTTTTTTACGGTTGCTTTTTTTACCGGATACGTGCGGCTTGCGTGGTATATGGTTGCTTACTTGCCGGTTGGTTTGCCCGTTATCAGGGAATGTGGGGAAGCTTTGCGTGAGAAGGCGTTTTTTACGGAATTTACCCTGATGATTCTGGCTACGGCAGGGGCGTTTGCTATTGGGCAATATCCCGAAGGCGTGGCCGTAATGTTGTTTTATTCCATTGGCGAACTGTTTCAGGGCGCTGCTGTCAGCAAGGCGAAAGGCGATATCAAGGCGTTGCTCGACGTGAGGCCCGATGTGGCCCATGTGATAAGAAGCGGCAATACATACCCCGTGAAGCCCGAAGAGGTGCGAACAGGCGAGATAATACAGGTAAAAGCAGGCGAGAAAGTCCCTTTAGACGGCGAACTGTTAAGCCCCGGAAGTAGCTTCGACACGGCTGCGCTCACGGGCGAAAGTAAGCCGAAGACCATCAGGCAGGGCGAACAGGTATTGGCGGGAATGCTCAATTTGGGAAAAGTAACAGAGGTAAAGGTTACGCGGGTGTATGCCGATAGTTCCCTGTCGCGAATACTGGATATGGTGCAGCATGCTGCCGCCCGCAAGGCAAAAACGGAATTGCTTATCCGGAAATTCGCAAAGGTTTATACGCCCGTTGTTTTCTTCCTGGCGGTGGCATTGGCGGTGATTCCTTATTTCTTCGTTGGCGACTATCAATTTTCAACGTGGCTTTACAGGGCTTTGATTTTCCTGGTTATTTCCTGCCCCTGCGCATTGGTTGTTTCCATTCCGCTGGGCTATTTCGGCGGGATAGGAGCGGCTTCGAAGAACGGTATCCTGTTTAAGGGTTCAAACTTTCTGGATTTGATAACGAAGGTCAATACCGTGGTGATGGACAAGACCGGGACGCTGACCAAAGGCGTTTTCCGCGTGCAGCAAATCGTAACCGCCGGTATGGACGAAGACGAGTTTATGCAAATCCTCGCCGCATTGGAAAGCCAGTCTGCACACCCGGTAGCCAAAGCGATTGCAGCATACGGACAGGCCGGAACAGGGGCGCGCCGGGCAAGCGGCGTAGAGGAAATCGCGGGCCATGGATTGAAAGGGGAGGTAGACGGCTGCGAAGCGCTGGCAGGTAATACGCAATTGCTGAAGAAATTTGGCGTTCCGTACGATGCCGCTATCGACGATATCGTTGAAAGCGTTGTTGTGGCGGCCATTGGCAACCGGTATGCAGGATACGTTGTGATAGCCGATGAAATAAAGGAAGATGCGCATCTGGCGATTGAACAGATGCACGCATGCGGGATTAGCCAAACCGTTATGTTGAGCGGCGATAAAGACTCCATTACCCGGAAAGTAGCCCGGGCTGTGGGGGTAGACAGGGCCTTTGGCGGTTTATTGCCCGAAGATAAGGTAAGGAAGGTAGAAGAAATAAAACGCGATAAGACGCGCGTCGTTGCTTTCGCGGGCGATGGTATAAATGATGCGCCGGCGCTGGCCCTGAGCGACATTGGCATTGCGATGGGGGCAATGGGGAGCGATGCGGCTATAGAAACGGCCGACGTGGTGATACAGACCGACCAGCCCTCGAAGATAGCTACCGCCATACGGATAGGGCGGGCCACGAAGCGTATCGTTATTCAGAACATCGCCTTGTCGTTCGGCGTGAAGGCGGTTGTGCTGGCGCTGGGCGCGGGAGGACTGGCTACCATGTGGGAAGCTGTGTTTGCCGATGTGGGCGTAGCTCTGCTGGCCATCCTGAACGCCACGAGGATACAGAGGAAAACGTTCTAAAGATACTTTCCCAATACCTGTATCCCCCTTTCGAGGTTTTCTTTGGAGAGCGAGGCGTATCCCAGGCGAATCCCCTGTATGGGCGCTCCAAAGCTAAACCGGTCGGGCGTATAGAACGTTACCCGTTTCCGCCCGGCCAGTTCTTTCAGCTTATAGAGGTCTGTTGTTTCTACCGGGCGTATCCAGAAGGCCAGCCCGCCGTCGGGCTTCCTGTAGGTCACTTTATCTTTGAGGTAGTAGTCGAGCAGGGATGCAAAGAAATCCCTCTTTTCGGCATACAGGTTTACCATTCTTTTTTTGTGGCGGCTCACCTCGCCTCCGTTTATCAGTTCCAGTATTGCCTGCTCCATAATGCTGTCTCCCTGCGTATCGATAATCCGGCGCAGGGCGCCTGCCTGTTCTATAAAGCCTGCCGGGCTGTAGAGGTAGCCGATACGGATAGCAGGGGCGATGAGTTTGCTAAGCGTGCCGATATAGATATAGCGGTGCACCCCTTCGCAGGCGGAGACGGGCATTACCGGGCGCTCGCCGAAGTGGTATTCGTTATCGTAATCGTCTTCTATGATGGTGAAGCGGTAGAGGTTAGACAGTTCTATCAGCCTCTGCCGGCGGGCGGGGCTTAGGGTGACGGTGGTGGGGTATTGATGGTGGGGGGAGATGTGTATGGCTTTTACGGGATACTTCAGGAGGGCTTCTTCCACTTCGCTTATCCGGATGCCTTCGCTGTCTACGGCTATGGGGACGAGGGTGGCCCCGGCGTGGAGGTAGGTTTCCCAGGCCGGTTTGAAGCCGGGGTTCTCTATCAGCGCCACATCTCCTTTCTTCAGCAGGCAGCAGGCTGTGAGGTAGAAGGCCATCTGGCTTCCGCGGGTGATGCAGATTTGTCCGGGCGAGGTGTTCATGCTGCGGTTATGATTGAGCATCTTCGAGATGGCTTCGCGCAGGCCGTCGTGGCCAAACTCGCTGGCGCGGTTCATTATCCAGCCTGCCTTGCGGGCGAATATCCGGCGGTGAGACCGGGCCAGCTCGTTGATGGGGGCGCAGGAGGCGTCGGGCAGGCCGTCGTCGAAGAAGATAACGTCTCCCCTGCCCGTTTGCGGGGTATGCGGGGGGGCGGCAGGGAGGCGCCTGTCTGCCACGTAGCTCCCTTTGCGCTCGGAGGCTGAGAGCCAGCCTTCGGAGAGGAGGGTGTTGAAGGCCTGCACTACCGTATTGCGGTTTACCCGCAGCAGGGAGGCTATCTGCCGCGTGCCGGGCAGGGCTTCGCCGCCTTTGAGCGTCCCGTTCCTGATATACGAGATAATCTCGTCGGCTATCTGCAGGTAAACGGGCTTGGCGCTGCTTTTGTCTATCTGTAACTGAATGAACCAGGGTCTTAGCATGGGTTGGACTATTTGTATTTATTAAAACTGGCACGCAAATATACTCTAAACCTGTCATACTTTTGCTCCCTGTTACTAACTAAATACATCAACATTATGCAAACAGAAGCAGCAAAACAACAGTATGAGTTGAACAGAAACCTGGCCCAGATGCTCAAGGGCGGCGTGATAATGGACGTTTCTACCCCCCAGCAGGCGCGTATAGCCGAAGAGGCAGGCGCCGCCGCCGTGATGGCCCTGGAGAGGATTCCGGCGGATATACGCGCAGCCGGGGGCGTATCGCGCATGAGCGACCCGCAGATGATACGGGGCATACAGGAGGCCGTAAGTATACCGGTGATGGCCAAGGTGCGCATCGGCCATTTTGTGGAGGCGCAGATACTGGAGGCTATCGAGATTGATTACATAGACGAAAGCGAGGTGCTCTCGCCGGCCGACGATAAGTTCCATATAGACAAGAGCCTCTTCAGGGTGCCCTTCGTTTGCGGGGCGAAGAACCTGGGCGAGGCGCTCCGCCGCATTGCCGAAGGCGCCTCGATGATACGCACCAAGGGCGAACCGGGTACGGGCGACGTAATACAGGCCGTTCGCCATCTACGCGCCATGACGTCTGAAATCCGCCGCGTGCAGAGCCTGAAGGAAGACGAGCTGTATTATGCCGCCAAAGAGCTTCAGGTTCCTTACGAACTGCTGCGGAGCGTTCACGAAAACGGCCGGCTGCCCGTGGTGAACTTTGCCGCCGGGGGAGTGGCCACGCCGGCCGACGCCGCCCTGATGATGCAGCTCGGCGCCGAAGGCGTATTCGTAGGCTCCGGCATATTCAAATCGGGCAACCCGGCCAGGAGGGCGCAGGCTATCGTGAAGGCCGTTACCAACTTTAACAACCCCGCCATACTGGCCGAAATATCTGCCGACCTGGGGGAAGCCATGGTGGGTATCAACGAAAGCGAGATACAGTTACTGATGGCTGAAAGGGGGATTTAAGATGAGGATTGGAGTACTGGCCCTGCAGGGAGGATTTATCGAACATATCCAGATGCTCCGCTCCCTGCAGGCGGACGCCTTCGAGATACGCAGGAAGGAAGACCTGGAGGGGGCGATGGACGGGCTAATCCTGCCCGGCGGCGAAAGCACCGTTATGGGCAAACTGCTGGCAGACCTCGGCATGACGGAACGGCTGCAAGGGCGTATCGCAGGCGGCGGCCTCCCCGTATTGGGCACCTGCGCCGGCATGATACTGCTGGCCAGGGAGATTACCGGCCCTGGCGCTGCGTATCTGGGCGCCATCAGCATCGAAGTAAGGCGAAACGCCTACGGGCGGCAGCTGGGCAGCTTCCATACCGAGGCTCCCTTCAAAGGAATCGGCCCCGTCCCGATGACCTTCATACGCGCCCCCTGGATAGAACGGGCCGCCCCGGAGGTGGAAATCCTCGCCAGGGTAGACGGACGCCCCGTAGCCGCCCGCCAGGAGAATGCCCTGGTAACCTCCTTTCACCCCGAACTGACAACAGACAACCGCGTACACCGCTTTTTTATTGACATTATATGCAGGAAGAGAAAAACACCGTAATCGTAGAACTCTACGATTCAACGTTCCCAGACAAGCCGTGCGACCATTTGGGGCGCACGGTAACCGCCAAGTCGCTGCGCGCAGACGATTTGATAAACATCGCCCTCCAGCGGCGCACAGACCTTAATGCCGGAACCCTCCGCGCCGCGCTCGGCATCCTTGCCGAAATCGCGATAGAAGAACTTGCCAACGGCGCCTCCGTAGAGTTTGGCCCCGCCTTCCTCAGCCTCGCCGTAAAGGGCGCTTTCGTGGGCAGCCACCCCAGGTGGAACCCCGCCGTAAACAGCCTCCGCCTGAAAGCCACCCCCGGCGTGGAACTGCGCGCCGCCATCAACAGCATACACGTAAACGTCCGCGGAAAGGCGGCCCCGGCAACCGTTATCAACAAGCTGACAGACGTCTCTTCGGGCCAGGAAAACAAACGCCTCACCCCCGGAGGAGGCGTAGAACTCTCCGGAAGGAGAATCAAGATAGCAGGCCCCAGCCCGGACAACGGCATCCGCCTCCACCACCAGGACAGCCACGCAGAATACCCCATCCCCGCCGCATCGATACTGCTGAACAACCCGAAAAAGGTAGCCTTCGTCCTCCCCCCCTCCCTCCCCCCCGGCCCCTACAAACTGAGCCTCGCCACCCAGTATTCCACCTCCCCTTCGCCCCTCAGAGAACCCCATACATACCTCCTCGCCTACACCCTGGAGGTGGAATAGGCTTCCGCCCCCACGCACCGCCCCCATCCGCCGGCACGCACTGTCGTTATCCGCCGGCACGCACCGGCATCATTAGCCTGCACGTACTGGCATCATCTGCCCGCACATAACGCCGTTATCAGCCTGCACATAACGCTGTTATCAGCCTGCACATAATAATATTATCAGCCCGCACATAACGCTGTTATCAGCCTGCACATAATAACATCATCTGCCTTCACATACCGTCTTGTCATCCCCCACATCCCGCTTCACTTCCACCGCATCCCGCCCCTCCGCCACGGCACATAACATCCCCCTCCTCATATCGCCGTCATCTCCCCTCGCACACCGTCCCTCCTCCACGCCCCATACCGCCGTCATCAGCTCTCGCATCCCGTCGTTGTCATCCCCCACATACCGTTTCACCCCCACCGCATACCGCCCCTCCTCCGCGGGACATAACATCATCATCCTCGTACCGCCATCATCCCCCACTGCATCCCATCCCTCCTCCACGCCACATCCCGCCGTCATCCTCCCTCGCATCCCGCCCCTCCTCCGCGGGACATAACATCATCATCCTCGTACCGCCATCCTCCCCCACCGCATCCCGTCCCTCCCCCACGCCCCATCCCGCCGTCATCTCCCCACCGCATCCCGTCCCTCCTCTACGCCCCATCCCGCCATCCTCAGCTCTCGCATACTGTCGTTGTCATCCCCCACATCCCTCCTCTCCGCCACGGCACATAACATCATCATCCTCGTACCGCCATCATCCCCCACTGCATCCCGTCCCTCCCCCTCGCATCCCACCCCCTCCTCCCTCCGTCTTTCAAGCGGGCAGGCGGGAAAACATCACGATATTATCCGCCGAAAACGGAGATTGGCGTTGAGGGAAAGGATTTATATCGTATCTTTGCCCTGCGTATAGAATGGATAAAAAACACCAAAGTAACACTTATGAAATCAGACAATAATACAGATTACGACGAAGACGATAGCGAAGATAAAGACACCCACTCGGAATATAAAGCCCCCGGGAAAGGAGAAGCGAAAACAGCGCACCACCTCTCCGGCATGTACCAGAACTGGTTTCTCGACTATGCCTCATACGTAATCCTCGAACGAGCCGTGCCGCATATCAACGACGGACTGAAGCCGGTGCAGCGACGCATCCTCCACTCCATGAAGCGCCTCGACGACGGACGATACAACAAGGTGGCAAACGTGGTAGGCCATACCATGCAATTCCACCCCCATGGCGACGCATCCATAGGCGATGCACTCGTACAGCTGGGGCAGAAAGACCTCCTGATAGATTGCCAGGGCAACTGGGGAAATATCCTCACCGGAGACGGGGCGGCCGCCCCACGCTACATCGAAGCCCGCCTCACCCGCTTCGCCCTCGAAACCGTATTCAACCCCAAGACCACCCTGTGGCAGCCCTCCTACGACGGACGCAATAAAGAGCCCGTCACCCTCCCCGTCAAATTCCCCCTCCTCCTGGCCCAGGGCGTAGAAGGAATCGCCGTAGGGCTATCCTCCAAGATACTCCCCCACAATTTCAACGAACTGCTCAACGCCTCCATCGCTTACCTCAAGGGAGAAACCTTTACGCTCTACCCCGATTTCCAGACGGGAGGCGCCATAGACGTGGCCAAATACAACGACGGCGAACGCGGAGGCTCGGTAAAAGTCCGCGCCAAAATCAGCAAGCTCGACAGCAAGACCCTCGCAGTAAGCGAAATCCCATACGGACGAACCACCTCGTCGCTCATCGACTCCATCCTCAAGGCAAACGACAAGGGGAAAATAAAAATAAAGAAGGTAGACGACAACACAGCCCGCGACGTGGAAATATTAATCCACCTCGCCCCCGGCGTATCGTCCGACAAAACGATAGACGCACTCTATGCCTTCTCCGATTGCGAAATAAGCATCTCGCCCAACTGCTGCGTTATACAGGACAATAAACCCCGCTTCCTCACCGTAAGCGACATCCTGCGCCATTCTGCCGACAACACCCTGGCCCTGCTGCGCACAGAACTCGAAATCCAGCGGGCCGAACTCGAAGAAACACTCTTCTTCGCCTCCCTCGAAAAGATATTCATCGAAGAACGAATCTATAAAGACGAAGCCTTCGAAAACGCAAAAGACATGGAACAGGCCATAACCCATATAGACAAACGCCTGGAACCCTTCAAGCCCCAATTCATCCGCCCGGCAACCCGCGATGACATCCTCCGGCTAATGGAAATAAAGATGGGCCGCATCCTCAAATTCAATTCCGATAAAAGCCAGGCCTTTATCCTCCAGACAGAAAAAGACGTCAAAGACATAGACGCCCATCTCCACAGCATCGTAGCCTATACGATACGCTGGTTCACGATGCTGAAAGAAAAATACGGCGCCCCCTACCCCCGCCACACCGAAATACGCAGCTTTGACACAATAGAAGCCGCAAAGGTGGCAGAAGCAAACGAAAAGCTCTACATCAACCGGCAGGAAGGCTTCATAGGCATGTCGCTGAAAAAAGACGAATACGTATGCAACTGCTCCGATATGGACGACGTCGTGATATTCTACCGCAGCGGAGCCTATAAGGTAGTGAAAGTGGCCGACAAGCTCTTCGTAGGCAAAGACGTCATCTACCTCAATGTATTCAAACGGAACGACAGCCGCACGATATACAACATAGTCTACCGCGACGGCAAAATGGGCTGCAACTTCATCAAACGCTTCAATATCACAAGCATCACACGCGATAAAGATTACACCGTAACCAAAGGAGCAGACAACTCACGCGTGATGTACTTCAGCGCAAACCCCAACGGAGAGGCCGAAACCATAAAGATTATCCTCAAGCCCAAGCCCCGCCAGAAACTGCTCGTATTCGAAAAAGCCTTCAGCGAGGTAGCAATCAAAGCGCGCACCTCGGTAGGCAATATCCTCACAAAAGCCGAAATCCATAAAATCACCCTCAAACAGAAAGGAAGCTCCACCCTGGGCGGACGGGAAGTATGGTTCGACTGGGACGTGCTGCGCCTCAATTACGACGGACGCGGAGACGCCCTGGGCGAATTTGACAGCACAGACCAGATACTGGTAATCCTGCGCAATGGCGATTTCTACATCACAACCTTCGACCTGAGCAATCATTACGAAGACAATATCCTGATGATAGAGAAATACGCCCCCGCCAAAATATGGACAGCCGTATTCTATGACGCCGACCAGGGATACCGCTACCTCAAACGCTTCCAGTTAGACGCCGCCTCCAACCGTAAACAGAATTTCGTAAGCGACAACCCCAGCAGCCGCCTCTACCTGCTTACCGACGAGGCCTTCCCCCGCATCGAAGCCGTCTTTGGAGGCAATGACAGCTTCAGGGAACCGCTCCTTATCGACGCCGAAGAATTTGTGGGCGTGAAAAGCTTTAAGGCAAAAGGCAAACGCATTTCTACCTTCGAGATTCAAACGGTAAATGAATTGGAACCGCTACGTTTCCCCCCGGAAGAAACATCCTCCCCAATGATTGCAAACAATGAAGAAGAGCCGGAACCGCTAAAAAGCAATTCGGATATTATTGACGAGATAACAGGACAGATGAAACTGTTTGACGAATAGCCTATGAAACGCATAACCGGTCTTTTATTACTGTGCCTTTGCCTTATCCGCCTCCCGGCGCAATCCATCGAAGAGGAACTCCCCAAGGCAATGAATGAAGGCACATTGCTTGGAGCCGGAACGTCGCACGTAAAAGACACCTACCTCTCTCCTTTCAATTATTCGGGCTGGGGGATACGTATCCTCAATGAGCGGATGAAGATAATAGGGCAGGGCAGGGGAAACTTCTCCCGCCAGCAGATTATCAACGTGGATATCACGTCCACCAAAAACCCGGCGGAGAATGTAAACGACTTCGGCGCCTTTATGGATTATTCCTTGGGGTATCATTACCGCCTGGAAGCCTCTCCCGCTTTCAGTATATTAACCGGCGCATCCACCCATTTATTAGGCGGCTTTATTTATAACACCCGCAACGGGAACAATCCTCTTTCGGCAAAGGTAGATATTGACCTGGGGGTTTCCCTGATCGCTTTATGGAAGTTCCGTATAAATAAACTTCCGCTCACCTTGCGATATCAGGGAGAATTGCCTTTTGCCGGCGTTTTCTTCTCACCCGAATACGGCGTCTCTTATTATGAGATGTTTAATATCGGAAATCTTTCGGATGTAGTTACATTCAATTCTTTTCATAATAAATTCGCCCTCAAGAACTATCTTACGGCAGACATTCCCATACATAGCTCCATCCTCCGGCTTGGCTACCTGAACAGTTTATACTACTCGGATACTAAAAATATCGAAACACGTATTATTTCCAACTCATTTATAATTGGTTGGGTAAAAGAATTTATACCTTTGGGAAGCAAACGGATAAAATACAAAAACAAGGTAAGAAGCTCTTACTATTAAAGCCATGGCTTATTTCAAAGTATATCTTTATTTACTCATCCTTTGTTTACTTAACCAGGGATGCGATATGGCCGACGAGTATAACACCTCTCCGCGAAAGAACTTTGAGGCGCTTTGGAAGATATTGGACGAAAATTACTGCTTCTTTGATTATAAAGGAATAGACTGGAATGAAGTGCATGATAAATATAGCCCGCAAATTGACGAGTCTATGTACGAATACAAGCTGTTCCAGATATTGTCCGACATGGCGAACGAACTGAAAGACGGCCATATTAACCTGAACACTCCTTTTCTTTATTCTTCTTATGAAAACTGGTATACCGAATATCCGCCAAATTTCAGTTGGGGCGTATTAAACAGTAAATACCTCGTCGGCGCCGCCCGTTGCGGAGACTACGATGAAATAAGATATACCCGTTTGGCCGGCAATCAGATAGGATATATCTATTATGGAAGTTTCAGGGAAAGCATTTTAGAAACGGAGTTGGATAGCATTCTTCATTCCTTTGAACATTGCCGGGCGCTTATCATTGACGTGCGCGATAATGGCGGAGGTTCGTTGACAAACTCAGACCGTTTAGCGTCCCGCTTCCTGGCAGAAAAAACGTTGTGCGGATACATTCAGCATAAAACAGGCAAAGGACATCCCGATTTCTCACATCCCTACCCAATCTATTTAAAGCCTTCTCACAGCACGTTGTGGCTAAAGCCTGTCATCGTGTTAACAAACAGGAAATGCTACAGTGCAGCCAATAATTTTGTCAGTAAAATGCGTGAACTGCCCAATGTCCGTACCCTTGGCGGTAGCACAGGCGGAGGAAGCGGTTTTCCCTTTACCTCAGAACTCCCCAATGGCTGGAGCATCCGTTTCTCAACCAGTCCGATATTAAATGTAAACATGCAACATACCGAATTTGGAATCGAGCCCGACATTGCAGTAACCCTGCCCGCCGAAGATATAGAAAATGGACGCGACACCCTCATCGAAACAGCAATCAACCTCTTATTAGCAGAAACAGAATGAGTAGTTGATCCCTATCTCCACCTAAAATACCCGGCAAACACTTGCGTATGACCAAAAAAGAATTACCTTTGCACCGCAAACACAAGCGGTTGTGGCGTAATTGGTAGCCGCGCCAGACTTAGGATCTGGTGCCGAGAGGCGTGGGGGTTCGAGTCCCTTCAGCCGCACAATAAACATTGATAATCAATGTTTTAGCAAATAGAAACCCGAAAAAGAACCCAATTATAGGCACTTTTCGGGTTTTTTAGTACGTGTACCTCACGGCAAACTTCCTATATAGTTATGAAGAAAATAACTTCTTTATAAATGTAGCTATCTTACTTTTCCGAAGAAGGAAATACCCCGCTACCCCAATTATTATTATTGCTATAAGTTTCCCCAATATGTAACGCCACTTGTAAGGGTCTTCGGCTACTTCTTCCGTTATATCGGTTTCTAATGTATTGCCGGTATTTATTTCTTCATCTTTCTGTGAAGCTGTTTTTTCGTGGATTTCCGTTATCCCTTTTTCTTCGTTGGTAGAATTTATTACGAAACCTTCTATACTTTTTATTGCGCCCGCGTCGGGGGGCTTTTTAGTCGCCGGCTTTGGCTCGTTATTAATGTTTCCAGCTGCGGGTTCTTTTTCGGGTTCCGGGCCCGGCCCTGCCGGTTGTTCTTCCGGCTGGTAAAACTCTATTTTGAAATACTTAATATTCAAACCCGCCGTTTT
>JAIRKZ010000123.1 GCA_031259845.1 Tannerellaceae bacterium | reverse complement strand
GTCCGCTTCAAGAGCCTCAAGGCCGCCTCCCCTGACCGCGCCGCCATGTTACTGGCCCAAGCCCAAAAAACCGTCGACCGCGTTTACAAGGAGTACCGGTATTTGAGCGAAAGGCCGTTTTAGCCCCAATTCCCCCTCCTTTTGGAGGGGGAATTGGAGCGTGGAGAATGGTAAATTTACAGATTGAGCAGATTGCGCCGTATGGCGGCACAGATTAAATCTGTGCCGCCTTGTACTGCGTAATCCGTGAAATCTGTGGACTTTTTTGCATAACACGGGATATTAAATCATTTTCCATTATCTTCCATACGGATAGAACGGACCGCCCATCATTGCAAGCGTTCCCTGCGTATTTCAATTCCCCACAGGGGGAGTCCGGTGCGCTTACGCATCGCGCTGCGCCGTCCCACACGATGCCCTCCAAATACGCAATTTTCTGGATGCTCGGTAAGTTTCACCTGAAATTAGTAAGAATAACCGCTTGACAGGTCAGAGCTTTTCGTATATACTGTTAAATAGATACTTTAAGGAAAGGAGTTTATATGAAAAATTATAGCAAGTTACTTGTTTCACTGTCGATAATATTTTTGTGGGCATGTATAAGTACCCCTCCATATGATCAAACCGAATATGATCGGGTAATACGATTAAAAGTAAAAGCATTAAATGTATTACAAAATGCTACCCAAAATAGCAGAGATTATATTACTGATATTAATGAACTAAAAAATGAGATGGCAATTATGTATGAATACGCCAAGAATTTGCTAGGCAATGATGAGGTCATTGAACAAATTGAAATAATGAATAATCCAGATGGATCGTTATTGGGCAAGGCATTAAAAGATTGGGAAATAAACAGTACTTTAAATGATATTTATTTAGCTGGTTTACTAAAAAATATTTCTAATGGGTTTGATCAGATAAGCGGCTTGATTAGTCATCGAATAAAGAAATAAATTGAGGAGTAATAATATGGATTGGGTAAAATTTGTGGATTCTGTATGCAATAATATTGGACCTGCTCTTGTTGGTGGACTTTCGAAATTCAAGGGAAATTTAGAAAAAGATACAAAGGAATTTCTTGAAAAATCGAAAGATGACATAGAGAATTGGACAACGGCATTGGCACATGGAGAATTATCTAAAAATGAGTATGAGACTCTAATGCAGGGAAAGATTGATGTGGCGAAACTGATATATCTAAAGAATAAAGGTATAGGAAAAATTGAAATAGAAAAATTTACATCCGTAGTAATAAAAACGGTCGTTAATTCAGCGTTCGGATTACTATCGTAAAATAGACACTGCGCATAGCAGGCCGCTTACGCTTCGCCGCCGATAGGCGGTTTGACCCCGCAACGCCCCGCAGCATCGCCGGAAGTTATGCGGCATTTACCGCCAGCTTCCGTGCCGCAGGGTGGGGGGTGTGCTATTTTTGGTAGCATTACTACCGGAGCGGTCTATCTGTCCATGCGGTAAGGCGGGCAGACCCTGCCACCCTGCGCGTTGCCCTCCAAATACGCAGCCTCGTTGATGGTGCTGATTTGGGCAGCAATGGTGACAGAATGCGGTTGCTCCTTCCGGGAAATTGTAATGGGAATTTTTGTCCATGAATTTCAGATTGCGCCATATATGGCGCAATCTGTGAACTTTTTTGTTTCTGGCTTGCTTACCCCGCTTGTTTCAATTATCCATTATCAATTTCCCCGAAGGGGAAGTCGTTGCAACTTGCCGACCTCTTGACGGTACAGCCCTATTTTCTGCCATATATGTGGGTTTGTGCCGTATTCCGTTGTTATTCCCTCCATCACTCCCCCTTCCAAAAAAAAATCAAAAAATCCACAACCCAAATCCATTCAACAGGAGGTAAAACCACGCTTGCGTGGTTTTGTGTGCGCGACCAAGCATTTTTCTTGACAAAACAACTGTTATACTCTATACTGCCTCTTAAAGTGGATTAAAATACAGAGACTGTTGCATACGTGGAGGTAAAGTACCGTGGGTTTAGATAATACGGGAGGTTTGGTTGGGCTTATAATTCTTGTGCCTTTGGCTCTTTGGGCTATTCCGACGATTCTTAACTGGGGCAAGACTGTTCATTGTCCCAAATGCGGAGCGTGGTTTACATTGACATTTGTACGTTTTGATGTTACAGATAAAACAATAGCGCGCAACAAATGGCGTAACAGCGGTGGTTACCGGAGCGGCTGGAAGGGCGGTTTTTTCAACGGATCATCTTATACCCATGATGACCCTTATATACGAGAATGGGGCAAGGCCCGTTACCTTTGTAAGAAGTGTGGTCTCCACCTCACCATTGAAACCCATAGGGACAGACATTGATGAAAGAAACGCAGTCAAAACGTGTCAATGCAAAAGTGGTTCTCTGTAAATGTCCGAAAAACAAGCGTATGTATGGTATACGTATTGAAAAGCAGAGGGACGATTGGGTACGCACGTGGGCATTCCCTGTTGATGAGATGTCTGCAAAGCGAGAAGGCTTTGACACCGAAGCCACTCACGGCACAATGTGGCCCACGCCAGAATATCCTGGATGCCCATACTGCGGAAGCTATAATTTGGCACAGTGTGCTTGCGGAAAAGTTTTTTGTAACTCAGGCGAAAGTAGTCACAAAACTTGCCCATGGTGCGGACAGACCGGAGAATACCATAAAGTCGATAAGATCAATATACAAGGAGGCAGCCTGTAATAAACAGGTAAAAGGAGCAACAAAATGGCAGACTTACAAAAAGGCGACAAATTCGAAACCAAAGACGGCAGAACCGTAACCGTTTTGGAGAAACTCGGTAAAGAAGGAGGACAGGGCGCGGTATATGAAATAGACCACAATGGAAAGCACAAAGCACTCAAATGGTACCACAAGCGCTATGTCGAGAACCTCAAAGCCCCGAGGAAGTTTTACGAGAATCTTGATAACAACATCAAAAGAGGCGCTCCGACGGATTCTTTTCTTTGGCCGCAAGATATTCTCAAAAACGAGGAGTCTTTTGGCTACGTCATGGATTTGCGCCCACCAGAATATAAGGATTTTACACATTTCTTATTGGCAAAAGAGAAATTTGCGAGTGTGACCGCCATGCTAAACGCCGCGCTCAATATCACGGCAGGTTTCCGCGAGTTACACAACAAAGGCTACAGTTATCAGGACTTAAACGATGGAAACTTTTTTATCAATCCAAAAAGCGGAGCGGTTCTCATCTGCGACAACGACAATGTTTCCGAATTCGGAAAATCAAGCGGTATTGCCGGCAAAGCCCGGTATATGGCACCGGAAATCGTCGTCGGAAAGGCGTCGCCTGGTACCAAAACTGACAGTTTTTCATTAGCGGTCGTGCTGTTTTTGCTTTTTATCAACGACCACCCGCTCGAAGGAAAAAAGACCTGTGTCCCATGTATGACCGAAGAACTTGAAAAGAAATTTTATGGGAAAGAACCTGTTTTTATATATGACCCAGAAGATACGTCAAATCGTCCCGAACCGGGGATTCACCGGAACGCGCTGAAACGTTGGGAACGTTATCCTGTTTGTTTGCGGGAAATGTTTCAGAAGGCTTTTAGCAAACAAGTGCTTAGCGACCCGTCATATCGGGTACTTGAGATTGACTGGCTGCGCCTGTTTATCCGGCTTCGTGCCGAAATTTTTAAATGTTCCTGTGGCGAGGTCTTTTTTGCCGATGCCGTCGAATCTACCTCATGCCCCCGTTGCGGCAAAAACCACAAATTTAATCTGTGTATTAAAACTTCGCGCTACATAGTCCCTGTTCATCAACGGACAAGGTTGTACTCTTGCCATATAGAGAGTGGATCAAATGATTTTTCAACACCGGCTGGAGAAATCGTGTTACGAGGCGACGCTTTCTCCCTCAAAAATGTATCTCTTAAAACATGGATTGTTTCTGACGGTACGAAGAAAGACACTGTAGCCCCTGATTCTCTTGCGCTTCTGCGCAAGGGCATTACCATAGATTTTGGCGGCGAAAGCGCGCAAGTCATATAATTTAGAAGGAGAAAACTATGTCATTGATTGATGAAGTTGAATCAATTCCGCGAAAAACGATGGTCTTGTTTTTTGTAGTTGATACGTCGGGCAGCATGAATGGAGAAAAGATCGGCTCCGTTAATTCTGCTATCGAAGAGGTTATTCCTGAAATTCGGGATATATCATCAGAAAACGCCGATGCGCAAATCGAAATCGCGGTGCTTCAGTTTGATTCAGGTTGCCGTTGGATTACGTCCTCCGGCCCGGTTGAAGTGGAAAAGTTTCACTGGAATCAGGTTGATGCCGCCGGGGTTACCGATTTTGGCGCGGCGTGCAGGGAGTTAAATCAAAAGCTCTCGACAAAAGAGTTTATGAAGAGAGCAGGCGGCTCTTACGCGCCCGTCGTTATTCTTCTTTCGGACGGAGAACCCACCGATAATTGGCAGCCGGAACTGGACGATCTCAAACAAAACAACTGGTTCACGGCTTCCATCAAGGTCGCCATTGCTGTAGGTTATGATGCAAACCACGATGTTTTGAAACAGTTTACCGGAAGTTCCGAGTCTGTTTTGGAGGTTCACAACAGTGAAGCACTTAAACGAATGGTAAAATTCGTGAGCGTCCGTTCTTCACAGGTTGGAAGCGCGAGCAACCAAGCCGGTGGAGAGACAAAGAGCAAGCAGCAACAACTCAACGACGACCTGAAAGAAATCAAGGAAGAAGCCACAACAGATTTTTCTGATGATGAGTGGTAGCCGCATGGACAACAAAAAAGTTTTTGCCGTTACCGTACAAGGCTCTAATCACATTAATTCCGGCAAAGAATGTCAGGATTACAGCATTGCGGTACACAGTGAAAAACATTTTTATGAAACGTGGGTTGGAAAAGACAACACAGGGAAACCCAAGAACCAGTCGCCTCTCAAAGCAAAGCCTTTTTGCTCTATGGCTATTGTGGCAGACGGTCACGGTGGAGATGCCTATCCCAGAAGTGCCAGAGGATCGCAATTTGCGGCGGAAAGCGCCCGGCATTGTATTGCGGAGTTCTTACGCGCCAAGAAAAAAGAACCAAGTAGAGTGGCTCGCCCAGAGAACTCGGTTCCTTCAGAACAAGAGGTAAAACAACTTGTCCGCAGTGTCGTAAAGGAATGGAACGACAGAGTTGAAGAAGACCTTGATGCTAAACCTTTAGGCAGTTCAGAGCGAAGTGTTTTTTCGGAAAAAGTCAACGCAAAAGATAAAGTTCCGCGTCACGTTTATGGGACAACGCTTATTGCCGCCATTACCACCGAAAACTACTGGTTCGGCTTTCATATCGGTGATGGGCGATGTACCGTTCTGAATGAAGACGGTTCATTTGCACAGCCAATTCCTTGGGACGATCGTTGTTTTCTGAATGTAACGTCTTCTATTTGCGATGATGATGCCGCCGAACGTGCCCGGGTTTATATCGCCAGAGACAAACCCATCGCAATTTTTGTATGCAGTGACGGTATCGAAGATTCCTACCCGGTTAACGATAACGACAAATACCTTGCCAAGTTCTACCGCACTCTTGCAATCAGTTTTGCCGAACGGGATTTCGACGATGTATGCACCGATATAAAAGAAGCCTTGCCGGTAATGAGCAAAAAAGGGTCCGGCGATGATATGAGTTTGGCCGGTATTTTTGATAAAACCGCCCTTGAGCAAATTAAGCCTGTTTTAAAAGAAAAAATAGCTGCCCAAAAGAAAGACGCTCTCATCCGTGAAGCCGTCTCTCTCGTTGACGAAAAGGCATCTCAAATGGATCCCGACACGACAATAGAACCCGGTAAAAGTGTGAATATTACCGCATAGGAGGAACTGTGGAATGGCGCATAATTTTATCAGTGTCTTGAAATGGATAGCCGCTGATGAGTATGGCATAACGGCTTTCAAAAATCGGAAGCGTTTCATAACCATCCTTCAAGGATACGCAGGTCAAAACTATACAAAAGAAATCCAGCTTTTACAAAGATTGTCTAATTTTGGATATGTCAGCAAAATTGCAAAAGAGAATAACAATTCAGAAAATATCGTCAATACTTTATCCCGGCAGCTTAATGAGGATGAATGTATTGATAAAGATATTGCCCGTGAAGTAACAGAAGCGTTGATCCTTGTTATTGGCGAGGCAAAAGAACATGAAAAAATACGTCTTGAAGAAAGAAGAAAACAGGCAAAAATCGAGGAACACCAAGAACATATCGTTACCGAACAGAAAAAACAAAACAGTTTAGAAATAATATTATCAAAACTGCTCAAGTCTTACGGTGTTAATGCGCTTGATAACCCTGACTTTTGCCGAGCGTGGCTAAAAGACATAGCAATGGGTGATTATATTGATGAAATAACCGTGTTGTCCATGATTCTTAACGCCAAAGCGCACCGAAAAATACTCAAACGCCAGATATTCAGACAAGAACGAGAAAACATGGTAAAACAGTTGGAACAGGAATACCGGATTACACATGAATACGCATCCATGCCGATTTATATAGAACATAGCAATCTCGTATTTAACGTACTTATCAGTGTGCTTGAGCAGATGAAAAATACTGACAAACAAAAAGATGGAGGGGTGTTTAAATGGCCGATGATTTTTCGTCGCTCCTTGAAAAAGTAATTAACGAGAACAAGCACAACTATGGTTCAAGTCTGTATAATAAGCCGAGAATTTTAAATTCTCTTTTGGCTGACTATTCTGGCACTGACTTTCGGAAGGAACGACATTTATTAATCTGGATTCTTGAGATTGACCACATCAATACTTTGACGAAAGAAATGGACTATGAGAAATGGATTATCGAACACGCTGACAAATTATATTCTGAATATTACATAGACAGAGACAAGGCTATATCTATGTTAAAAATCATTTTTGATGTGTTTCTGCGCGATCCGTATCTACAAAACAGGGCTGATTACTTTTTTCAATCAAATGAATATGACTATGCCGACCATGTTTATGATGAAATATTGAAATATAGATCGGACTCCGCCTTTGCCTTTTTGGGAAAAGGTAACATTGCTGTAAAAAAACAACGATACGGCGATGTTATTACATATTTTGAAAAGGCAATTGAAATTGAACCGCATCATAAAGAAAATGTAAGTAAATATCTCGGCATTGCCTACATAGACAAAGGCAATAGGGCAAAAAACGAACAGGCACATCGGCTTGCTATAGACTGTTTTAACAAAGCAATACAATATGTCCCTGAAAACAAGGAAAAACTGGAACCTATTTTGGCAGAAATATATTAGACTTGTTTAAGAACCCTCTAAACCCGCCTGTCATAGTTTATGAGGCCACAAATCAAAGTCATCCTCAGTGAATGCCGATTACAGCAATGACCCCGATAAGGATACGCCATACTCTT
>JAIRKZ010000078.1 GCA_031259845.1 Tannerellaceae bacterium | reverse complement strand
GACCGTAATGCACTCGCATCAGTCTCTCTGCCTGCTCTGAATAACCTGTGTCCATTTCTATGTATTTTGTTACGCTATTATAATGAAAACTTTGGGAGCTTATTTTAACAAGCTTTCTTACGATAACGGGAGAAATAAAATACCCTTTAAATTATCCTTGAATAAGGGGATGCGCCCCCTATTCAAAACTGCCTCTTTAACCTCATCAGGCTGCTGCTGATAAGTCCCCGATAGTTCATAGAAACAGTTAAAGCTGATAAATCAGCTTTAACTGTTGTCTCATCAAGATTCGAACTTGAACAAACAGAACCAAAACCTGTTGTGCTACCATTACACCATGAGACAATCCGATGCTTTATACAAAAGCGATGCAAAGGTAAAGAATTTCTTTTGCTATACAAACATTTTATCGCTTTTTCTTCGGTCGATAATCGGCAAAAGTGAGAAAAATAGCGACCATGATTAATCAAGCAATTTAAATTCATATCCTTCCTGTTTGAGCCATTCGATGGAACGGGGAAGGGCTTCTTTCATGTTTGTTTCGGCTTTAAGCGAATCGTGGAAAACGATGATCGAACCGTTACGGGTATAATTCTTTATTACATTAAATACGCCGTTCGGCGTCATGTGCGGGCTATAATCCCGTGAGACTACGTCCCACATAATTATCTTATATTGTTTGCGGAGCAATAAAGTTTGCGGCAACCGCATGTGCCCATGAGGAGGGCGGAATAAGTGGCTGTGGATATACCCGTTTGCCTTCTTGATGTTGTCTATATACTTTTGGGTCCGAAACCGGATACCTTGAATATGATTAAACGTGTGGTTTCCTACGCGATGACCCTGATCCAAAATCAATTGGAAAATAGCGGGATGCTTACGTACATTATCCCCTACACAAAAGAAGGTGGCTCTAATATCGTATTGGTTCAACAGGTCTAAAACCCAAGGGGTAACCCCGGGAATGGGTCCGTCGTCAAACGTGAGGTAAACACATTTATTTTTCGACGGCATTCGCCAGATTGCCCCAGGGAACAGTACTCTGTATATACGGGGAGGTTGCTCAATGAACATACTTAATTCCTGGGTACGGATGTGTAGGCCATACGGAAAGTATCGAACTCTTCCATATATTTATTACCCAAATCAGGATCGAAATGTTCAATGACGCGTAACGCTTCCTGCACAATGTATAAATCACTTTCCAGCGTGTTGACAACAGACGCTAACTGAGACGGTTTCAAGCGGAAGAACCAGCGGATATTACGCATCATATTGTCTAACAACTCTTCATAGAGGGCGGCCGCTTTTTCCTTTTGCCCCAGTATGTAATAACTTTCGGCAATGGATAAGATGCTGTAATCCAAAGGAACGTTTTCCGGCGGTAACACTTCTACACATTTATCAAGTATCGCAAGGGCTTTATCGTATTTTTCTTCGTTGATAAGAGAAGTCGCTAATTTTCCGAATATGAACATACGGTAGCTCCTACACATGCTCATTGTATTTTCGTCTATGTAAACGCCCGGCGTATTGGCGCCTCCCCATTTGAATTTGTTCATCACATTGTCGTACATTCTATCGGTGTTAATCGCCAAGCTGGTATTCTTTGCATTTAAGGGCACAATCTGATAAGCCATCCCTGTTTGCTGGAAGAAACCGTCGAGGTTGACAAATTGATCGGGAGACACCGTAATGGCATAATACATCGGGCGTTCCCAGTTATTGGTTTGCAGCATGTCCAATATGATCAATTCCTGTTTTCCTAATGTCGTTTTATTGCTGTAATCAAGTTGCATATCTTTCAGCATCTGCGAGCGATAAGGCTGGTCGAGCGCATTATTTCTCACAACGGTTGCCGAGTCTACTTTAAACGTAAACTTCTTTGATGGGATATAGTCTATTTCCTGGCTGTAATCCGGGAGTTTTTTATACCGGGGATCATTTGATTTCACAAAATTAAGCGCTGTTCCCAGATCAATAGGTTGTTCTACCATGTCGAAAAGATAGGCGGCATCGCGCGTACCCATTACGTAATCGTCGTGATTCCAACTAATAGGCAGCGGGGTCGATTCATACGCCTGGCGTTTCATCTGGTCGATATACCAGTCGGTTTGCAGGTAACTGGTATTACAAACGCGCACATCCGTACGGAAACCTTCTACTTCCTGCGCATACCATAAGGGGAAGGTATCGTTGTCGCCATTGGTGAAAATAACAGAGTTTGGCTCGCACGATTCCAAGTAATTATGCCCAAAATCGCGCGCCATATAACGTTTGGAACGATCATGGTCGTCCCAATTCTGCCCGGCCATTTGAACAGGTACGAGAAGGCTCAGCACGGATGCTACGGCGGCGGCCATTACCGGCGGCGCCTTTACGTACCTCTCAAGTAATTTGGCAAATCCGGCTACGCCAAATCCAATCCAGATACAGAAGGCATAGAATGAACCGGCATACGCATAATCCCGTTCACGCGGCTGGTAAGGCGTTTGATTCAGGTAAAGCACAATCGCTATACCTGTCATAAAGAAGAGAAAGAAGGTAATCCAGAAACTTTGTATACCCTTTTGCCCGGAATAGGCCTGATAGAACAAACCGATAAGCCCCAACAATAAAGGTAACATATAATACACATTATGCCCTTTGTTCTTTGTTATATCATACGGCATATCGTCCTGCGGGCCAACCAGCGCTTCGTCTATTGCTTTGATTCCGGTTATCCAATTGCCGTTCAATATTTCGCCACGGCCCTGAATATCATTCTGGCGCCCGGAGAAATTCCACATAAAGTAACGCCAGTACATAAAGTTCAATTGATACGAAAAGAAGAAGCGGAGATTTTCGGCAAAGGTAGGTTTCATAACCGTAACCATTTGCCCGTGGCGGTCGAATTTTACCGGCGTACCTTTTACCTGCGCCCATTCTTTGTATGCTTCCACATGATTGGGTTGCTGGCTATACATACGGGGAAAAAGCATATTCAGTTCATCCACATACTTGTATTCTGTTGCATGCTTTGATACATAGTACTTGTCTTTTTCGGCGCTGTCTTTTTTGGATATGCGCGTCCAGGTAGGTTCGCCTTCGTTGAATTCTACCGTGTACATATTGCCCTGGCGCTGGTATTTCACTTCCGATACGTAGGTCTGTCCATAGAACAAAGGCACTTGCCCGTATTGTTCGCGCGCCAGATACGTACGCAGGGTAAAGATGTCTTTAGGAGAGTTCTGGTCCATTGGCGTACCGGCCGTTGAACGGATCATGATCAACGCATACGAAGAATAACCGACGAAGATAACCATCAGGGAGATCAAGACGGTATTCAGCATTTTCGTGTTTATTTTCTTATACCGGAACAGGAATACCGTTAAGGCTATGATCAGGATGGCGCCTACTATATACCCGCTACCGATAAAAGGAATACCTAATAAGATAATGGAAAGTATAAAGGCTGCTTTCATCTTTATTTCGTTCGGATTGTTGCGCATCGTTTCATAGATAGCCCACGACAAAACAGCTAACAGCACGATAAGATAGGCAAGAACGCCCGAATTGTACGACATGCCCAGTACATTAACAAAAAGAAGCTCGAATAAACCGGCCACTTCTACCAAACTCTGTATTACCCCATACATCATTAAACCCACAATAGCGCATGAAACAAGCAAAGCAACAAGGGTTCCTTTCATCGTAGGGTTGGCGAATTTTTTATAATAATAGACCAATACAATCGCCGGGATACAGAGCAGGTTCAATAAGTGAACGCCAATGCTTAACCCCATCAGATAGGCTATCAGTACAATCCAGCGGTCGGCATGCGGACGGTCGGCCACATCTTCCCATTTTAATATCAGCCAGAATACAACGGCTGTAAACAGCGAAGAATAGGCGTACACTTCGCCTTCTACCGCACTGAACCAAAACGTATCGCTGAACGTATAAACCAACGCGCCTGTTAATCCGCTGCCCAGGATAGCAATCATTTGCCCGGGCGTCATTTCTTTCCCGTTTGTTACAATGATTTTCCTGGCTAAGTGCGTAATACTCCAGAACAGGAAAAGAATGGTAAGGCCGCTGAACAGGGCAGACATCGTATTGACCATCATGGCTACTTTATCAGGGCTTGAAGCAAATTGCGTGAATAAATTGGCTGTTAACATAAAGAACGGCGCCCCGGGCGGGTGTCCTACCTCTAATTTATAGGCTGATGATATGAACTCGCCGCAGTCCCAGAAACTGGCGGTAGGCTCCATTGTCATTAAATAAACAGTGGAAGCAATGATAAATGCAATCCATCCTAAAATGTTATTGATAAGTTTATATTGTCTCATACGCTTGTATAAAGTAATTATTATCGGTCGCACAACATCCTTTACGGGATATTTTGCGGCAAAGGTACACATTTGCCTGTTAATACCAACGGGTTATCTGTCCATAAATTGTATAAATACGTTATACAGGTTTAATTCCTTTTCCGGCTAACAGTTCCAGGGTAAGCTCTCTTAATTTGAATTTTTGAATTTTACCGCTGCCGGTCAGGGGGAAATCATCCACAAAGAAAATGTATTTGGGTATTTTATGGCGCGCTATCTGTCCGCGGCAATACTCTTTTACATCCTCTTCCGTTATGGGCGTATTATCCTGGCGAATAATGAAAGCGCCCACTTCTTCCCCGTATTTGGGCGAGTTAACGCCTACTACCTGTATATCCTTTATGCCTTCCATTTTATAAAGGAAATCTTCTATTTCTTTGGGATAAATATTTTCTCCTCCACGAATAATCATGTCTTTTATGCGTCCGGTGATGCGGTAATTCCCGTTTTCGTCTTTAACGCCTAAATCCCCGCTATGCAGCCATCCGCCCTGATCTATCGCCTGGGCGGTAGCTTCCGGTTTTTTATAGTAGCCTTTCATCAATAGATAACCCCGGCAGCAAATTTCGCCCTGTTCGCCTGTGGGACACTCTTCTCCCGTTTCCGAATTAAATACGTTTACTTCGGTATACGGAAATTCTTTGCCTACCGTTGTGGTTCGTTCTTCAAACGATTGTTCTACCCGGCTCTGCGTCATTCCGGGAGAACTTTCCGTAAGGCCATATACGCTGGTGATATAGGGGATGTGCATTTTTTCCACAACAGCCCGCATCACTTCGGGCGGACATAAAGAGCCGGCCATGATACCCGTACGGAGCGAAGACAGGTCGAACAGGCTAAACATCGGATGGTTTAGCTCGGCTATAAACATCGTAGGCACGCCATACAGGGCGGTGCACCTTTCCTTGTGTACAGAGGCCAGCACAACTAACGGGTCGAACCGTTCAACCATTACTTGCGTGCAGCCATGCGTCAGCACATTCATGGAAGCAAGCGTAATACCAAAGCAATGGAAAAGGGGAACGCAACAGCAGAGTTTGTCTTCGTCCGTAAATTTCATATTCTCACCGGTAAAAAAGCCATTGTTGGCTATATTATAATGTGTAAGCATCACGCCCTTCGGAAAGCCCGTTGTCCCGGAGGTATATTGCATATTTACCACATCATGGCACGTTACCTGTTTTTTTGCTTCGCATAACGTACGGTCGTCAATGTTTTCGCCCAGCAACAATAGTTCCGGGGTGTTATACATGCCCCGGTATTTTTCCTGTCCGATAAAAACAACATTCTTCATTTCCGGGAAACGCCTGCTTCGCATGTATCCGCGCTGGCTATCCTTTAGTTCGGGAAGCATCGCGTACACCATATCAATATAGCTGCCGTCGAACACTCCCTCTGTGATGCAGAGCGTGTGTAAATCGGAATCTTCTACCAGATATTCCAGTTCGCTCTGTTTATAATTCGTATTTACGGTCACTAATACGGCGCCGATTTTTGCGCCTGCAAATAAGAAGGTAAGCCAGTCGGGCACATTCGTTGCCCAGATTCCCACATGCGTGCCTTTTTTTACGCCGAGGGAAAGCAGGCCTTTTGCCATCCTGTCTACCCGTTCGTTAAATACCGACCAGGTGAAACGTAAATCGCGGTCGGAATAAACGATATATTCCTTGTCGGGCGTTTTCTCCGCCCAGTATTCTACCCATTGTCCGAGGGTTCTTTCCTGTAATTCCATAAGATTCCGTGGTTTTTAATAAGGCGTATACACAACGCCCAGTATTTTCGCGGCGCTGCCCTTAGGGGCATGCACATGATGCGCCACGATTGAATCGTAATAAATGCTATCCCCTTCATCCAGCAGGTAGGTGTTTTTACCATAATTAATCTCCACGATACCTTCCAATACATAGATAAATTCTTCCCCTTCATGCGTAGAAAGGGTGAAATCCGCATTTTCGGAAGGAGCTATATCAATAAGGAAAGGCTCCATGTGCCTGCCGGACTTGTCTTGCGATAAGGAATGGTATTCCATGTGTTTATGAGAGACGGCGGCATTGTTGGAAAAGCTGATGCTATTGCCTTCATTACTGTCTTTTTTTCTACAGACAACCGGGCCCAGTTCAGACTGGTCGTCTAAAAATGTTCCTAAACGCACGCCCAGTACGCGGGCAATTTTTATCAGGGGCGCCAGGGAAGGAAAATCTACATTGTTCTCAATACGCTCCACCTGTTCTATCCCTAAGCCGGAACGTTCGGCTATATCGGCAAGAGACAGTTGTTTCGATTCCCGGATACTTTTTATCTTAGCGCCAATTACTTTATTGCTTCCCATATATTTGATTTTTATTAGTAGAATCCGCTTTTCTTTTACGATTTGTAATTAAACGGCGCAAATTTACATTAATATTTCAGTATAGGTTTCAATATATCATCAAAAAATACGTATCTCGCGCTGTATTTCTGTGTTTTTGTATACGATCATTTCGTATAGTCGCCCCATCCGTTTCTGTCTTTCACCCTTGTGACTGGGTCCGTTCACAGGCGTGAAAGAGTTCTGTCACAAGTATGAAAGGAGCCTGTCACGGGTGTGAAAGATGGAAAACAAGGTAAACAAAACAGTAAGTGATCGTATATAAAGCAGGTAATAGTAGAGCAAATACAATAAATATAAACGCAGCTTGCAACAAGCTGTGTTGGGGCAGCCTTTCATTTCACAGAAAATACGGATTTCGCGAATTATGAATATTTTTATACATTTGTTGTCTGATTGTGAATGAATACGAAGGCAATGAGCAATAACGCAAAAATATCCATCCGTTTTTTCGATGACCGTGAAGTTCGTGCGGTTTGGGATGAGAAAAATTCCAAATGGTGGTTTTCCGTTTTGGATATTATCGCTGTCCTTACAGACCAAGACGATTATACTAAAACGCGAAACTATTGGAAGTATCTCAAAGCCAAGCTGAAAAAAGAAAATAGCGAGTTGGTTAGTACTACTACCCAACTGAAACTTCTGGCGAGCGATGGCAAACGCTATTTAACCGATATGCTTGATTATAATGGCATTATTATTCTCGGCAAACAGTTTCCCGGCAAAAAGGCAAACCGCTTTATCGAATGGTTTACTTTCAGCGATGAAAGCATCGACGGAAAAAGCAAAACGAAGGCATACGCATTATTTGAAAGTTCCTTTATTGATAGCATAGAAGTAGGGACAGCCAAAGGCTTGCAGCAGATTCACGCCTATTTATTTGGAGGCTTATATGATTTTGCCGGACAGATAAGACAAAAAAATATCTCGAAAGGCGGATTTCAATTTGCAGTATCACATTTTTTAGGCAACACGTTAAAAGAAATAGAGCAAATGCCTGAAAATACGTCCAACGAGATTGTTGATAAATATGTGGAAATGAATATTGCTCACCCATTCATGGAAGGTAACGGGAGAAGCACCCGTATTTGGTTGGATTTGATACTGAAAAAGAACTTGAAAAAGTGCGTTGACTGGAGCAAAATCGGTAAAATCGAGTACATGAATGCTATGATAAAAAGCGCTACAAACAGTGCGGATATAAAACACCTGCTGAAAAATGCTTTGACAGACGAAATCAATAGCCGTGAAATGTTCATGAAAGGAATAGACTATTCGTATTATTATGAGGAAAACGAGTAGTAACCCTGTATAATCAGGCGATAATGCGGTGATACGGGATTTTATTATACTCGAAATCAGGATACAATCCGTATGAGATTGAAAAGCGAACAAATCATGAATAAGGATGCAAAGGCAATGAAATATGTGATTAAAAGCCCGGGCAATGACGTTCGGGCTTCTGTTAAACTTCCGGCTTCCAAGAGTATCAGTAACCGGGTGTTGATACTGGATGCGCTGAGTTATAGCCCGTACGGGATACAGAATCTGTCTGACAGTGATGATACGAGGGTAATGCAGGAAGCGCTTTCCTCCAATAACCGCGACTTTGATATCGGCGCCGCGGGGACGGCCATGCGTTTCCTTACGGCTTTCCTGGCCAGAGTGATGGGCGAATGGACAATTACCGGTACGGAGCGGATGAAAAAACGGCCGGTCAGGTTATTGGTAGACGCCCTTAATTCGCTGGGGGCTAAGATTGAATATATCGGGCAGGAGGGGTATCCTCCGCTACGTATCTTCGGCAGCGCCTTGCAGGGAGGAGAGATTTCCCTGGCAGGAGGCGTTAGCTCGCAGTATATCTCGGCATTATTGATGATTGCGCCTTATATGGAAAAGGGGTTGGTTTTACATCTGGAAGGAAAAATCGTATCGGCGCCTTATATAAACCTGACGATACAGTTGATGAAGCGCTATGGAGTGGATGTTATCCGTTACGGGCAGACGCTCAAAGTGTTTCCGCAGGAATATAAACCGGCGCCTTTCACGGTGGAATCAGACTGGAGCGCCGCCTCGTACTGGTATCAGATTGCCGCGCTCTCCGGACGGGCGGAGATAGAATTGACGGGCTTGTTTAAGGATAGTTTGCAAGGGGATTCGGCGGTAGCCGGACTGTTCGCGCAATTGGGAGTGGAAACAACGTATACCCAGCAAGGCGTTTTACTGAAGAAAAACAGGGATATGATGCCGAAACTGACCTGTGATTTTGTGAACGAACCGGATTTGGCGCAAACATTTGCCGTTACCTGTGCGTTATTGAATATACCCTTCTGTTTTACCGGATTGCAGAGTCTGAAAATTAAGGAAACAGACCGGATAGAGGCGCTTAAAACGGAGCTCCGGAAATTAGGTTACCTCTTAACAGACCGCCATACGCATATACTGGAATGGAAGGGCGAACGATGCGAGCCGGAGCAAAGCCCGGTAATCGCCACTTATGAAGACCATCGTATGGCGATGGCCTTTGCGCCTGCGGCATTGGCAAGGCCGGAAGGGATACAAATAGCAGACCCCATGGTGGTAACTAAAAGTTATCCGCATTTCTGGGAAGATTTGAAATCTGCGGGATTCAGGCTAACTATTAATCAGTAAAGAGATGTTTTACCTTATTTTATCCCTCATCGCTTTAGGATGTATTGCTGCTGCAACAGGATACTTTCGCAAAACCGGAATATCCGAAGCGCGGGAACTGCCCGGGGCATGCTGCGGGCGGCATGAGATTTGCGAACGCGACAGCCTGATGGCGGCCGTCAGTAAGAAAACGACGTATTACGACGATGAAGAGTTAGACAGGTTCCGCGGGATAAGCCCGGATGCCTACGACAATGAGTCGGTAGATGAATTCAGGGATGTTCTCTATACCCTGCGCGAAGAAGAAGTAGCCGGTTGGCTACGCAGCCTGCAACAGCGCAACGTAGAATTGCCGGACGGTCTGAAAGATGAAGCGTTCCTTATAGTGGGAGAGAGAAACGAATGATAGAACTGTTACAATATGCTTTTTTCCGGAATGCTTTGCTGGGAAGTTTGCTTACGGCAGTGGCCTGCGGCATTGTAGGAACCTATATTGTTGCCCGGCGCTTAGTGTTTATCAGCGGCGGTATTACGCACGCTTCGTTCGGAGGCTTGGGGTTAGGCTTTTATCTGGGAATGAATCCTGTGCTGATGGCGATGGCGTTTTCCGTACTTTCCGCTTTCGGAGTAGAGTGGGCCAGCAAATCGCAGAATATACGCGAAGATTCGGCCATCGCCGGCGTATGGTCGCTGGGAATGGCGTTAGGGATTATTTTCATCTTCCTTACACCCGGTTATGCGCCTAACCTGTCCGTCTATTTGTTTGGAAATATACTTACCATATCGTTTACGGATATCTGTTGGATAGCTTTTCCGGTTGTAGCGCTGGTATTGATATTTTCTTTTTTCCTGAAAGAAATCGTCTATGTGGCGTTCGACCGCGATTTTGCCATAACCCAGCGGTTGCCTGTTAAATGGATAGAATATATGATGATGTTCTTTATCGCCGTCACGATTGTGTTGTCTATCCGTTTGGTAGGGATTATGCTGTTGATGAGCCTGCTTACCCTGCCCCAGATAACGGCAAACCTGTTTACCTCCGATTTTAAAAAGATCATCTGGGGAAGCATAAGCATAGGGTTTTCAGGTTGTTTGGCCGGGCTGATACTTTCTTATTACCTGAATGTACCCTCGGGCGCATTCATTATTTTAGCGCTCGTGTTGTTTTTCCTTATTTCCAAGGGCGTATTATTCTTTGTCCGCAGGCAATAAACCGGGTCGTTTTCAGTTTAATAATACGTCTAAGATAGGTTCCTGTACGTGAAGAAAAGTTTTTATTATATAATTACCCTGTTTGCTGTCTGTTTGCTTTGGTCGTGCAGTACAAAGAAAAACACGAAAGCAACCCGCTTTTATCATGCCTTTAATTCGCGTTACAACATTTACTTTAACGGGAAAACATCGTTCGACGAGGCTTTAATGTCGATGCAAAACGGCTATGAAGAATCCTATACCGATATGATACTGATGTATCCCGTCAGCGCCCAACCCAAAGATAAAGAAACCTCCGGCGGCCCTTTCGATTTGGCGATTGAAAAAGGCAATAAGGCGATAAAACTTCATTCGATACAGACAAAACCGGATAAAAAGCCCGGCTGGCGCAATAGCCCGAAGCAACGCATCTTTCAGGAACAGGAAGAATACAATCCTTTTCTGAAACATTGCTGGCTGATGATTGGCCAGGGACAGTTCTACAATGCCGACTTCCTCCAGGCGGCAGCCACTTTCTCCTATATCGCCCGTCATTATGTTCACGACGAAGAGGTAGCAGCCGAAGCCCGTATCTGGCAAGCCCGTTCGTATGCCGAAATGGATTGGCTCTACGAAACGGAAGACATCTTAACTAAATTAAATATCAACGGGATTCCTAAAAAGAAGCTAAACGATTACGCCGCAGTATATGCCGATTACCTGGTAAAGAACAAGCAATACGAACAGGCAATACCCTATTTCAAAACCGCTATAAAAGCGGAAAAGAATAAACGTCAACGCACCCGCATGAAATACCTGTTAGGACAGATATATACCAACGAAGGACAAAACGCCCTGGCATACAAATCCTTTGGCGAAGTACTCAAATCCAATCCTCCTTACGAACTTGAATTTGCCGCCCGTATCCGCCAGACTGAAGTGTTCTCAGACGGCAATTATCAGAAAATAGTGAAGATGCTTCAGGGTATGGCGAAAAGCGACAAGAATAAAGATTACTTAGACCAGGTTTATTACGCGCTTGGAAATGTATATCTTTCCCGGGGAGATACCGCGCAAGCCATAGCCAATTACGAACGGGGAGTAGAGAAAGCTACAAGGGCGGGCATGGACAAAGCCATTCTGTGGGTCAAACTGGGAGATATCTATTTCAAACAGCGAGACTACATCAAAGCCCAGCCCTGCTTTAGCGGAGCCGTGGGAATTATCCAAAAAGAGTATAAAGACTATGCCCGTATATCCAAACTATCCGCCGTATTAGACGAGTTAGTGGTGCATGCCGAAGCGGTTCATTTGCAAGACAGCCTGCAAACGCTTGCCCGGATGCCGGAAGAAGAACGTTTTGCCGTGATAGACAAAATCATCGAGCAGGTGATAAAGGAGGAAGAAGAAGCCCAAAAAGACGCCGAACGGGAGGCTTATCTCGCCGAACAGGAGGCAACGGGAACGGGCATAGACCGCCCGGGGATGGGAATAAACGCCCTTACGATTCCTGCGGCCGGCGGCGGAGCTTTCTATTTCTATAATGCGCAAACCGTTTCCCAGGGAAAAACACAATTCCAGCGGAAATGGGGGCGGCGTACCCTGGAAGACGATTGGCGCAGAAGAAACAAACGCCTGGCTACCTTTGAAGAAATAACCGACGGAAACAATCCCGTACAGGAGGGCGAGCCTGCAACTGCCGGGGGAGAAGCGCTGCCAACAGACTCTGCCGTAACGGAATTGCCGGAAGACTTATCAGACGACCCGAAGACAAGGGAGTATTATCTCCAGCAAATACCGCTCACCGAAGACGACGTGGCTGCTTCCAATGTCATCATTACAGACGGCTTATATAACATGGCAATGATTTATAAAGACAAATTGGAAGACTTGCCGCTGGCTGTCAATGCCTTCAGCGAACTGGAACGCCGTTTCCCTGCCAACGAACATTCGCTGGAAAGCTATTACCAGATATACCTGATGGCCTTACGGACGGAAGATACCGCGTTAGCCTCCCAATACAAGTCGAAGATAATAGCCGAATATCCCGGCAGCGACTATGCCATAGCTATAGCCGACCCCAATTATGAATACATTATCCGTACAATGGACTCGGCGCAGGATTCTATTTACCAGTTAACATACGCGCAATACCTCGATGGCGATATACAAACCGTACGCACAAACTATCAATTGGTAAATGAAAAATACCCGCTGGGGGCGCTATTGCCCAAGTTTATGTTCCTTGATGCGCTTACCTATGTACAGGAAGGCGACGCCGAAGGCTTTAAAGAAGCGTTAAAGGCGCTGGTAGAAAGATATCCGGATGCCGATGTTACCGAATTGGCCGGCGAGATGCTGAAAGGTGTTTTACGCGGACGGCAAATGGTGCAGGGAGACATACGGGGTATGATATGGAACATGCGTTTCGGAGGGGAAGGAGAATTGTCGGCCGCCGATTCCGCCCGGACATTTTCGGCTGAAAAGAACACGCCGCACAGCCTGATCCTGATGTACCCGACAGGAACGGTAAACAAGAATCAGTTACTCTTTGCCGTAGCAGCCTATAACTTCTCGAACTTTATGGTAAAAACGTTCGACCTTACACAAGAAGAAAACGGCCCGTTAAGCATGCTTACCATCAGTGGATTTATAAACTTCGACGAAATCCGCCGCTACTATACCATGATTTACGGGAAAGACGGATACGCATCCTCCTTAGGAGGCCAGGTAGCCGTAATCCCAATCTCCGACGAGAATTACTCAATCCTGATGCGAGGCAAGACATTAGACGAATACATCGCCTTCCTGGAAGAAACCTTTGGACAAGAAGCCCCCGAACTGACAGGCCGCTTAAAAGCCCGCCTGACGGAAGAAACAGAAAAGAGAGAACAGGAAGAGGAAAAAGTTCCGGTTATTGAACCGCCCGTACAGGAAACGGAAGCGCCTCCATTTATAGCCGATACAACGGTTGTTGAAGAACCCGAAATAATAATCTCCAAGGTTGTTGAACCTGAAAATACGGAACAAAAGCAGGAATCGGAACCGGAACAGCAACCGGACCCGGAAGAACTCCGCAAACGGCAGGAAGCAGAAGAAAAAGCCTTGCTGAAAGCAAAAGAAGAACGCGAAAAGCAACTCGAAAGCGAACGGGCAGAACAACAAAAACAGGCAGTAGCCGACCGGAAAGCCCGCAGGGAAGCCCAGGAAGAACTGCGCAAACAAAAAGAACGCGAATACAAAGCCCGCCAGAAACAACTGAAAAAGGAACGTAAAGAAAAAGAACGGGCCTATAAAAAACAACTTCAGGAAAGAGAGAAAGCCCGTTCCCGGAAACGTTAAACAACATAATATGGGTGGATAAAAACGCAAAAGCCTCCCTTGAAAATAAATCCAAAGAAGGCTTTCAGAATCAGGAGGTAATTTCTATCAGTCCCTGTTAAAATTTATAGGCCAAGCCTGCCGATACGAGTAGCCGGTCCCAAGCGTTGCCCAGTTTGTACTTCAATTCGGCATTAAGGATGAGCTTCTCTGTAAGTTTCAAATCCATGCCGCCGCCAATGTTGAAACCAAATTCGGAATCGGAAGCGCTGCCGCCGCCGTAACTTCCCCATTCGCCCAAATCAAAGCTCGGAACGCTTACGCTCGTACCCAGAATACCCAAACCGGCCAACGGATAAACCGAAATTTTGTCGGCTACCGGAAACAGCCAGTGAGCGTTCACGCTCAAATCCCACATGCTTACCATATCCTTTTTCAGGAAATACGTAAAGGCCCCTTCCAGACGTAAAGGATCAAGTACGTTGTACTGGAACCTGGCTCCGATACCGTAATTGGTAAAGCCGTCGCCCGATCCCAATACCAGATTACCACCCACAGCCATGTCGCCTTTTTCCTGCGCCTGCGTTGCTACACTCATTGTTAACACTGCGATTGCAGCAATCGCCACTCTTCTAAAAAATACTTTTTCATTTGTTTGAAATTTAATAAATTGTAACTACTCAGGTGCTCCCTGATTTTAGCACTTGGCAAGGCATTCAAGCGCATAAAACACATCATGTCCGTTTTTGACAGTGGTATCAATAACCGAACGAATTCTGGCAAACCGGTCAGCCCCTTTGCCATCTTTATTACGGAACTGACCCGATACTTTGGTTTTGACTTTCACATTGCGAATCGCTCTTTCCGATGCATTGTTATCTGCAGGGACACCGGGT
>JAIRKZ010000016.1 GCA_031259845.1 Tannerellaceae bacterium | reverse complement strand
TATGTTCGCTTCCGCCGGGTACTAATTTACGAAGGAATACTACCTTGTTGTCCACTTCTTTTACCGATACGTTATAATTCTTAATCCGTTTGAACGAACGTTCCATTTCATTGAGTTCGTGATAGTGGGTGGCGAATAATGTCTTAGCCTGCATACTGGTATGTTCGTGAATATACTCCACAATAGCCCAGGCAATTGATATACCATCGTATGTGCTCGTCCCCCTGCCCAACTCATCAAACAATACCAGGCTGCGCGGAGAAAGGTTATTCAGGATATCAGCCGCTTCGTTCATCTCTACCATGAAGGTAGACTCGCCCATCGAGATATTGTCTGAAGCGCCTACGCGGGTAAATATCTTGTCTACGATACCGATATGCGCCTGTTCGGCAGGTACGAAACAACCGGTTTGAGCCAACAGCGTAATCAGCGCCACCTGCCTGAGCAAGGCTGACTTACCTGCCATATTCGGCCCGGTAATGATGATGATTTGCTGTTTTTTAGTATCTAAATAAACGTCGTTGGCAATGTAAGGTTCGCCTATGGGAAGCTGTTTTTCTATCACCGGATGCCGTCCCGACTTAATATCTATCACGTCCGAATCATCCACTAACGGACGGATATATTTATTAGCCGATGCAACTTTGGCAAAAGACAGCAGGCAATCTATTTGGGCTATCAGGTTGGCATTGGTCTGGATAGGCGGGATATAGTCCATCAGGCAAAGCGCCAAGTCATTAAACAGACGAACTTCCAAAGCCAGTATCTTCTCCTCCGCCCCAAGTATCTTTTCTTCATACTCTTTCAATTCTTCGGTGATGTATCGCTCGGCATTCACCAGGGTTTGCTTCCTTATCCATTCGGGGGGCACCTTATCCTTATGCGTATTGCGCACCTCTATATAATAGCCGAACACATTGTTGAAAGCTATTTTCAGGCTGGGGATGCCGGTACGTTCGCTTTCGCGTTGCTGCACTTGCAACAGGTAATCTTTCCCCGAATAAGCAATCGCACGAAGTTCGTCGAGCTCGGCGTCTACGCCTTTGGCGATAACGCCCCCCTTGCTTATCAACAAAGGAGGATCGGGATTAATTTCTTTTTCGATACGGTTACGGATAATCGGGCAAACATTTAACTGCTCTCCGATACGTAATAATCCGGGTTCGCCGCTTTGCTCGCAAGATTCCTTTACAGGTTCGATAGCACGCAGGGCAACTTTCAATTGCACCACCTCGCGAGGAGAAACGCGCCCCACAGCTACCTTTGATATAATACGTTCTAAGTCGCCTGTCTGTCTCAGGTGCGTCTCAAGCAGTTCTTTGGTTTCGGGATGTTTGAAAAAGTACTCCGCCACGTCTTGCCGTTCCTGTATCGGTTTCACATCTTTGAGCGGAAAAAGCAACCACCGGCGGAGCATACGGGAACCCATCGGAGAAACTGTCTTATCAATTATATTCAGCAGGCTGGTTCCCCCTTCGTTCATCGTGCCGACAAGTTCCAGGCTTCGCACCGTAAACTTGTCTAAACGGACATACCGCTCTTCTTCAATCCGCGCAAGGGAAGTAATATGCGATATCTGGTGATGCTGCGTAATGTCGAGGTAATGCAGGATAGCCCCGGAAGCAATAATACCCGACTGAAGATGCTGTACGCCGAACCCCTTCAAATTTTTCGTCTCAAAATGTTTAAGCAAACGGTCGTAGGCCGAATCGGAAGTAAATACCCAGTCTTCCAAGTCAAAAGTAAAGAAGCGCGACCCGAAATGCCCTTCAAACCGTTTCCGGTTCTTCCGCTCAATCAAGACTTCTTTCGGGGAAAAGTTATTCAGCAGTTTGTCAACATAGTCAATCGTTCCTTCCGCCGTAAGAAATTCGCCTGTGGAAATATCCAAAAAAGCGATTCCACAGTTCTCTTTCCCAAAATGAACGGAAGCTAAAAAATTATTCTCTTTATGATTGAGGATATTATCATTAATCGAGACGCCAGGCGTTACTAACTCGGTAATGCCGCGCTTAACCAATGTCTTTGTCATCTTGGGGTCTTCCAACTGGTCGCATATCGCCACCCGTTTGCCGGCGCGCACCAGCTTCGGCAGATAAGTATCCAGCGCATGATGGGGAAAACCGGCCATTTCCACAAATTGAGCAACTCCATTCGCCCGTTTAGTCTGTGTAATACCTAAAATTCCGGCGCCTGCCACCGCATCCTCGCCATACATTTCATAAAAATCGCCTACCCGGAATAATAGAATCGCATCAGGATGCTTCGCCTTTATATCGAAGTACTGCTTCATCAAGGGGGTCTCTACAATTTGCTTAGCCACAAGCCTCTCAGTTTAGATTAAGGAACAAAGATAGCAGAAATAAATAACCTGATGCAATCGCCCAAACCAGGATATGAAAATACCGGCTATTTTTCCTGATTTTACCATGATAACCGGAAGCAAATATCTAATAGAAAAGTAAGGAGAGCAAAGCAACCGAAGGTTATTCGCAACAATAGGAGGATTGTTATAAAAAATCCGTTATCTTTGTACAAGTTTTCAAGCATTTAAGAGGAAAAAGAAAGGAGTATAACATGATTAAGGATAAAAATATCAAAAAAAACAGACTCTCGCATTTACTTGGAATTTGCAGTTCCATGAAAGATGTCTTTTTACCTAAACATGTTGCAAGCGTTAAAGATTCTATAATTGACGACGTATTGGATGTATTTAATACTCCCTCTTATTTTTCACATCATTACGATAAAGTTAATATGAGAGGCGACTGCCTTTTGTTTAGTAAGCATGTAAGAAACGCCACAAACCAAGCCTATAAGGAATTTAAAATCAACTCACAAAATGGCAAAAAAAGCCCAGCAAAACGAGGATAACGAGAAAAAAGCAGATTAAACATCTGTTTTTTTTGTTATAACATTAAATAGTCCCTTTAGTTGTATCTCTACATCATGAATTTACAAAAACAAGCTTACCTGTCCATCCACTTCTTGAAGTTGGTTACGCGTTCGCGGCTGACGAAGATTTCTTCTTCTTTCCAGCCGGACAGCGTAACTTTCAAGCGGTTTGATGAGTAGGCGAGTATGTCGCAGATGCCTTCAAAGCGGATAATGAAATGGCGGTTTATTCTGAAGAATTGCCGCGGGTTGATTACCGACTCTATTTTATCTAACGAATCGTCTGCCGGATAATGTTTTCCCTGCTTTGTGAAGAGAAAGACGTTTCGCTCGCGGATATAGAAACAAAGGACGTCGGCAATGGCAACGGAGCGATAGTGTTCGCCTATTTTTATCAGGAAACGTTCTTTTGTCTTTACGGGTTGCAGTTGGTTGATTATGGCTTCCAGGCGGCTATAATCCGTTCGGGGGCGGTGGAGGGTATTGTATTTCGTCAAAGCCTGTTCCAATTCTTCTGGCGAAATCGGTTTCAGAAGGTAGTCTATGCTGTTTACTTTGAAGGCTCTCAGCATATAGACGTCATAGGCGGTGGTGAAAATAACAGGGGTCTCGATCCGGCAACTGTCAAACAATTCGAAACTGATACCGTCTTCCAATTGAATATCCATAAAAATCAAGGCAGGGAGGGGGTGCGAATGAAACCAGTTGACGGACTGTTCTACGGAACGGAGCACATCAAGCACTTCAACCGAAGGATCAATCTTTTTGAGCAACCGGATTAGCCGGGCCGACGCCGGGGCTTCGTCTTCTATAATCAATACTTTCATCTTACATCGTTATTAGAGGGATTTTTACCGAAAAAGTATGTTCATCCCGGACAATACGCATTTCTTTGCCGGTTGTTAAACGGATCCGTTCCCGCAGGTTGACGAGGCCGGTTCCCGGTGAATGTCCTGCAGGCAGGCTGTGTTTCTTTCGGATGGTATTAAACACTTCTATGTATCCACCTGCTTGATGCAAACGGATGACTAACGGATTATCTTCCGAAGCGGCATTATGCTTCAAGGCGTTTTCTACCACGATTTGCAGTGATACGGGGATTATCTTATATGGGGCGGTCTGCTCAAGCTGCATCTCCAAGCGAATCTTATCGCCGTCGCGCTCCTTTTGAAGGTCGAAATACTGCGTTACGAAGGTTATTTCTTCGCTCAACGGTATCAGGGTGGTTTCTTCATTATCGAGGATATAGCGGTAGGTCCGGGCTAACTTCTGAATGTAATTATCCGCCTTTTGCGTATCTGCATAGATAAGTTCGGACAAGGTATTCAGGCTATTGAATAAGAAATGCGGGTTTACCCGGCTTTTCAGGTTACGGTATTGATAGATTAAATTCTCTTCCCGCAGTTGTTGTTCACGATCGATGGATTGCCGCCAGGTATGATAGAAAAAAACAATGGAAGAAACCAATATTCCGATTGCCAAGGGCGTAAAAACGACGGGAAATTCCTTTTGTATCAAATGCTCCAGAAAGCCAGATGTGTCGTACCCTTTTATCAGAAATAAAAGATACAAACCCAGGCTGAAAATAAGAAGCGACAATAAAATAACAGAAAACAAAAAGACAAAGAACAAAGGAACCAGCTTCCGCCTCAGTTGCGCCGTAGACAAGGCAGCATTATAAAGAAGCGTTTTATGAAAGATCGTTACCACCATAGAAGCAACAGCTACATTCGTCAGGTTAATGATAAGGAAGGAAATATCGAACAAATCTTGCCCCTCATGCCATAAAACAAAGGACGTAAACGAAATACAGAAGAGTATCGCTACAATATAAGAGAATATGTGATTCTTTTTCATGATTGGTAAATATAACGACTACAAACCGACTGACAAAATATCTATTCATTTTTCAAGGAAGATACCGGATTCATGGTTGCCGCATACCGGCTTTGCGCCATAACGGTAATAAGGGTAATCGACAAGACAATAACAAAAGCAAGCACAAACACCCAGCCATACAAAGGCGTTTGACAGGGATACGATTCCAACCATTTCTTTACCCCAAACCAAGCCAACGGCGCCGCTATCAGAAAACAACCCGATACAATCCACACGAATTTCCCGGCAAACATCCAACATATCTCGCCGGCGGTAGCGCCCAATACCTTCCGGATACCTGTCTCTTTCTTCCGGTATTGCGTTTCGAAGGTAACCAGGCCAAAGACGCCCATCAACGAAATAAGAACCGCCAGCAGGCCGAATAACGTAATTTGTACCGACGTTTTCCGTTCTTCCCGATATGTTTCATTAAACTGCTGGTCGAAAAACCGGATATCAACGGGATACTGAGGGTCTATCGTTGCAATACATGCCCTGATTTCATCCGCCGATTCTTTCCTGCTGCCGAACGTGCGGATGTAAAGAACCGGCCATTGCAGTTCGTCTTCCACATCACAGATACGGAGCGCCATGGGTTCTAAAGGTTTGCGGAGATTCATAAAATGGAAATCACGGATAATACCTGTTACCGAACTGCCGTCGGACAAGCGATCGCCCGGTTTAACGGCAAATTGACGGGCCGCCGATTCGTTAAAAATCAGTTTTCTTTCCTTTGATGCGGCGTCATTCTTTTCAAAACCCCGTCCGGCTGTTATGTCCAACCGCATCATCGAAGCAAAATTATACGAAACCGGAATATAATAAAACCGCAACTCTTCGCCTTTCGGCGATTGGGTATATGTATAGGGATAATAGTCGAGAAAGCCAACCGGCCAGTCGGAAAAAGACACCTCATCGATAAGCGGGCTGTCTTTCAGTTTTTCCATTAATAAACCGATACGGCCCGACATGCTATCTTTATCAATATTAACAACGGCTACCTGTTTATCGTTCAAGCCGGTTTCCATCCGGTATAAATACGCCTGCTGCAACCAAACAAACAAAGCGGCAATAATCAAACCGATAGAAATCACAAACTGAAAGCCTGTTGATAATATACTGAACGTACGGCCTGTATATCCTATCCCGAAAGAACTTTTCAAAACACGCGCCGGGTGAAACGACGTCATATAATAAGCCGGATAAATACCGGCAAGGAGACCGGTAAGAACAGACAGCACAAACGTAGACAGCCCTATACAGGAATATTCCGCCAGACGCACAGATACCAAAAGCATAGAGGAAAGGCCGGATACTTCAAAAAGAAAGACCCATATGAGCGACAAAAGAAAAGCAATCAGACACATACCGACAGCCTCAAAAAGAAGAGTCGCCCGCAACATTCTTGCAGAGCTACCCAATACCTTCCGTATATTGATACCTTTAATACGCACGGGCGTAAGCGCCGTTGAAAAATTAAGGAAGTTAATTGCCGCCACGCCAATCACCAGCAAAGCTATCGACAGCAGCAAATGGGTCGTCGAACGATTCCCTTTCGGCGCGATATCCAGATTCGTATCATGCCGGTAATAGATATCCTCAAGCAGGTTAAGTCTGAAAACCGTATGTTCGCCGAATCCCATTTGTTTCCCTATCCCTGTTGTATCGAAAAGGTCTTTTAACCGAGCGGCCACTTCCCCGGGCGAAGCGCCGGGCGTTAATACCACGAACAGTTGGTATGTCCAGTCCATCCAATCGCTTTTATTCTCTTCGCCTATTCCTGTTTTCATCGTATTGGCGATACTTGTATTTTCAGGGAAATCACGATACACGCCGCCTACAATAAAAGAAGCAGCGCCGGGTGATTGCGGAAAGATACGTTTGCCTACCGCTTGTCCGTCGGCAAACATCCGTTTGGCAAGGCTTTGCGGAAGCAATACATGTCCGGACTCCTTCAGCGAAGAAGCAGCGCCTTCCGTCATCTCCATATCAAAAACCGTTTCAAAGCCTTCCAATACTTTATTGCAGGGCATTAGCAATCCAAACCGCTCGCCTTTTTCGTTTTCATATTGTACATACCTGTCGGAAGCCGCTCCGTGAATCAGCGTATACGATTCAATCTGCGGAATGGCCGGAACAAGCATTTCCACAAGCGGACGCGCCAAAAAAGCCGTATACGACTCCACAGAAGACAAAGACGATTCGGCAGGAAGCATTGTAGACTCTACGCGATAGATACGTCCGGACTTTATAAAAGAGGAATCAAATGTACGTTCCCGGCGTACCTGAACCATGATAAGCATAAAGGCGGCAAAAGCTGCGCTAAGGCCAAAAACGGTAAGAGCAGACGCCTGTTTAAAGCGCCTGAGCGTTGTGAAGAAATGACGGAATAAAGCTTTCATAAAATCTGATATTTATGAAGCAAAGGAAAGGGTAGGGGAGAGGGACGGCAAAAAAAAGAATCCGAACCGTTATTTCTGCGGGCTGAACGGTTTCCCGGTATAGCGCATACAAAAACTTTATTTTTTTCGTTACTTTCAGTCACATTTCACATAAGTCTCTTATATTCCGATAGATAGGCGTGACTGAACAGGTGACGGAGCTTCAACTTATAGATGCGAAAATACATTTATACGGGTGAGTTTAGAAAAAAAATCATTATAATGTCTTCAGTAAACCATCATAATGGTTTGATAAAGAGATCATAATGGTTTTCTAAAAGCATCATAATGGTTTGCCGGAGTCATCGTAATGATTTTATATCACCGCTAAAAATATAAAAAAAGATGATGAAGTCACCCTAAATAAATATATTTGTAACCATTAAATTGTGTCTGAACAAAATTTAAACAGACACGCTTAGCGTATGAAAAACTCTTTATTAATAATGTTCTTTTTCGGGATAAGTATATTAGTTTCCTGCCAACCGGGCGCTCCCTATCCGGAAGCGATGCGGCAGGCAGAACGATATATCTCACAATACCCTGACAGCGCCCTCCATTGCCTTGACTCACTCCACTCTTCCATCCGGGACGAACCGCAGGAAACGCGCATGTATTATGGAATGCTTGTTACAAAAGCCCGGGATAAACTGTATATTGAGCATACTTCCGATTCGCTGATGAAAGAGGTAGTGCGGTTCTATGAATCGTATGGAGACGCCGATAAATTAATGGAAGCCTGGTATTATTTAGGCGCTGTCTACCGGGATATGCACGATACGCCACGCGCAATAAGGGCTTTTCAATGGGCGGCCGACGCAGGGAAAAACAGCCGGCGGTATGATATTTTGGGGCGGATTTACGGACAAATGGGAACGTTGTTCGCCTACCAGTTATTGTATGAGGATGCGATGAAGTCATATAGAAACGCCTATACCTGTTATCTGATGCAAAAAGAAGAGGCCGGGCTTGTTTATTCTTTACGCAATCAGGGACGCATGCACGAAAGCCTGGGTAGTCCGGACAGCGCCGAATATTACTATAGGGCAGCCTACGAGAAAGCGCTTGAAACAGGAAACCGGCAAATAGTAGATGGTATATCCGTAGAATTTGGTAATATTTACCTTAATTTAGGAAAACCCGATTCGGCTAAAATAATTTTTTCGGGAGTAACCGGTTTGAAAGATGATGCTATCTATCTAAACGGAATAGGAAGGATTTATCAATTATCATCACACCCCGATTCGGCCCGTTTTTACTTCCTGCAAGCATTGCAGGAGCAGAGGCCATCGCAAAGTATTTATTTGAAAAGCGATGTAAATAAAGCGCTGGCTACCCTTGAAGCGGAGAAAGGGAATTATTATTCCGCTTTCAACTATGCCCGGAAAAGCCTGGAACTGGAAGATTCTATCGAGAAGGTTACCCAAACCGAAGCCATCGGCAAAATAAACGCGCTTTATAACTACCGGCACACGGAAAAGCAAAACAGACGGTTAGTAAAGGAGAATAAAGAAAAAAACAGGCAGTTGATTGGCGCTGTCATTTTCATGGCGGCGATCGTTTATTCCTGTTTTCGTTATGTAAAAAAACAGAAACGGATTGTCAGGGAACATGAAAAACAATTGGCAGACCTGAAAAAAGAACAATACAGGAACAGCCAGGCATATATCCTTGAAAATGAAAAGGAGATATCAAAGTTGGAACTCCGGCAACGAACCGGGGGAGATGAAGATAAACTGGCTCCTCAGATAGAATTATTGAGGACTAATAACCTGGAAATTCAGGTTGCACAAAAAAAGAAAAAAATATTGGAAACAGTATTGAAAGAATCGGATATATATCAATTATTCCATCAGGCGCCCTACCGGCAGGATATATCCGTTACTGCAGAAAACTGGGCAAAACTGCAAGAAATAATTGATAAAACATACAATGGATTCACAGGGCGCCTCTATGCGTTGTGCCCGAAAATATCCGGGCACGAACTCTACATTTGTTACCTGATAAAGATACAGATTCAAGTGAAAGATATTGCCAAACTTCTTAACCGTTCCGCCTCTGCAATCAGTAATTCGCGTGTTCGCCTGTATAAAAAAATATGCAGAGAAGAAGGAAATCCGGAAATGCTGGATAAATTTATCCTTGATTTATAAGCCTTTACCTGTGTAAACAAAATGTGAACGATTTGTGAACGGCGTTTTACCGGTCGTTAGAATCTTTAATCCTACTTTTGCCATTGAATACTAAACTTTGCCATTGAATACTAAACAATGCTAAATGAAAACAAAAAGATTTCTGACAATTACATCATTCACGCTACTCTTACTGCTGCTTTTCCTTATAGATGTGAAAGCAGACAGGGGAGTTTGGCATCGAACCGGCGATCGTTCCAGCGCTAATCCTTCCGTTTCAATCTCTGTATCTATAGCAGAAAGCGATCTCCACATTTATTCTATAAACGAATGGAGCCAGGTAAGTATTCAAGTACTGGATACAAACAACACAACGCTTTATGGGGATGAGATATACCTTCCGGCAAAAGAAGAAATTACGATTCCTCTTGGAGATATACCGGACGGAACATATCAAGTGGTACTAACCAAGTATAACATCCCGCTTGTGTGGTATTTAACAAAATAAAAACCTGTAACAGGTAAGTATAAATCATTTAATTCAATTGTAATGAAGAAAATTTATTCATTTGTAGTTTTAAAATATTAATTCGCCAAATGACCTTGTAGTGCGCAATGCGGGAGAATGGCGGATAAATAAAAATAGTGTAGTAAATAATAATTAAATTAAAAAAGATGAGAAATTTATTTTATCTTGTGATGTGTGTATTTTGTGCTTTTATTATGTCATGTACAAACGAAAGAGAAGAAGCAGTAGTATCTAACAATGAGCCTCAACAAATCAACCTGTTAGGAATGATTGTTGAAAACAGAAATGGCACATTAGTTTTTGAAAGTAACGAGCAATTAAAAGAAGTCGTTAATATTACATCTCAGTTGTCGCAACCAGTAAATAATTCTTTATTACGTAGCATGTCTATTGCGGGCACAAATTTGACATCAATCAGCTCATTAAGAGAGAAAGGTTTTGTGTCACTATATGATGTATTCGTTGATGCAATGAATAATGCTGAATATTATTATGAAAAACCATCAGGGAATGGATATGAGGAATTTAAACGTAAATATTCAACATTGTTCTTCCCTGAAAAAGACGATGATTATTCCGCATATTTACCTATTAGCGATAAAAATTTGGCCAAAGTGGCAGATGTTAATGGAAACGTTATTATCAATGGTGAGACAGTTTCTTTGATAGATATTACTTCCTATGAACAACTTGTAGAATTAGGGCAAACGCCTCCAGATAATGCCGTAAAACTGAGGGCTACAAGTGGTACAAACTCTATTTCAGAAGAAAAAAACAGTAGCGGTAAGAATAAAGTATGGGTTAACTCTAAGTTGACAACTTATGGAAATAGTTTCAATAAAGTAGTGATGGTTGAGGTATGTTTTAGAAAGAAAGGAATTTTAGGGATATGGTATAATCATAATTCTGGGACAAGTGCAAAACTTCTTACCAAATATACGATAGAACCTTTCGAAGGTACATTGTGGTCTAGTTTTGGGTTTTCTTCTCATGATTATTATTATGCTAGAAAAATGGCTCCTAATGCCACGGGAGGTACTTATTTTGTTCCAGTTGACGACTATGTAGAAATTATACATAATGGGACAGGTAAAACTTTAACATTACATTTGTCATATAAATAATTATAAGGAAGAAAAAGATGAGAAAAAATATCTTTTTACTGACTGCCTTGTTTATCAGCCTCTATGTATCGTCACAAGTAGACGTGAAATCGGGTTTGATTGCGGGAAGTGGTAGCGGAAGCTTGTATGACACGGAGTTCAAACCTTCGTTTGATATGAACGAGATCAACTATAAAGCGCCGGATGTAGCTCTTGGATATCGATTCAGGCTACAACCTTCTGGGAAACGTTTCTTCTACGATGCGGACATTCTTGTCGGATTAAAGCGTTTTGACTATGCACGATACGTCGGTTTGTTTTCTCCTGAAGATAACAAACTCTCTCTGACGCCAATTGATGTGTATAAGCATAGTTATTTCCATTTGACGCTGGGTGCGAGTTGGAATTACAGGTTTGTGGACAAGTGGTATGCCGGCGTAGGAATAAATCCCACCCTATACGCAGCCAAAGGGCGGAAACGCGACAATAGCCTAACGGGTTACAGCTTTGATATACCTGCTGCGCTGAAGTTGGGATACGATTTCGGATGCGTCGATGTATCGTTTAATTATGCATACGGATTTTCTAACGTCAGCCACTCGGATTATATCACAAAGGCTCGCCTGCGTAACTGGCAGATACAGTTCTTTATTCCATTTTAACCCATAAAGGTGTACGACAAAATTCCTTTCTGAATAAATTGGCTGTCATGCAAAATAAGAATGTTAGCTGATAAAGAATTTTGTCGTACACTCTTATAAAAGCATAGACTAGTGAAAAAAATAATTCTTTTTATTGTTGTGATACTTGCTCCCGTATCGGCACTTTTTTCACAAATAAAAAGCCCCGGTATGGCGTGGAAATTGATGTTATTCCTATTTACTTAGAATACCAGAAGATTCAGGCTGAAATCGACAGGAGGGAGGCCAAAGAAGCCGCTCGTACCCGGATCGGATTCCTGGCGCAAGATGTTCAGAAGGTTCTTCCCGAATTGGTACAGACAGACGATAAGGGAGTAATGTCTATAGACTATGCTGGATTTATCCCGCTTATCGTAGAAAGTATCAAGGAAATGCAGGCTACAATCGAAGCGCAAAGCAAACAGATTGAAACCCTTTTGAGCGCGACCGGCGGTATAAACGCAGATTTCCGTTCGGCGGTCTCTACCGAAGAGGCGAATACTTTGGGCGAAGGCAAACTGTACGACGCTCCCGGCGCCTCCGTTATCTATGCTCTACCGGCAGATTATTCTACTGCCGATTTACTGGTGTATGATATAACCGGTAAATTGCTGAAGAAAATCAAACTGGATAATAGCATTAACCGGATTGACCTGAATAGCAGCGAAACAGGTTACGGCACGTTTATCTATGCACTCGTGGTTGACGGGCGGAAACACGATACGCTGAAAAAATATATTAGCCGCTAATTATCAACAATAGCAAAGAACAATATGATATCAAAATATCTCTTCCTTACATGCCTGTCCTTTTTACTGTTACTTACTTGCTGTGAAAAGGATGAAGACAAAATCATCCTGCCGGAAGAAACGTCTGTAGGCGCTCAGACTTTCGGTTGCTATGTAAATAATGATTTATTCGTTTTTAATTTGTCCTCATAAAATGCCTTTATGGAAGCAATCGTATCATTCTTCTTTATGCTTATAGTATGAATTTTACATGTCAATGTATCATTCCGAACCGTTATTTCAGCGGGCTGAACGGCTCCCCGGCAACGCCGACTGCCAAGCCTACATCGCGTATTACTTCCGAAAAGACAATGTCGGGAACGTCTTTCAAAGGAACCGGGTTAGATGTCTTTCTTTCATAAAAAGCCACATATTCCAGCGTAGGAGCTTCCGTATCAGTTGCATACCAATCCGTCCGGGAATGGATGCTGGCTATGATATTCTCCTGGTAATAGATTTTTTGTAATCCTTCTTCGTAATTGTCAATCCAGCGACAAGCTTTTAATGCCTCAAACGTCTTTTTGGGCAGAATCCGGTTGCCGCTGTAGCGGCGGCATTGTTGCATGGTTTGTTCTTCTTCCGTTTTCAGATAGAGTTTCCTGAATACTTGTTCGATCGGTTGGTTAATCTCTTTTTCAAGTAAGAAGTCTTGATACGGCTTCCATACATTTAGTTTATGCAAGTCGGCGGGGTGGGCGATACGTATTGCTGCCGATGCTTCCTGCGGAAATCTTTCTCCTTCGGAAGTTACCAAGGTATAATTTGTATAGAAACCGGTTATTCCATCATTTGTAACAAAAACCAACTGTCTGATCAAGGGCCATACAATGGGATTGCGGGCTAACTCATCAAGTTCTTTTATATATAAAACCGTTTTGTCTTCCATCATTTGTTCGAGCGTTATTTGCGAACACATATAATGTTCGGACAATTCTTTTTCCACATTCCTCAATTCCTGCATATACGGGTATTTCCTGAGGCGGTTCGGAATTACGGTCAATGGCTTACCCGCCTTCATATATTTACGGGCAGGCTTGCCTTCTTCATCTATTTCGACGTAAATATCTACTCCCCGGTGTTCCTGCGGAGTGAAATAATAATTAAATTCTTTCATTAATTCCATTTCAATACTCCATTTCAGGCGGGTGACGTTTGTATATCCGGCATTCCGCGCCAGGTTTTGCAAGGCTATTTCTGCCGCTTTCTTTTCGCTTTCCTGGCGTTGCGAACTAAACGTTTTGCTTTCTTTAAGGAATTGCTGAAGATACAAATAACGCTCTGTTAAATCTTTCTTTGAACGTTTGCAGAGTGGGATAAGGCAATAACTTATCAATAAATCCCTGTTTCTGTTTTTCTCTATTTCTGCTTTTACCTCCTTTGTTTCCATTTTTCCGCCCACAGCATCCATATATCTGCGAAGCCTTGCATGAACCGTACCTGAAGAAATATACGCAGCGGCATTGTATATGGCTTCAAAACGTTTTTTTCCTGTTTTTTTGTAAACTTCATAAAACCATTCAATGTCAAAAGCTCCATGTTGAAAATCTTTCACTTTTACAGGAGTATAGCAGGATATGATTGTTTTCTTCTTATTGTCGTACCATTCATTGCAGTGTGCATGGAAAAAATATACGGCATCAAGCAATCCTTTCCAATTCAGACAGTCTTCTATTATTCCAATCCATTGAGGGGCATACATACCGGCTTCTACCAAACGTTTACCGGTAATATTCGTTCCTTTCAGCAGTTCTTTCAGCGTTTCCGCCGTATCGGTTTCGCAGGGATAACAACAACGAAGCAGCTTACTGAACACCTCTCTTTTAGTATGGCTTAAATTATAATAATAATCCGCTTTTCCTAACGAATCTTTTCCTATCGCCTTCAGGATAGCTACAAAAGCCGGAGCGCCTTCCACCCTTTCAAGTTTCATGGCCAATGAGGATACTTCCGTAGCCGCTTCCTCCCGTTTTAATTCAATCGCTACGATACGGTTGGTTACTTTTTCCAGCGTTTTTTTCAATTTGCTAAAATCAGTATCCCCATAGTCAAACAGGTATGATGACGCTAAACGCAAAGATTCTTCCGCATTGGGGCGAATCATCAATTCTTTTATAACTTCCGATTCAGGTATTATTCCCATGGCATACGCTTTCCCGAAGTCAAAAACAGTAAGGTAACTTTTAGGAAAAGGGAACAACGGATTGACATCCGGAAAGTTTAACTTGCTATAATAATTATACCGGATTGTAAAATAATCGGTAAATTCTTTGCCGGAAAGGCTTTTATTGCATAAATCATTCATCCAATAGCTTATACTCGCATGCTGACAAATAAAAACCGCCTGCTCTTCTTTCCCATTATACGTTTCATAAGCAAACATCCTCTTAGCGCCCCGTTTATTTATTAAAGGAAAAAAAGAAGCCAGTATATTTCGGGATACTTTACGGCTGTAAGAAGCGTCCAGATACATATCCGCCAATAAATGAATCACCTTGCTTACCGAATCGTAATGGGATAATTTTACCAGCCTGTTTATTAATTCATTCATATTAAAACCATAGAACTTTATGATTTCAGGCATAAACTCCTTGTTCATGAACTGGTATATCCCATAGTCATAGCCTGCATGTTTAGCGGAAGAAAGGATAAAAAGAAGCTGAAGCAGATTTTTAGAGTCTTTTATTTCATGCCGGTAGAACTCCTTCCATATTTCGGGCAATGGATAGCAATTTATATTCCCTTCTATACAAACAGCGTCTTTTACCTCGATAAATATATCGCCGAGCAAACAGGTTTTTCCATATTTGTTCACATATTCGTAACCGGCATGTTTCGTTATAAGGTCATTTAATTTTTCAAACAGGATAAACGCCCCTGCATACCGCCCCGATAAAATCCGCTGAAATAATAATTCATTTAACAAAGGAAAGGCCTTTTTTAAGTCAAAATCCTTATCCGGTTCTAAGGTTGGGAGAACAAATTCTTCTTCCGGATCATATAAACCAAATCCATTATCTTTAGTAAACAGACCGGCCTTTGCAGCAATTTCATCATCAAACATATTATCAGAAAAGTTATATATGGGTTCCATTGCAAAGGTAAGAAAAATAAACGCTTCCGTAATAATTTC
>JAIRKZ010000148.1 GCA_031259845.1 Tannerellaceae bacterium | reverse complement strand
CAGGCTCCTGCTGTCGGCCCCCATGTGGCGGATTTATAGCTCCATGTGGCGGATTTAAAGCTCCATGTAGCGGATTTAAAGCTCCATGTGGCGGATTTAAAGCTCCATGTAGCGGATTTAAAGCTACAGTAGCGGATTTAAAGCTCCAGGTGGCGGATTTAAAGCTCCAGTAGCGGATTTAAAGCTCCATGTGGCGGATTTAAAGCTCCATGTAGCGGATTTAAAGCTCCATGTAGCGGATTTAAAGCTCTCTGTGGCGGATTTAATGCTCCATGTGGCGGATTTAAAGCTCCATGTAGCGGCTTTAAAGCCCCATGTCTTGGATTTAAAGCTCTATGTCTTGGATTTTAAAGCTCCAAGTCTTGGATTTAAAGCTCCATGTCTTGGATTTAAAGCTCCAAGGGTCGATTGTTTAGAGCCAAAGGGCATCTCTCCCCCTGCAAGCCGGAGGCGCAGCCGCGCAGGGGATTACACCGGAAAGCCCGGACGACGAGCGGGGGATGCGCCCAAAGCCCCGGGATGAGAAAAGGTAATATCGCTGTGATAAACGGCGGGCAGCAAGCATTCCGTCACTAAAATCCGGCTATCCGTCACTATTATTTCCAACAGATTCTCCAATCGTTTATGTTTGCAGCAAATCAAAAAAAAAAGACATCAGTACTGTTTCCCTGTTTGGCAAATACCCTGCAAGCGCAAAAAATAACAGGTAAGGTTACAGACAGCAACCATTGTCTGATAGAAAGCGGCTGCAATATACTGCTGTAAAGGCGATTTCTTTTTAGAACCCGGCTTTTGCATAGAAACCAACCGGCTCCCCGTTTTACTGAAAGTAACATCTTTTGGATACAGGGATACGACGCTAACCGTTCCGTGGCCTGATGGAAACCTGCCGGATATTCGCTTATCCATCCAAAGCTACCGGCTGGATGAAGTTACCGTAAGGGCGTCTCAACCGATGTTCTCCATTATGAACACCTTTACTGCAATCAACAACCGCTACATCGGCTACCGGTACTGTTTTTGACCGTTCTGTAATCAGCCTGTCCCTCGCCTGTCATTTCAGTTCGCAGAAAAGCAGGCATCAATCCCGCTCTTCAATCAGCCCGGAAAGCGAAAGGATAAAAGGGCTGGATTGAATCTTTCATTCCCTGTGAGAGCATCCTGTGTAGCCATAATAGAAAAAGCCCCGTCTGTGACAGGGCTTCTTTTTTTTAGAGTCGGGATAAGAAGACTCGAACTTCCGACCTCCACGTCCCGAACGTGGCGCGCTACCAACTGTGCTACATCCCGATTGTTTAGAACGGTTGCAAAGGTACAAACTAAAATGTAAAATAGAAACATTTTCTTCCTTTTTCTAACGTTTGTGTGGCAAATTCGTGTTTTTTTGTGTTTAACGGGAAGAGATATGAGTTAGTTCTATTATGAATTGTTATCTTTGCCGTATATGTTTAATCTAATGGCTTTTTGTGATGAATAACAGATTATTGCCAGTTGGTTTATTGCTTTTCTTTACCGGAATATGGTTGTCTTGTTCTACTTCAAATGTTGAACCTCCGGCAGCCTATGGCGTAACGCCTACGGCCAGTCAGCTGGAGTGGCAAAAAATGGAATATTATATGTTCGCCCATTTCGGGCCTAATACATTTACGGATGTAGAGTGGGGCGATGGTAAGGAAGACCCGAAAGTGTTTAATCCTGCCGCTTTAGACTGCAGGCAATGGGCAAAGACCGCAAAGGATGCCGGGATGGAAGCGATTATCATAACGGCCAAACATCATGACGGCTTTTGCCTGTGGCCCAGCCAATACAGCACGCATACGGTTCGCGAAAGCTTATGGAAAGAGGGAAAAGGCGATGTATTGCGTGAATTGTCAGACGCCTGTAAAGAATATGGATTGAAGTTTGGCGTTTACCTTTCGCCGTGGGATCAGAATCATCCGAGTTATGGTACGCCTGCGTATAACCAGTTATTCGCCAATACGCTGACCGAAGTATTAACCGGCTACGGCTACGTGTTCGAACAATGGTTTGACGGCGCAAACGGCGACGCTCATAAAGGCAAACGCCAGGAATATGATTGGGATTTATTCCATAATACAGTATATGCGCACCAGCCGCATGCGGTAATATTCAGCGACGTAGGCCCCGGTTGCCGCTGGATGGGAAATGAAAAAGGCGTTGCAGGCGAAACAAACTGGTCAAGATTGAACATTGAACATTTTGAACCGGGCCTGGGAGCGCCTCCCATAGATACATTACGTAAAGGAAATGTGTATGGCGAAGCATGGGTGCCGGCTGAAACGGATGTTTCTATTCGCCCGGGCTGGTTTTACAGCCCCCGCACAGACGATAAGGTAAAAACGGTAACTCAATTAATGGATATTTATTATACATCAATCGGACGTAATTCCAACTTGCTTCTCAATGTGCCTCCCAGCCGCGAAGGGCGTATACACCCTGCCGACTCGGCCCGTTTGATGGAGTTTAAACGCGCCAGGGATAAGAGTTTTGAAAATAACCTGATGCAGGAAGCTTCTTTGCAGGCAACGAATACAAGAGGCAACCTGCCGGCATATACGGCAACGAATTTGCTTAACAGCGATTACGACAGTTATTGGGCAACGAACGACGGGGTATCGTCTGCTTCCATAGAAATAACCCTGAAACAAACGGAAACGTTCAACCGTTTTCTTGTTCAGGAATACATTCCATTAGGCCAGCGAGTGGCCAGATTTGCGTTAGAAGCATGGGACGAACCGGCAGCCCAATGGACCATGCTTGCCCAGGGAACAACGATTGGCTATAAACGCCTGCTTCGCTTTCCCCGGACAACGGCGCAGAAATTACGCTTAACTATTCAGGAATCATTAGCTTGCCCCGTATTAAATACAATAGGATTATATAATACGCCGGAATCTTTTGACGCGGAAGATGCTGCGAACGTAAAAGAAAAGAACCCTTTCTTCGATGTATCGCCTGATAAATGGGCCGTTACATACCCCGACGGGGGAGATTTGTTTAAACGAATCATAGACGCCGACATAAATACAGGTTCAATTGTCCCGCAATTGATAAAAATCATAATTGATTTGAAAGAAAGCCATCTGCTGAAAGGCTTTACCTATATACCTTCTTATAATTCAACGGAGCCGGCTATCATGCGTTATAATTTCTCCGTCAGCAAAGACGGTAAACAATGGACGCAGGCAAAGAAAAATGCGGTATTCAGTAATATCAAAAACAATCCCGTACGGCAAGACGTATTATTTGATGCTCCCATAGAAGCCCGGTACATCATGATAGACCCCCTCGAAACCACATTGGGAGGACAGGAGTTTATCATTGCCGAAATAGGCGTTATCACAAAATAAACATAAACAATATCATTATGGAAAATCGTTTTTTAGGAATTGTAGAGAATAGCATCAAGACATATTGGGACTTGGCGGCATTCTCCGATTATAAAGGTGAAACCTATTATTATAAAGATGTGGCCCGCCACATTGAAAAGTTGCACATCCTGTTTGAACATGCCGGCATCAGGAAAGGAGAAAAGGTTGCCCTCGTGGGACGTAACTCATCCAACTGGGCTGTCAGTTTCTTTGGGACGCTGGCATACGGGGCTGTGGTAGTTCCTGTCTTGCATGAATTCAAGCCCGATAATATTCATCACATTATAAATCATTCCGAAGCAAAGGCGGTACTGGCAGGCGGTAGCAATTGGGAAAACATGAACGAACAGGCCATGCCCGGCGTAAAGCTTTTTGTGCTGCTCGACGATTTCTCCGTTATCAAAGCAGACGAGAAGAAAGTATTTGCCATAAGAGAAGAGATAGACGGTTATTTCAATCAGAAATACCCGCAGGGGTTTTCAAAAGAAGACGTAAGCTATCATGCGGAAGAACCCGAAGAACTCGCCGTATTGAATTATACATCCGGCACCACAAGCTTCTCTAAAGGAGTTATGCTCCCCTTTCGAAGCCTGTGGAGCAATACGAAATATGCGTATGAAAACGTGCTGTTTGTAAAGCCGGGCGATAATATCGTATGTATGCTGCCAATGGCGCACATGTACGGCCTGGCGTTTGAGCTGTTGAACTCGGTAAGTAAAGGCTGCCATATCCATTTCTTAACGCGTACGCCCAGCCCGAAGATTATAGCAGACGCTTTTTCTACATTCCACCCCACGCTGATTCTGGCCGTTCCGTTAATTATTGAGAAAATAATAAAGAGCCGGATATTCCCGGAACTGGAGAAGCCTCTTATTAAATTTTTATTGAAAGTCCCCTTCATTAACAGGAAGATACTGGATACTGTCTCCAAAAAGCTGAATCTTGCCTTTGGCGAAAGCTTTGGGGAGATAGTCGTTGGAGGCGCCGCGCTGAATAAAGGAGTAGAAAACTTTCTCCGTTTGATAAACTTCCGGTATACGGTAGGATACGGCCTTACCGAATGTGGCCCGCTGGTAGCTTACGAGCAATGGGATACGTTCAGGGAAGGCTCTGTGGGTAGGGTAGTAGACCGTATGGAAATACGTATAGACTCCCCCGACCCGGCCACCGGCATAGGGGAAATCTTTGTGAGAGGAAGCAATAACATGCTCGGTTACTATAAAAACAGGGAAGCCACGGAGGCAGTAATGCTTGCCGATGGCTGGATGAATACCGGAGACTTGGGGTTGATAGACGCCGACGGTTTCTTATTCATAAAAGGCCGGAGCAAAACGATGATATTAAGCTCAAACGGGCAGAATATTTATCCGGAAGAAATAGAAGGCGTGTTAAACAATAAGCTTTATGTAAACGAATCGTTAGTGATAAGCAAAAACTGTAAGCTAACGGCGCTTATCTATCCCGACCTGGAACTTTTGGATAAAAACGGGATAAGTACTGCCGAGCTTGAAAAGATAATGCAACAGAATATTAATGAACTGAATACCGAGATACCCGCCTATTGTAAAGTGAGCGGTTTCAAGCTATTACAGGAGGAGTTTGAAAAAACGCCCAAACGAAGCATCAAACGTTATTTATATCAACCCAAAGAGGATAATTGAAAATAGTCATGGAAACAAAGAGAAGATTAACCCGTTCAAGAAAAGGAATGATAGCCGGCGTATGCGAAGGCATCGCCGATTATGCAGGCTGGGACCCCACGCTGGTGCGCGTAGGATATATACTGCTGAGTGTATTGACTGCTTTTTCGGGAGTTATTGCCTACCTGGTACTCTGGATTGTTATGCCGAAGGAAGGAACGGTGTAGCCTGTGGATTTTGAGCTGATATCCCCTTTCAGTCCTACCGGCGACCAGCCCGAGGCTATCGCCGCGCTGGCAGATGGCGTGAAGAACGGCGTCCCCTTTCAAACACTGGTGGGCGTAACCGGTTCGGGGAAAACGTTTACCATAGCGAACGTTATCAAAGAAGTAAGGCGGCCTGCGCTGGTGTTGAGCCATAATAAAACGCTGGCCGCCCAGTTATATAGCGAGTTCAAAGCCTTCTTTCCCCATAACGCCGTAGAGTATTTCGTATCCTATTACGATTATTATCAGCCCGAAGCCTATCTGCCCGTAACGGATACGTATATTGAAAAAGACCTGCAAATCAATGCCGATATAGACAAGCTCCGTTTGCGCACCACCGCCTCCCTCCTGTCTGGGCGGAAAGACATTATCGTGGTATCTTCCGTATCCTGCCTGTATGGTATGGCAGACCCCACGGCGTTCGCCCAGCAGGCCACGCATCTGGAAAAGGGAATGAAAATAAGCCGCGATAAACTGTTGAGGCGGTTTGTAGACGCTCTGTACGTAAATAATAAGGCAGAGTTCAATAGCGGTTCGTTCAGGGTAAACGGAGATACGGTAGACATCTTCCCGGCCATCGAAACGTTCGACGGCGTGGCCTACCGGATAGAGTTCTGGGGCGATGAGATAGAACGCCTTTCGTCTTTCGAACCCCTGAGCGGAAGGGAAATAGACGAACAAAGCGAACTGAACATCTACCCCGCCAACCTGTTTGTCACCACACAGGAAAGGATAAACGCCGCCATCGGGCAGATTGACGTAGACTTAGGCAGGCAAGCGGCCTTCTTTGAAGAATCGGGCAAACCGCTCGAAGCCAAACGCCTCCGCGAACGGGTAAGCTTCGACCTGGAAATGATACGCGAACTGGGCCATTGTTCGGGCATCGAAAACTATTCGCGCTACTTCGACGGGCGCCAGGCCGGCGAACGCCCTTACTGCCTGATTGATTACTTTCCGAAAGACTTCTTACTGATAGTAGACGAGAGCCATGTCACCCTTCCGCAGGTACGCGCCATGTATGGGGGAGACCGCTCGCGCAAGCAAAACCTGGTAGAATATGGTTTCCGGCTACCGGCGGCTACCGACAACCGCCCGCTTACCTTCGAAGAGTTCGAACGGCTAACCCCCCTGGCCATCTACGCGAGCGCCACGCCGGCCGACTACGAACTGGCTAAGAGCGAAGGCGTCATCGTAGAGCAGGTGATTCGCCCCACGGGCCTGTTAGACCCCATTATCAACGTAAGGCCTACAATAAACCAGATAGACGATTTGATGGAAGAGATAGCCCGGCGAACGGAGGCCGACGAACGGACGCTGGTAACTACGCTGACCAAACGGATGGCGGAAGAACTGACTCTCTACCTGAACCGTATGGGCGTTCGCTGCAACTACATACACAGCGACGTGGAAACCCTGGAGCGCATCAAAATAATGGACGACCTGCGGAGCGGCCTCTTCGACGTACTGATAGGCGTAAACCTCCTTCGCGAAGGCTTGGACTTGCCCGAAGTGTCGCTGGTGGCTATCCTCGACGCCGATAAGGAAGGCTTCCTGCGCTCGCACCGCTCATTGACCCAAACGGCCGGGCGTGCGGCGCGTAATGTAAACGGAAAGGTGATTTTCTATGCCGATACCATTACGGAAAGCATGCGGCAGACGATGGATGAAACAAACCGCAGGCGCGAAAAACAATTGGCCTATAACAAAACGCACGGTATCACCCCCCGCCAGATAGTGAAAGCAAGTAAATCGTTATTGGCGGAAAAGCAAGAGGTAGAAGGAAAACGGCCCTACGTAGAACCCGAACCCAGCCTGGCTGCCGACCCGGTGGTACAGTATATGACGCGCCCGCAATTAGAAAAAGCAATCGAACGCGCAAAGAAACTGATGATGGAGGCAGCCAAAAAACTCGAATTTATAGAAGCCGCCCAGTACCGCGACGAAATGATGAAATTGCAGGATATGCTGCATACAAGGACAGATTAAAACAATATAGTTACCGATACGGATGAAGAAAATAACAATGACCGGCATAGCCGTATGCGCCGCCCTCTTGACCGGCCTGGCATGCAAACAAACGACAGGAGCGGAAGACCGGGTTTATACCACAGACGAAGACCGCGCAATCTTTGAAAGATACCTTGCCGAAATGGAACCGAAGAAAGCCTTGCCCATGGGGCAGTTGGTAACGGAGAGCGCCCTCTTCTTCCTGGGCGTACCGTACGTAGCCTCTACGCTGGAAAAAGAACCGGAAGGATTGGTGGCCAACCTGCACGAGATGGATTGCGCCACGTTTACAGACAACGTAATCGCCCTGGCGCGCACCATCAAAGGCGATAACCCTTCGTTTGAAAGCTACTGCCTCAACCTCCGGCAACTCCGTTACCGGGAAGGCGTCGTGGCCGGCTACCTGAGCCGTTTACACTATACGTCAGACTGGGTATACGTAAACGATAAACGGGGTATAGTGAGAGACGTCAATAAAGAGACAGGCGGCATACCCCTGAAGCTCCATTTATCCTTCATGTCTACCCACCCGGACAGCTACCGGCAATTGAAGGGAAACCCCTCGCTTATAGAAGAAATAGCGCAAAAGGAAAAGGAAATCAGCGCCCGCACAACGTATTACTTTATCCCCCGTGATAAAATAGAGGCCTGTGCCGGCAAGATGCAGCCGGGCGACATGGTTTGCTTTACCACGGCGGTAAAAGGGCTGGATACTTCGCACGTAGGATTCATCTATAAAGACGGCGGCAGGCTTACGTTTATCCATGCCTCTTCTTTGCAGAAGAAAGTAACCGTTGAAAGCAGTTCCCTGGAAGAATACGTGCGGAAAGGGAAAAACACTACCGGGATTATGCTGGCTCGCCCGCTCTGAGAGGTTCAGAACAATTCGAAGGCGAACTTAACGCCGAAGTTCAGATACCTGTATTCTTCAAATCCGGCAAACACGCCTACGTTAAAGATATGGTTTCCGATACCGTATCCTATCTCTGTGAAACAGGGTAGCTCCGGCGTCCAAAGCTGGCTCAGGTACAGGCGTTCAAAGAAAACGTACTTGGAGGCCTGCTTTTTATAGAATTGCAAAAAGATAAAAGGGCTTTGAAACATAACATGAGCCTGCGCATACTTATCGGAAGCGTTGAACCAGTCTCTCCCCAACACATTAAATATCCCCCCTATCTGGTCGTCCCACGAGTCGGGGAAGTTACGCCGGGTAAAGTAGCGGAAGTCGGCAAAGTAAGTAGACCTCTGGCGGGTGTACATCCCGGCGCTGACGTGGTAATTAAGCCTCCTCAACATACCTAAGGATATACTCTGGTGCATATCCGCTTCGATACGGGTAAAGTCGCCCTTGCTTTTCCAAACGCCCGGCGTGGCCCGTGCAAACTCTGCGGATATGGTGGGATAGTAAGAAAATACATACGATTTGCGCTTGCCGTCCATCCGGTAATATTGCCGCGGCGTGTATGTAAACCCGAGGATAGGGGTGAAATCGTTGTAATCACTGTTGGCAACATCCAGTATTTCCGGGCTGAGGTTCGGATTATTTATCTTCTTTATGGGCGAGCGGTTGTTATACGTAAAGCCGGTCATCAACTGGAAGCCGTTGAAAAGCTCGATACGGTTTTTCAGTTCAACGTAGTAATGCCGGAAGTATTGCAATCCTAAATCATCGGCGTCTATCGTAGAGTCTTTTAACTGCTCATTAATAAAGGTTGTCATGGAATGCGAATAAGTCTGGTTCCCATTACCGGCAAGAACGCTCACTACTCCGAATCTTTCGGGGAGATATTCCCATTCCCCCAATAACCTGAAGTAGATTTCTTTCCGTTTGAATACAAACCCTATTTCAGGGCGCAGGCGTAATTGTTTGTCATTCGTAAAGTCTTTGTACAAGCGTACGCGCTGGCGGTACGTAACGCCATTGAATTTGGAATAGCCCAGCTGGCTCGGATTCAGGAGGCCCGAATACCTGATCCGGGTCGTTTTATAGTCGAAGGTATATGAATTGACTAATTTCTCGGTAAGTTTCAGATACTGCTGAACATTGTCTATGCTGTCGTTTTGCAGCAGCCTTTTATCCGTTACATGCCGGTAGAGCGTTTCCTCTTCCCTGTCTAAAGGCATATCGCGCTTGCGGCGCCAGTAGGCGCTATCCAGGATGATAGGAACCGTGTCTGACGATAACGTATAATAACTGCTCACATCCAATGAATGCCTGCGCTTCCTTTTACTGCTTGCCTCCTGCGACCAGACAACCGATTTATAACGAAAGTGGGAATGGTACGAGTTGGCTACCGCATTCCCCAGCACTTCGTACTTTGCGTAGAAGTCGGCCGTTTCCGGCAGGTTGAACCGGCTGTAGCCCCTCCCGTATGTCATAACCAGGTTGAAGTCGGCAAAGGCATACTTCCCGCTCATATCTATTTTGTCTATCGTCCACGTCCCGTCTACAACATACAAATCACCGCTAATCAGTTTCTGGCTTACCTGTTTAGGAGAGAAACGTATGCGGTATATCTTTAGCCCGGCGCTGTCGTTTACGTCCATCAGTTCATAGTCGTAATACCAGAAAGCCTTTTTGGCTACCGGCAGTAAGATAGCGTCGTTGTATGCCGTGGAAGCGTAGGCGTTAAAGTTCAGGAAAGAGAATACTTCCTGTTGTTTTTTCCGGTTAGGGATACTGCTTCCGTTTATCGCCCGCAGATTATGGGAAAATATGTCGGGCGGCTCGAATTTAAAGTCGCTCACGATTTCGAAAACCATATCTTTAACCCTCCTGTCTACCGGGAAAAGATGATGCGCCAGGCGTATCAGTTGATTTTGCTTCAGTATCTCCGTACGGCCTTTGATATAGATTTCGGCTTCGGCGCTGGTGAGGTAATCCTGGTAAGACACAGCGCTTTCTATTACCAGCCTCATAATAGAATCAGCCGGAAGGGCCTCCGCCGGCCCGGGCTTGGAGCAAGGCAACGAATCGCCTCCATAAACTTCGCCGGCGAGTAACCGGCAACTTACGGAAGCGATAGACAGAAGCGCTATTATGACTACATGTTTGCTCAAAACATTATATCTTGTTCAGACAAATTTAATAAAATAAAATCGTTCTTTTATACAAAAATGCTTGATTTGTTATCAAGTAGCTTTTTGTTTACTATTTTATTTCTTTTGAGAAAGAAAAGGTATATATTTGTGCTTCATAAAACATGTTTTAGAACAGAATCATGGTGAGGCAGCAGAGAGAAGAGATCGATATTTCAACCAGTTTGGCAGAAGTATGGAGGGTATTAACGGAAAAAGAACGTGAAATACTCCGGAGCAGTTCGTCTATCCGGAATTTTAAGCGGAATCAATTGATATACCTTGAGGGGGATGAACCTCGCGATATGATGTGTTTGCTCAAAGGTAAAGTGAAAATCTTTAAAGAAGGCGTAGGCGGAAGGAGCCAGATTATCCGGATGATAAAGCCCATTCAGTACTTTGGCTACCGGGCTTATTTCGCACAGGAAGAGTATTTGACGAATGCATCCGCCTTCGAATCGTCTACCGTGTGTTTGATCCCTATGACTGTGGTGATGGATTTGCTGATGGGTAATTCTAACCTGGCCATGTTTTTCATACGCCAGCTCTCCTTTGATTTAGGCGTTGCCGACGAACGGACGGTAAACCTTACCCAGAAACACATCCGTGGGCGTTTGGCCGAATCAATCCTTTTCCTGAAAGACAGCTACGGGCTGGAAGAAGACGGGGCTACGCTCAGTATTTATCTGGCCCGTGAAGATTTAGCCAACCTGTCTAATATGACAACATCCAATGCCATACGTACGCTGTCTACCTTTGCCGCCGAACATATCATAGCGTTAGACGGCAGGAAAATCAAATTGATAGACGAAGAAAGGCTCCGGAAGATCAGCAAGCTGGGATAATGCCTGTTACCCCATTACAGAATAGCTTCCCTTATACGCACTAATTTCAGCAGTAAACTTTCCAGTAAATCAAGGCGCAGCATATTGGCCCCGTCTGATTTGGCCTTACCCGGTTCGGGATGGGTTTCTATAAATAACCCGTCCGCGCCTACGGCGATGGCTGCCTTGGCTATCGTTTCTATCAACCCGGGCATCCCCCCCGTTATTCCGGACGATTGGTTGGGCTGCTGAAGCGAATGGGTAACATCCATTACAACCGGGAATCCGAATTGCTGCATCTGCGGGATACTTCTGTAATCAACCACCAGGTCTGTGTAGCCGAACGTAACGCCCCGTTCGGTTATCATCACATTCGTATTGCCCGCATCCACTACCTTCCGGGCGGCATATTGCATACCCGAAGGCGCTAAAAACTGTCCTTTCTTTATGTTTACAATCTTCCCTGTCCGGGCGGCCGCTATCAATAAATCCGTTTGCCGGCATAAAAAAGCCGGTATTTGCAGTACATCTGCATATTCGGCCGCTATGGCTGCCTCGGCCGATTCGTGAATATCGGTGACGGTAGGGATACCGAACGTTTCATTCACTTTACGGAGGATTTTCAGCGCTTTCCCGTCGCCAATTCCGGTAAACGAATCAATCCGTGAGCGGTTCGCCTTCCTGTACGACCCTTTGAAGATGTAGGGAATATGCAGGCGATGGGTTATTTCGCATATCTTTTCAGCTATTTGCAACGCCATTTCTTCGCCTTCTATCACACACGGCCCTGCCATGAGGAAGAAGTTTGTATTGTTTCGATACGTGTCTATTGTTATCATGAGCGCAAATTTAGCACAAATTCAGCAATCTCTTTGCCCTGGCTGTTTTTTCTTCCACCGGCAGCCCGGCGTCTATCCAATGAATGGTGAATCCGCGCCGCTCCATACCGCGAAACCAGGTCATTTGCCGTTTGGCAAACTGGTGAATGGCTATTTCCAGTTGGGCGGTCATCTCTTCATACGTTAGTTTTCCGGTAATATATAATGTAAGGAATTTATATTCCAGCCCATAATAGATAAGGTCTTCGGGAGCTACGCCTGTTGCCAGGATGCGTTCGGCTTCTTCTACCATTCCTTCTTTCAAGCGGGCCTGCAGGCGCCGGGATATTTTCTCCCTGCGAAGCTCGCGGTTAATATCCATACCGATTATAAGGCTGTGAACCGGGTCGTATTCATTTGTTGCGGGCGCTTCTTTTTTGTAGTATTCTTCTATTTCGATAGCCCGGATAGCCCGTTGAGCCGTATCCACGTCTGTTTTATTATGAAGCGTTTTATAACTCGCCAATATCCTTTCGAGTTCTTCCGGCGATTTGTCTTTTAACGCCTGCCGCAATTCCGGGTTCCGGGGAACGTCAAGTAGTTTGAACCCTTTAAGGACAGCCTCAATATACATGCCTGTCCCGCCGCAAAGGACAGGAAGTTTGCCTTTAGCCTTTATCTCGTTAAATGCGCGGAAAAAATCGTGTTGATATTCAAACACATTGTATTTGTAACCGGGATTGCATATATCTATCAGGTGATAAGGAATCTGTTTGCCGTTTACGATGTAGTCAGACAAGTCTTTCCCCGTTCCGATATCCATCGAACGGTACACCTGCCGCGAGTCTCCACTGATAATCTCTGTATCCAGCAGTGAGGCTAAAGCCGCAGCAAAGCCCGTCTTCCCCGACGCCGTGGGCCCTAAAATGGTAATTAACTGATATGTTTCCATCCTGCCGCAAAGATAACAATAACATCTCTTTTATAACACACATGTATCATATTCGACTAAAGAGTCAACACCTCCGATATACCAAATCAGGCTGATACCTGTTATTTGCATCAGCCTGATTATTGCATAATAACCTGTTCTTACTCAACAGGTATAATAAGGTATGCCAAATCTGTATCGGGAAGCATTACGGCTACGGGCGCCGCCCCGTCAAATCCGGTTACAGGCTCTGCCCCGTCCAATCCGACAGTACTTGCCTCTTTCATTCGGACGCCATTATACCAAGCCTCCGTAAAAGTTCCCCAAACATTCTTACTGAATGCGAGTTTCAGTTCTTCCCTGCGTTCTTTACCCGCATGTAGCGTTACCTTATACGAAAGGGTATAAACACGCTGGGCTTTGGGCGATTGATTGGTAAAAAGCTCTTCTATTTCCATGTCAAGATATACATATTTAATAGACTTCCGGGGCTTGAGTTGCGTATACTTCAAGGAGTCGCCTTCGG
>JAIRKZ010000142.1 GCA_031259845.1 Tannerellaceae bacterium | reverse complement strand
ATTTTACCGAACAACTTCTTCATCAACACTTTAAAAACATTTTGATTCCTGTCGTCCACGTTTGCGGGCGTCAGGCAAAAGCTGAGCAGTTCGCCCTTATCGTTGCAAATCAGGTGCAGTTTAAAGCCGTAGAACCAGCCAATACTGCTTTTTCCGATTTTGGCAATATCCTTAAAGACCCTGTTGCGTTTGATACGTTTGTTATTGCAAACGGCGATTTTGGTACTGTCCACGAAGGTGATGCCGGTACATTTACCGAAGCAGACGGTATTGAGAAAAAACATCATGGGAATGAAGACCCTGTGTTGAATCTCTACAAAACGGTTGTATGACAGCTGTTTGGGAAACTCCTTTTTCAGATGTTCCGAAAATTCTTTACGGTCAATATTACGACTGTGCACAAAAGTTCCATGAAGGAATCAGAACGTTTTTTGCAGAAGTGAGTACTAAATATGCCGAAGATTTGCAGAACTTACTATCACTAAAATTTCAATCCTTTGATCAGGACAATGCGCAAAACCTTACCGCGTGAAGTATAATGTGCCGTTAAGAAAGAGCATATCAACTATTTGAGATAAGCATTGTTCTATAGTTGATGATTGATCTTGTATCATCTTTCATATCTCACAAGGTTAATACTCTGATTTCAATATACATTCACTTCGTCTAAGAAGAACCAGGCGGGGTGTCCTACGCCATAGTGCCAGGGCGGGCAGAGGCCGATTGTTTCTATCTTTACTTTCAGGTAACGTGCTTTCTGTTTATGAGCGGCGGAAACGGCTACCGGTACATATTTCACTTCTACATCCCGGTCTTCGGCTATAGCTTGATGTCCCATGATTTGATACGTTTCATTATCGGTGGAGACGGAGCAGGTCATGCTTTTGGGTAGTAATATCCACGAGCCTAACTTATGCAAAAAGTCGGCCTCTACGCTCTGTATCTCTTTTTCTTCTTTCAGGTCAATCACAAATTCTGCATCTTTGCCTACCCATCCTACCCAGCTTTCATTGAAGGTGGCTCCGCCATACAATCCGTCGGTCAGGGCTTTACCGGCTATTTTGTCGTATGGCGAATCTGCCGGCAGAAGGTATGTCACGGGGCAGCCTTGCGCCAGGCTTTCGCGTGTATTGGATAAATTGCGTTGGATGTATAACTCGCAATATTCTTTTACCGTATTTCTCCTTTCATTCAGCGTCAATACGTTATATTCATCCGCCCGGTTCCTGAACAGTTCCAGTAGCTCGCCGAGTTCCGCTTTGTTTTTAACCGGCTCGGTACGGGCGATTTCCAATTCGGCGTACATGACGGGCAGACGGGCTTCGCGTACCCTGTTGAGGAAGGTTTGATTACCGGCAACCGCTTGTTCCGCCTTATCGAACAATTCCTTGTAACGCTTTATCATGGTTTTGTTCAGCATCCCATCCTTATGCGTTACGGGCGTATCGTATATCCAAAGCGACTTTTGGCTTCCCATAAGCGCTCCTTCCCGCAGTTTGATATACTGGTATAGCCAAGGGGCGGCAGGCGCTCCGTAATATTCATTCAGGAAGGTTTGCATGATGGAGTCTACGTCGGCGTATGTATTCCACATAAGCTTGGCGACAAGATAAGCGCGGAGTTCCGACAAATCGCCGCCTTTTACGCTGTTTATCTGTGAAAAGTGCATCGTAGCCTTGTTCTTGTGAAACAACTGCATATTGGGCTGCAATACATGCAGGTTGGGGAAAGGCGAGATATAATTATCGAAGTTGATACCGTAGTCCCATACAAAAATGTTATCCGAGATAGTCGCCCATCCTTCCATGTCTTTCACGAACGCTTGTCCCGATGCGTTTTCCGTCAGCGGAACTTCACGGTGACAATCAATATCGCAAAGCATGATATTGACGTTGGGCAAAGGTTTGGCGTGGCGTGGTGGGGGGACGGAATACAGATAAGCTAATGTGGAAAATTCTTTCTCGGGAAAGCGTTCGGCTAATTTATTCATAAAGCGGATGATTGTTCCCGACGGGCTTCCTTCGTATTCGTCAATCGCTTTGCAGGCATCGCAAAAGCAATGCGTCTGGCTGTCGTTCTGGCTTACGGAAATGATCGGCCTGCCCGGATTGGCTTTGAACAGGGAGTCTATCCGGGAAGCTATGATTTCGAATACTTCGGGGTTGGTGAGGCACCATTGGCTGGCGGTTCCCGGCCGTCGTTCCCCGTTGATATACGCATAATATTCGGGGTGGGATTCTCCATACTGCGAGGCGGGAAGCAAACGGTTGAACGTATGTACCCACAGGTTTTGAACAAAGACTTCGCCGGGCGATTCCAAACGGTGCCACAATTTGTAAACAGGGTCTCTCTGGCTGTTGGTTGCTACCTGGCGGTAACGAAAAGAAGGGTTGTCTATGCGTTCTATACCGGCCGGCACGATCATATCCCTACTCTTATGAATCGTACAGGTATTTTCGGCAAAATAGTGAATACCGAAGTAATCGTCAAGCAGGGTTACGACTCCGTAAATACTCCCTCCGCCTGTTCCCTGAATCACACGGATATAACCGTCGGTTGTCGTCAGGGCAAAACCATCTTCCTTAATATCTCCGGCATTTATGCCTTTAACGGGAAGCTGAAAACGCCCGATCAGTACGTCTCCTTTCTTTCGTTTACTATCCGACGGAAGGATTTCCAATTTTGCTCCGGTTATCCGTTCGGTAAAGTCTTGCAGCAGTTCGGCCGCTTTCATATCAAGGCTGTCTGTTTTGTCTACTATAATACGTGAAACGGCTTTCCCGTTTTTTACCATTTCGATTTGCGCTTGCGCCCATGTAAAGAAGAAGGATAGGAATAGGGCTGTAACAAGCATACGTTGCATTATCTTTTTCATAACAGTTAGTTTTGTTTTACATTAAAAATTCCTTTCAGGCGAATATCTTTAGACGAACTGCCCAGCATAATCCTGAAATCACCCGGTTCTACAATCCGTTTCATCTGTATATCCAGATGGGAAAGCTCTTTGGGGGTAAGTTCGAAATGAACCTCTTTCGTCTCTCCTGCATCAAGGGAAATACGTTCAAAGCCCTTCAGTTCGTTGATGGGGCGGCTTACGTCCAATGTCAACAAATCATGAAGGTATAATTGCACCACTTCGTCGCCGGCAACGTTTCCCGTATTGGTGACCTTACAGGAAACAATGATATTTTCTCCGGGCGAGATGACGGGCGATGAGAACGTTAAATCCGAATATTCAAACGTGGTGTAGCTAAGCCCGTGTCCGAAGGGGAAGAGGGGTTCGCCGCTTAAGTCCAGGTATTCATCTCCCCGTCCGGTAGGCTTATGATTGTAGTTCAGGGGCAATTGCCCTTCCCGTTGCGGGAAAGTAAGAGGTAGTTTCCCTCCCGGATTATAATGGCCGAATAATACTTCGGCCACGGCCAAACCTCCTACATCGCCCGGATACCATACATCCAGGATAGAAGGTACATGTTCCATCCATGCATCCATCGTAACGGCGCTACCCCCTACGATGAGAACTACCGTGGGCACGCCGGTTTCAGCTACGCGGTTAATCAGTTCTTCCTGCCTTCCCGGTAATTTAAGGAAAGCCCTGTCGCGAAATTCCGCTTCTTCAATGCCTGCTACTATAACGGCTACGTCGCTGCTCCGGGCTGTTTCTACGGCTTGGCGTATCTTTTCATCTTCATTTTCCACGCCTGCGTTCCATACCAGATGAACCCGCCCGTTCCGGTAGTTTTCGTAAAATTCCAGGCGGATGTCATACGTTTTGTCTTTTTCGAATGTAAAAGGAACGAGTTTCTGGGTATAAGTTGTTTTCACAGGCCGGTCTATTACTTTCTTATTATCAATATAGAGCGCATATCCGTCATTCCCTTCCACGCCTATTTCATACGTTCCCGATACGGGCGATTTTAATTGCCCCGTCCATCTGACCGAATACCAGTCGAAAGCAAACAGACTTGGATTAGGCGAATTTAATGTCCATTGCATGCGCATGTTCCTGTCGTACCGCGTCATTTTGGGTTCGCCTTCCCAGCGGATATTGTCGAAATATTCGCCTTTAAGCCCTCTTTCATTACCGGCAGAGAGGCAAGATTCGGGGATTGTTACATACAAAGGCGTAGTTCTGCGGCAACCTTCGGCATAAACCACTTCGGTTTCTTTGCCTGCTTTATCTTCAATCCCTTTCAGGATACTGATCCGTTCGATACCGGGGCCGCTGTAGCCTCCCAGCCGGGCTTGCGCTGCATCTTGCCCCAATACTGCGATTTTTTTCAGCTTGGGAGACAACGGAAGCGTATTCCCTTCGTTTTTAAGAAGGACGATTGACTTTTGCGCCGCTTTCAGGTTCAGGTCGCGGTGAGCGGGAGAAGCATTCAGGCGGGAGGCTTCTTCCGGTTCTACATACGGATTTTCAAACAATCCCAATCGAAACTTTTCGCGTAATACCCGGCGGACGGCATTGTCGAGGTTTTCGCGCGTTACAAGTCCTTTCCGGCAAGCTTCCAAATAAGGCTTATGCATGTCATACGTAACCTGGAATATCACATGCAGGCCGTTATTGAGCGCCGCCGCTCCCGCCTCTTCAAAGCTGGCTACGGTATGATGCAGGTAATACATGATATCTACGGCATTAGCGTCGGAAATGGTAAAGCCCTCAAATCCCCATTCATCTATCAGTTTGTCTCTCAATAAAGGCGAATTAGCCGAACAGGGGATGCCGTCGAAGGTGTTGTAAGCCGTCATTACCGAATGGGATTTTCCTTCGGTGAAACAGGCTTTAAAAGGTACATGGTAGGTTTCTTCCATAAAACGATTGGAAAAATGCGCCGGGTGACTGTCTCGCCCGCCATCTCCATGATTGACTACAAAGTGCTTAGGCGTTGTAATTACGCCCATTTGTTCAAAACTACTCACAAATGCAACTCCCATACCGGCTGAAAGAAAGGGGTCTTCCCCATACGTTTCTTCCACGCGCCCCCACCGGGGGTCGGTAGCCAGATTAACTACCGGCGAGAGGATTTGGCGTATTCCCCTTGTTTTACATTCATTCGAAATGGCGGTTGCCACGCGGCGCATCAGCGTAGTATCGAACGTTGCCGCCAGCGCTATGGATTGCGGGAAAACAGTGGAACCTCTGCGCACCAGTCCGTGCAGCGCTTCGTCTACGGGAATCATGGGAATACCCAAACGGGTTTCTTCCACAAAAAACTTTTGAATTTCGTTGATATGTTCCGCGGTGGCTTTGGCTGTAAGCCCCGGGCCATAATTGAGTATTTGCCGCGCTGCACCGGCGTCATTGTGATAGGTATGCACCTGAAGCCCGAATATACCGTATTTCAGTTTATCCTTTCCGATATTCAAATCGCCCGGCATCAGGTATAATTGCCAGAATTTTTCTTCCAGTGTCATGCGGGACAGTAAGTCTTCCACCCGTGTATCTATCGCCAAAGCGGGATTCTTATAGGGTAATACGGATTTATTTTGGCCAAAAGCCTGAGAAGCTGTAAGCACGCATAAAAGCGAGGTCAGTACTAATTGTTTTGTTTTCATACGCTCATTCATTATATTATTAGCAATGTTTTTTGCAGGCTATACGGTCATTTCATATCGTTGTCTGATTGTTTTTCACCGTTCACCTTCGTGAAAGGGGCCAGTCACAAAGGTGAACGGATCCTTTCACGGGTGTGAGCAGGCCCGTTCACATTGGTGAACGGCGGAAAACATACCAAGCAAATTTATAAGTCTATGTAAAAATACAGATATAATATCACATTATCGTTATGAAAACCTTATTTTTTCTTCGTTTGCCTGTCTTCCCAACCGCTTTTACCGTTGTCCATGAACACTTCCTGGAGTGATTTGGACACGCGGTCGTCTACTTCTTCTGCCAGGTGGATGCGCAAAGGCTGCGTAAGTCGTTTTTTCCATGAAAGAACCGGGGCAAACGGGTCGGATTTATCGTCGATATGATAGATCATAAAAGCCCATTTCTCGGAAAAAATATTTCCTTTCAGTACGGGGACTACCTGTTGCATATTGGCCGACAGGAATGGATGGGCTAACGCGCGCGCCCAATAAACCCAAGGGCCTGTTGTTACATAAAAGTATGGATTGAGCGTTCTGGGTGCAGATTCGATGCCACTGTTATCATATCCCAATTGGATACCTGCAAAAGCAATTCCGTTTTCCCGGTTGAAAAGAACAATCCATGGAACATCTGCTTCCATCTTCAAATCAGTCAGGTCGGGCACGCTGTTTACATCGTATACTATAATCGTGTCGCGCAGAACGTCGTACCAGGCGGCATGCGTGATAAGTTCCCGTTTGAAAACCATTTCCGCGTTCCTGAGCGCCAGGGCCTGAACCGTTTCATTTATCCGCATGCAAGTGGAACTGATAAAATAAGGCATATCCGGATAAAATTCATACCTGACGGAAACATCCGCCTCGGGTACACCCCGGAGGTTATCCCAAAATTCCGTTTTGGCAACAACAGGGCCTGTAACGATTTTCATACCTTTGGGCATCTTCCAATCCGCCGAGTGCGTCCAGGCTGAAGGGGGAACATAAATATCGGGATTCCAATGTATCGCGCCGTTTGTCTCCATCCGGTGGAACAAAGGCAAATCGGGCTTGCTTTTCAATGCAATCTGATCTAAATGCCCCGAACCGTTGTGCAGGGATATCGAATAAATATTGTTAGATACCTGAAGCCCGGGCGCATCCCCCTGAACGGTCAAATCCGAATAATACGGCTCAACGAGCGCTTTCGCATTGTTATAATAGACTAAGAATACGCGGCTTGTTTTTGCCGGTACGTCGGCTAAGAACGAAACCCGGGCCGAGACGGTAGGAAACCAGAGCGGTATATTCCGCGTGGGATTGCCGTCTTTGTCTGGCCCCATATCATCTTCTTTCAAATATTCCTGTATGTCATATACCTGCGACATTACCTCTTTGATTTCGTGCGTATCTGTATCTACCGATACAACGCGGATATCGCGGGCTATTGATTCGGCTTCGTCGGGATAGAACGCGAGTAATACTTCCACGGGTTCATTTTTCCGGTCGATCCCTGCCGTTTCGCTGAGCACAACAGATTTATAGCTTTTCCAGTTCGTGTCGAAAGTAGCGCCTCCTCCGGGGGCTTTCACTTTCCGGCTACCGCTTATAATTACATCCTCCGGGGTAGCCTGAACATTTTTCTTCATGCGCACGGCGATACGGATATCGTATTCCTGCCTGGGTTGCCATTTCACCCAACCTGTCACCGTAAAATCTTTGTAGCTTGTGCCGTCTTGCGATAACCCATAGCCCGAAGAAGAACGTTCGCTCTGCGGAGGGTGGTTTCTGCCTCTCATCTCATTTCCCCGGCGGAGGTCTACCGCTCTTAAAACCTTCCCGTCTACTGCAACTTCCACCTCCATAATAGAAGGTTGAGGCAGTTCTACAGTTGCCTTGAAATGATAATACGGTATCTCAGGGTATGGATATCCGAGTTCAATCCCCGAAATATGCAAGTCTTTCATTTCTTTCAGCTTCTGCGCCCGGATAATCAGCGCCGGCGCCAATATAAACAAAAGCGCTATTCCTATTTTATATAAAACTTTCATGCGTACATTATATTATTGTGTGGATATTAAATTACGATTCCGGAGTTCGTCAACTCCTTTTTGCCAGTGGCCGCCCGTACCCCACATATAGTATGTAAAATACATGGTACTTTTCTGATAGATGGGCGTCCATGGTTGAAATTCAACATAGTAATGATGAGCATCCCTGTTGCGCGGATGGTTCATCCACAAGTGCAGGAATAAAGGTTCCGTAACAGGGAAAGCGCCTACAAACGAAACGTCTTCTTCCGTATCATATCCCGCATTCCATCCTTCTTTTAGATATAAAACCCTGCCGTAGGTACGTTCCGGTTCCATGATAAATTCCTGAAGCCCGTCTTTTCCCGGGACGGTAAAAACGTCTTCCGTCCAATGCCTTTTCCCTAATTCGAGTATGGGTTGCGGCCCGATTACGTTGGCTTCGGGATTTTTAAACGTAAGCGCAAACCGGACTTCCAGCAATGGCGAATTACCATAGAGCGTAAATATCTTCTCAATTTTATTACCAAAATAATCCGCCGTCATCTTCAATTGAGTATAGTCTCCTTTGCTTTTAAGGATTTCCGCCTTATACACTTTATGGGTCTCCATACTTGCCTGCCCCAGAAAATCTTCAAATCCGCCGAAAGGATAATACCCTCGCTTCCGGTAGGCGCGGTTATCGTCTTCAGCTTTTTCGGGCCACGATTTAAACAATACGTTATCGTTCCTCGATTTAACGATATACTCAATAACGCGGGCGCCGATTGTCAGCAACGTAACCTGTACGCTGTCGTTTTCCATCCGGTATTCATTCACGCCATCATTGTTTAAATCCACTTCAGACAGAACGGAAACGCCCTTGACAGTTCCCACACCCAACTGACTGATATTTTCAATACCCAAAGCACTTACTTTTACACGATAACTACCCGGAGGCGTTTTCAGATTAAACGACAAATCCTGGAAGGCGCCGGTGGGAGCCGTACACACGCCCGAACTTTTGTATACAATCTTTTTAGGATTTTTCTTACTCGATACTTCAATGTTAACGGGGAACGACGATTGATCTGAAAAATTATGAATGGTAACGGGGTAACTAACGGTAGGCGCATGCCCGTACAGCAATTGGTGAACGGAAATAAAACGAGGCAGATTCAGCATAGTAGCCGTACTTTTACGATGCGCGCCCCAATTGAAATGCAAAGTAACCGGATTAGCTTTCCCCATCGCCGAAGAAAGCGGCTGCAGGCTGAACTGCATCTCTTTCACGCCCTTTGCAGACAGACGAGTCAGAATCGTTGATTCTTCCTTCACTTTCAATTCGGGAGGGAGTATAACCTCGAGTTTACCCTCAATCGCCTGCGGATACGTATTTGCTACAATTACATGGAGCGTATATCCTTCTACAAATGCCCGTATCCTAATCCGGTCGCCAAAATATTCTTCAGGGAAAACGCGATCAAGCAGTAATAATCCCAAAGCTTGTCTGTATTGCGCCGGCCCCATCATTTTCCCGCCGTTTAACACAGCTACTTCCCGGCGAGTCATGATGGCGTCCCATAGATTCTTTTTCGTCAAAGGCTCTTGTTTTTTGATGAAAAGAACCATACTTGGGATTGCATCGTCATGCAAGTCAAGCGTGGGGCAGATAAAAGGAACATCTTCGTTATCAATCTGCTCTTTGTTTCCATCAAATCCTAATGACGTTACCCTCGCATCGTAAGCAATATATCCGTCGTACGGAAGATTTTTTACCAACGACGGCGTATCCACCACCTGTTTGAAGGCATAACCTCCCCGTTCATGGGCATACGTTATCCATTTCTCCGGGGTATAATTGCCTTGTACCTGCAGGCCGTCATAATTTTCACATCCATAGATAGGAGGTGTTCCCACATCGGCTACAACCGGAAGATTGCCCCGTTTGACCCATTCGTCGAGTTCTTTCTGCGCCAGGAAGTCCATATAACCGTCAAAAATAAACCAATCGTTTCCTTCATCCATCCCTTTTCCCATTACTTCCATATAGTGACCGGGCGTGCACGTAACGCTTTTTTCCAAGGTCTTGGCGCCAAACCAGCCTTTATGAAGGTCGTAGTTTTTCAGTATTTCTTTCGTACTATCAATCAGTTTGATTAGCTTGTTGCGACTTTCGCGGTCGGTAGACGAAATCACAAAAAGTTTCCGATTCCCTTTTTCCAATACAAAAGCGCTTATTTCAACGAAGTCTTTCGCTCCGTACTGATGGCTTTTCAATACTTCTCTTACGGTTGCATGATAGGTTGGTATATCTTTTGTGATTCTGCGGCCCGTTTCGGAATCCGGATTCACGGTTATCAACACATCGCTCTTTGCCAACGCTTCTTCTATTTGTAGGAGGGAAGGTTCCTCCAACAACAGACAGGCAGTAGCCGATAAGTTGCTGAAAAAACCTTCCTGTAAAGATAACCCGGGAAGCTCCAAATCTTCGGCAATATCCACCTTGCTTTGCATAATACTATGCGCTATATCAGGAATAGCTATTTTGTAAAGATTGCCGTAATGAAGCCACTCGCGATAGTTATCGTGCCAATAATTCGTATATCCGTTAAACTGAAATCCTGAACGAACAATGTTTTCCTCCACACCGGTATTGTCTTTGTATGAAAAACCAGTCAGGGTTTGAGCAACAACAAAGGAATTTATACAAACAAACAACGGCAAGATAGCTGCAAATTTAATTCTTGAAAATATCATCTCTTTCCGGTTGATTTTATTTTACAACAATTTCATCACAGAACATCACGGCGTTATCACCTGCCCTGACATGCCAGATAGGATTTTTCAATATACTTTCCGCGTGTACCTTAATATACCGTGCGTTTTGATTTGTATTCGTCTCAAAAGACTGTACATAAATAACTCTCGGCATAGAATCTATTTCTGGTTCCATCGGATCGACGGGATTGACTACTTTTATTTCATCCGAATAGTTTTTGCCGTCTGCCGAGAACGAATACGTCACATAACGGGGCAAAGCCATCGTATACCAGGTATCTTTTGCATCAAAGAAATCCATATTCAGGTACTTGACGGGCTTCACTTCCCCTAAGTCAAGAACAAAATCAATATGGCTGTTTTCATAGGCCACCCAGTTATCATACCGAACGTCGCGCCAGTCTTCATAAGACCCGAATATGCCGTCGGTCAGCGATGCGATACCTTTATACCGCTTACTCGGTTCCACAATCGGCGTAACCGTTTTGTTCAGTGAAAGCGCATCTTTCGTCTCTTCAACCTTTTTGAATATCCGTTGATAGGAAGCCATATAATCATCGGGCGATATACTGCGTTCGCGTAAGCGGTTTACTCCTTGTTTTTTCGCAACTTCCACAAATTGATTTAATAACGATACGATTTCGGAATTAAACGTAATCTTTCCATTAACATCGGCTTTAAACAAACTTCGCGGCGTATTAACTTCTGTACGGCTGATTTGAATTTGCGCATAGCTGACAGGTAAACGGGCAATCCTGACACGTTGCAAACAGGTCGTATCGTTTTCAACCGCCTTTTCCGCCTGATCAAACAGTTGATTGTATTTATCCATCATTTGGGCCGATAAATAACTGTCTCTTGCCGCTTCGGGACTACCGAAAATATCCAGGCGGAATCCGCTTTCCAGTAAGGCGTCGCGCATGGCGTTAATATATTGACGGATAAATGGGCCTGCATTACCAAAATAACCGTTTACAAAATCATCTATTATCGCATCGGAATCCGCTTTTGGGTTCCAAAGAAGTTTACAGATAAGATAAGCCCTCAGTTCGGCCATCTCCCCTCCGATTTGGCTGTTCGACTGCATAAAGAAAGAGTTGACCCTGTTATCGGTAAAGAAATCAAGATTAGGACCGATCGTATGCAAATTCGGAAACGGACTAACTAAATTGCTGAATTGAATATTATAATCCCAAATCAGGATATCCTGCGCAAGTTTCCCCCAATTCCTCAAATCCCGGGAAAAGGCCGTATCCGTTTCAAAGACGGGTTTATGGCGTTTGCTCTCAATGTTGCAAAGCATGATATTTACATTCGGTTCGGGGATAATATTGTCGGGCGCTGTCCGGGTGTACCAATAAGCCAGGGTAGAAATCATTTTATCGGGAAAAGCCTTCGCTACCTTATTGACAAAATAAATCATCGACCCGCTGCTTCTATGGGCGTCTCCTCCGTACGTCTTGTTCAAATCCAAACACTTGTCGCATAAACAATATTTATCGTTATCATTTTGGCTAACCGACCAGTATTTTAATGCCGGCTTTTGCGCTATCTCCTTTTGAAGGTTTTCGATACATATTCTAAGCACATCCGGATTCGACAAACACAACTGAGTGGGTAAACGCTGCCCTTTCCGTAAAGAATAATACTCGGGATGAGTAGCCATGTATTCTTTGAAAGGAACCAATCGTTCAAACGTATGAACAAACAACCCCCATTCGTTTCGCGACGACAGTTTGTGCCATTCGGCATATTCCCTGTCGCGCGTACCGCTATAGGAGGTAGTGCGATAGACGATTTGTGGAATAAAAACGATATCACCGGGTAAGGATACGTCCTTCTTTTCAGGAATAAACGTAGCAGAAGAAGTATATTTCCTGAAACCAAACGTTTCCAGTAAATCATAGACTCCGTAAAGCGTCCCATTCCTTTTACCTCCGATAACGACAAAGTTGTTCCCAACAGATTTATAAATATAACCATCGTCTTTTAACGGTTCAAGTTCCAGATTCAACGCTTTTGCATACGCAGTCTGTCCGAGATAGATAGCATTCTTCCCTGTATATTTTCCCTCTTCAACAATCGGAAGTTCCGTTCCGGACATTTCATACAAATAATGTTGAAGCTGTTGAGAAGCTCTGATTTCAATCGTATCGGCATAAGACGGAATGACGATCTGATAGCCTGCAACACCGTTTATTTTCAATCCCGACCCACATCCGCAGAGCAATAACAGGACAAACGGGATAAATACATAATATATTAACTGTTTCATATTTACATTTATTAGAATTGTTATTTTTGCAATAGTAATTTGGCTACTTTGATAGAAGAAGCGTCATTCGGGGGAGGCGTACCCATCCGGGGCATCAACGAAGTGAGGAAAATATCATTTTTCCCTACATACGGGCCATTCGTATTTATGTTTGATATTTCGCCCAGCCTTATTTCTGTTCCATCAGCAAGCAGTGTAGCGCTTTTAATCTTCCCGTCCATACCTCTCAGGCAAACCTGCCCGATATTGAAATTAGTAACATGCGCATAAATGACGTCTCCTTTTTGCGTATACCATCCCCATTCGGGTTTTTCCAATTGAGCCGGGCCGCAGCCGTATATCGCCTCATGGTTTGCACTCATCCATTCCCCGACTTCTTCCAATATTTCGACTGACCTTTTAGGTATGTTACCTTTTGCATCCGGACCGACGTTGAGCAGTAAATTTCCGTTTTTACTAACGCAATTGATAAGCGTATAAATCACATTGTGGGCTGTTTTGTAATTAAAATCGTTTTTGTTATACCCCCATGAATTATTCAATGTCAAACATAATTCCCAAGGCACGGGACGCCCCGCATTGTCTTTTATAACGGCAGGAGGCGTAATTTGCTCGGGCCCGCCGAAATCCCCTGCATATATTTCGGGCGTATCTGCCATCATATTACCGCCTAAGCGATTGTCGATGATTACGTGGGGTTGGTGTTTCTTAACCATTTCAATCAGCTTGGTAGCTTTCCATTTTTCACCCCGGTATTCACCGTAAGAATAGTCGAACCATAAAATATCGATTTTACCGTAATTTGTCACCAGTTCTTCTACTTGTTTATGCATGTAGTCTATATACTCGTCGAATTTTTCGTCTTTTCTTTCAAAATTGGGCTGATACCAGTCTAATAACGAATAATAAAATCCTACCTTTAAGCCTTCAGCCCGGAACGCATCTACAAATTCACGTATTAAGTCACGACGTGCAAGCGTTTTGGTTGCTTTATAATCGGTATATTTACTGTCAAACAAACAAAAGCCATCGTGATGTTTAGCGGTAATCACGGCATATTTCATACCTGCCTTTTTGGCCAGCTTCGCCCATTCTGCGGGATTGTAATCAACAGGATCAAACGCATCGAAATATTGTTGATAATTTTCGGTTGATATGTTCTCACGGTTTTTCACCCATTCACCCCGTGCAGGGACGGCATAAATACCCCAGTGGATAAACATACCGAATCTGGCTTCACGAAACCATTCCGTACGTGTTTGACGAGCCTCATACGTATTTTGTCCGAATATCATGGATGACGATACAATAGAGAACAATAGAATAAATAAATGTTTCATGTTATTTTTCTTGAATAAAAGCAATAAATGTAAATAAATAAAAAGAAATGTATCAAAATTCCTGATTTTGATACATTTCGCCATTTGTTACAAAGGTATTACTACCAAAGGAGCGTAATTATACCTTACCGTACCTACGTCTGATACGCTTGCTAAAGCGCCAACCCGGAAATAGTAATTTTTCGCGTATTTGAAAAACTCGTTGGTATTACTTGGAATATCAATGCTTAACGTATACGTTGTATTAGTGTCAATCGTCTCGGCCGGGCTGAAAGTCTTATAACACGAAGGGTCTGAAATGTTATACTTCACTTGTTCGCCCACATACATGTCTGAAAAAGCGAATAGACGGACAGCTCCAAGTTTCACGCCGGGTTTTCCAGCCTGAAGTTTAAACGTAGCCACAATTTTATCGCCCTGTCTCGTAATCGATACATCCTTCACCCGAATGTATGGAGTAACCTCAAAATCATGCGTATTACTCCCTTTTTTAATTTCAAAGTCTTCAATCGTAAACGGATAAAAATTGCAGTCCATAAAAACAACTTTGTAATGAGCTGCAAAAACCATATCGTTTTGAAATTCCCCATTCTGTTTTACCACCCAGGTTTGGACGCCTTCGGGCCAGCCTAATTCGTAAACGCGGATAGCAGAACCGTTTTGAATATCTGTCTCAACCAAAGCCCCTGTTTCCGCATCTTTTATTCCTCCTCTCAAAGAAGCATTCGGCGCTTCATAGTTGTCTAATTTAAACATATCGCATCCTGATAACAACAAAAGAGATGCTAGTAGAAAAAATATTTTATGTACTTTCATCGTATAGAATTTTAAAAGATTAATGTCCCGGATTCTGTACTAAACGATTGGTTTCCGTACTTGGAATCGCCTTGTAGTAGTTTATCGGATTGAATTGTTGCCCACCGGCTTGTTCGTCATGGAACTGATTAACGCGCACAAAAATGTATTTGGGCGTTTCTTCGCGAAGATCAATTAAAGGCACTAACGAATGCCGTCTGCCTATGTTGAAAAAGGTATGATATTCGCGACGGCGAAGCATATCATCGTATCTCCGGCCTTCAAAAGCCAATTCAACTCTTCGCTCTTTCATAACGTTTTGAACGGTCAGGGGAATTTCGTCCGTATGGCCGGCTCTTTTTCGTAATTGGTTTACATAGCTTTTAGCCAGTGTGGCATCGCCTTGTCCGCTTTCAACAACCGCTTCGGCGTAACTCAGGTAAATCTCGGCCAGGCGGAAATCAATCCATGTCGTAGTAGACACTGCCGTACTCCCGGTGACTATTATATTTTTATTCTCAGACAGGTATTTACGAATCGAAAATCCGGTACAAGAGAAGTTCGAGTTTTCCATACCTCCGCCTAAATTATCGAAGCCTGAGTAACCGGCCGGGCTGGCAGCGCCATACGTGTAATACGTTTTTCCGTCAAGTCCTTCTTCGCTACCGGTGGCATAAGCGACAACATCCCCGTTTCTACGAATGAGGCCACCTTGCATAATAATTTTCACATCTTTATACATTGAGCCGGGAACAATTACACTGGCAAGAAGGCGCACGTCTTTACCGGCAAAGGGTTCGTATAAATCATCGTATTTCTTAAACGGGACCGTTAACTGGATGTTATTCGGATTCGCATAATAGAAATCTTCATTACCGTCCTCGCGGGTTGCTATTTTCGCGCTGGCTCCGTTTCCATTGTCGGTATAATCTTCGTATGCATCAACGATATCCAGTGTTACGCTGAAACGTCCGTGACGGAGATATCCCGGATGGTTTTGCGCAGGGCTATAGAATGCATCGTAACTGTGCCCCTGGTTGCTGACAAGCGCTCCGTCTAAGTAAGCTTTTCCAAAAATAATTTCGTTATTGGCTGTCAGGAACAAGTTTTGATAATTGGCCGCCGCCTCTTCTCTGTTTGCAGGATTCGGCATATATAAGGTATGCCCCGAGTTATCAATAATCGCCTTGCAAGCATTGATACATTCCAAATAATAACGATTTGCTTCGGAAGAAGGGATACCTACATATCCTAAAGAGGCAGCTTCGCCGATTAAAGGAGCATTGTTCCAGAATTTTGCAACCGAAGCGGCATACAAAGCGGCTCTCGCTTTCAAAGCGTATGCAGTCCACTTATTGGCGCGGTATTTACCTTCGGATAGCGTTTCCGGAAGACCGGCTATCGCTTTGTCGCAATCGCTCAAAACAAAATCCCAGGTATCTTTTTCCGTACTGCGGGGAATATACAAGGCAGCGCTTTCTGTGCCCGGCACATAATCGTCATCCAGCGGTTTTTCAATAATAGGGACGCCTCCGTAACTTTTTACCAGGCCGAAGTAAAGGTATGCCCGTATAAAATAGGCTTCACTTTGCAACCGAATGAATGTGGCTTCCGTAAGAATCTGCTCGTTCCTGGCCTTTTCAATACCTTCCAAAAACAAATTCAGATCGCGAAGGCGTGTGTAAGCATATTCAAAATAATTGTTGCCCGGCTGTCCTATGGCGTCGCTCCCGTCCGATCGAATAGCGTCGCTGGTATACATATCGGTCGTAGCAAAATGGGCTCCCGACCCTATACCGCGAATATAAAAGCCGCCATATCCCTGTGCATCGTTAGCAGTGCCGACGCCCGGATGATAATTGAAATCTTCCATGGGCATGGCATTATATAATTCCGCCAAAAGCGTGAGTATACCTTTTTCGCTGGTTAATAATTGTTCTCCGCTTACTTTAGTCAGCGGTTCCACTTCAAGGAACTGAGTACATCCTGAATTCAACGCCAACAAAAAAGTCATAAAAACGATCAACGCTTTATCTTTCAAAATATTCTTTTTCATACGTACTGTTGTTAAAAGTTAATGTTTAATCCGAAATTCACTGCCTTCATAATCGGATACGTTAAATTCGCATTATAATCCTTTTCCTGTTTTTCAGGGTCGATTTTTTTCAATTCTTTATTCGTGATAGTAAAAATATTAGTCGTGTTCACAAATAACTTTATGTCCGATATATTCCATTTTTTAAGGATGGAATGAGGCAGGGAATAACCAAGTTCGACATTTTTCAAACGCAGATAGTTACCCATCGGACGAAACAAACTGATTACGTAATCGCTTGTAACTCCCGGTCTCGGATTTACCCAGGGACGCAAAGGGGCAAATTTGCCTGGAATCCAAATGGTCTCCGGATCGTAAGGGTCTGCTTCTATACTTGTTGTATGCCAGCGATCATAGTATTTTTCATGCAAAGTTGGATACCGTCCGTAACCCCAAATGTCATTCGAAGCAAAATTGACGGAATATAACGCAGCGCCTTGGAAAAGCAGATTCAAACTGAATGATTTATACGTACCCATAAAAGTGAAACCATACTGCAAAGGCGGATTAACGGCTCCTGTGCTGGTTGTCCCGGAAGTGTAACCTTCATCGCCAAATGCCCAATTGTCGAAAACCCTGTCATTATTATTAATTACGCCGTCTCCATTTGTGTCTGTAATCCGAAATTCACCCGGTAACATTTTTGAATTTCCCAAAGTTCCTCCATGCAAAGGCGCCGTTTCAAGTTCTTCCAACGAGGTGTATTGCCCGTCATAGTTAAAAATCAAGGAACGCCCCGTGTAACGATCTTCGTTTCCGTTTAGCCATTTATTCCACTGACTTGTGAAGGCTGCTCTTTCCGTATGCAGGCGTTTTTGACGTGCATACGTCGTATTCGCCGTTACATAATACGTAAAATCGTTCCCTATTTTTCCCTGATGCGTCAGATTCACTTCCATTCCGACATTCATATCCGAGTTGATATTTTCCTGCGGAAATGATGCGCCGAAGAAATTAGGCACCGTTGTAATGCGGGTAGCTAAAATACCCGTGTTCTTACGTTTAAAAAGGTCAAAAGAACCTCCGAATTTTCCACCCGGTAAATCGAAATCAATCCCGATGTTGGATATTCTGGCTGTTACCCACGATAGCGAATTATTCACAACGCCCGGAGGATACATGCCCGTAGTTAACGTGCCTGCATCGAAAATATATCCTCTGGCTGCGCTACTTGTATATCCCGGTATGTATTGGAAGGCATCTCCCGCGTCGCGGCCGCTTTCACCGTACGAAGCCCTGATCTTCAGGTTATCCAGGAAAGGCAAGAGGTTTTTCACAAATGCTTCTTCCGATAAACGCCATCCTATACTTGCAGAAGGGAAAAATACCCATCGTTTTTCGGGTGCATACCGGTACGAGCCATCATACCGGCCTACCAATTCTACTAAATATTTATTGGCATAATCATAATTTACACGTCCGAAATAGGCTGCTAACCGGCCAAATTCACGAAAGCCCTCGTTTGTTGCCGTGGTAGCGGTACCCTGGTTCAAGATGTCATGCGTATACAAGTCGCTATACAAGCGTTGCCCTCTCAATCGATCCGCCCGTTCTTTGGAACCTTCCATCGCTCCCATAATATTAAATGAATGGGAACTGATTTTTTTATTGTAAGTAGCCATTACACGGAGATAGGCTTTTTCGTACAGGTCGATTCGGTTATAATAGGAGTCCGTTCCGTAGGTCGCTTGGTACAGGTCGGAGAAATAGTCGTATAACGGATAACTTCTCGAAAGGTAAGATTCGTTGATCTGCCGAATGTTGTAATCCGTCAAGGCCGAAAGCGTTAACCCTTTTACAAAAGGAACGGTATACGTCAATTCAACTTGCGCCTGCCCGTTGAGTGTTTCCCAGCGGCGATACCCGTCTACGTCCGGATCGATAAACGCCATCAGGTTCTTACCTTCGGGAGCTATTAACGTATAGTGTTCTTCATTATCCATCGTATGCCAGTTTTTGCCACGTTCGCTGGTTACAAGCGCTTTGTATACAGCCCAGAAATCATCCCGTTTACTTTGCCGCTTGTCCTGGCGCCCCGAAAAGCCGACATTCATCTTCAAATCGTTCGTTAGGGTAGCCGTTATATTGGAACGGAAATTTAAACGTTTATAATACATGATATCACTGCTTAACAACCCTTCGTCTGACGTGAATCCTGCACTGGAAAAATATTGCACCTTGTCGGTTCCTCCCCTGACAGACAGGTTGTGATTTTGCTGGGATACGGATTTGTGCATTGTCAGGTCGATCCAGTCGATATCCTGGTAGCCGGGTTGATTTGTCCTGTATTTTTCAAGAAGGTCGGAATCATACGCTGCATACATTCCTTTACCGTCGTTCCGTTGCATTTCATTGGCCATCAGCATGTAATTATATGCGTCCATGGTTAGCTCCATACCGGTAGGCGTTTTTATGCCGTATAATCCTGTATAGGCAAACTTCGCTTTACCCTGACTCGTCCCTTTCTTTGTCGTTACGATGATAGCGCCGTTGGCGGCGTTCATTCCGTAAATGGCAGCGGCGGCATCTTTCAGAATAGAGACACTTTCAATATCTTCCGCGCTCAATTGAGCCAATTCTTTAACAGCGTCTCCCGCTTCCCTGCCGCTACGTGTTACGCCGTCAATAATAACAAGCGGGCTTCCGTAGCCGCGAATACTGATCATATTGTCGAATACGCCCGGTTCGCCGGTTTGCTGACGAATCAATAAGCCGGCTACCTTTCCCTGAATATTGGAGATAAAGTTCTCCGTTTTGGTGGTAATGATTTCATCGGCTTTTATAGCCGTAACGGCGCCCGACAAGGTTTCTTTTCTTTGTGTTCCATAACCTACGACAACTACTTCTTCCAACATTTGACGGTCTTCCGCCAACCGGATGTTAAATGAGTTTTGATTGCCTATGTTAATTTCTTGTGCTATATACCCTATATAGCTAATCACTAATTGATTATCGGATGATACCTGGTTAATACTAAATTTCCCTTCTGCATCCGTGATCGTACCTTTAGTAGTTCCTTTGATGCCTACGGACGCTCCGATAAGAGGTTCGCCACTTTCATCGGTCACCGTGCCGGTAATCGTTCTGGTTTGTTGCTGAGAAGGTACATTGTTTTCGGAAGGCACATTTTTTGCCAGAACAATGTATTTGTTCTGAAATTCATAACGAATATCCGTCCCGGAAAAAACCTCGTTCAACATAGATGACAGATTTCCCTTTTTATTCTTAATATATACAATACGACTAACATCAATGTCGTCATTACGGTATAGAATCAGAAAATCGGTCTGATGTTCAACTTCTGTTAAAAACTGTTTGATGGACAACTCGTTCGAGTGAATTTCAATATTAACATTTAGTGCGTCCATATTAATGGCTGTTGTATGAAAAACAACAAAAAAAAGAAAGAGAAATAAAATTCTTGTGATTCTTAAAAAAATTTTAAAATGCTCCTTTTTGAAGATAAAAAGGAATAACAAATTGTCTTTTTTCATAACTTTGCGATTATAAAGTGAATACTAAAATCCTAATTTATTTAATTCACAAAATAAATTAGAGTGATTTCGTTAGGAAAGCGAGAAGTTCTTTTTGATCAAATACTCATTATTATGTCAAAAAGCTCCTTCTATTTAACAAAGGAAGATATTATTTATTACGAACAATTCAATTCAAATAATAACTCCTTTATGGAAAATGTAAAAACAGGCTTTAATTTTATTTTCCATGGTGTTTGCTTTTTCACGACAGAAGTGGCCGCTTTTGTCGTGTTTTTTTGAAACGTTTTACTTCATTAGTAGTGTTTGTTCAGTCATATGCTTTTTCTCATAGGCAGTTGTTTTAATGGGTTCGTATTATGTTTTTATCTTCACAGGCTTATTTTTACGATGTTCTTTTCTTCATTTTTCCGAATCTTTAAGGGATAAACCTTGCAAAGCGCCCTTAAGATTTCGTCTATACCGTCTCGTTGCCGGAATTTTACGGTATACTTCCATTTAAGTATAGCAGGTTCTTTCACTTCTATCTTGATATCATAATAGAGTTCTAATTTTTTTAATATATTATTCAGCGTTTCGTTTTCAAAACTGTATATGCCTTCTCTCCACAGAAAATAATCATTATCTGGAATTTTACCGATAGTCATTGTTTGTGTTTGATTTTGGACTATTGCTTCGTCTTGTGGACGAAGCGTTACCTCTGTATCCGGCGATGTTTTACTGTGTATCTGTACGCTACCTTCCAGAAGGCTGATGCGGCTGACGGGTTCGTCCGGGTAACTATACACATTGAAAGTTGTGCCTAATACTTTGATTTCCGACCCATTCGCCGAAACAATAAAGGGTTTGTCTTTATCTTCCGCTACTTCAAAAAAAGCCTCTCCTTCGATGGATACACGCCGTTGGTTACCGATAAAAGCCGTTGGATAAGTTAAACGCGTCCGGGCGTTCAACCACACCGTCGTACCGTCGGAAAGAGTCAGTGAGACGCGTTGACCCGCAGGTACAAACAAGGACGTTTCGGAAATGTCTATCGTATGTTGATAGGAATAGACATGGTAGAAATGAACGGACATCGCCAGCAACACGAGAGCCGCCGCATAACCGGCAGTTCGATATACATATCGATAGAATGCGCGTTGCTTCATGCGACGCATGAATCGTTTATAGCTGCGAACCGTATCAAGGGGATTATCCACATCATCGGAAAAAGCGAGCAATGCTTCGGTATTCCGGTACCGATCGAATGTTTCCTGTTTTTCTTTATCGGATGTTAATTCACGCAGGAAAGCAATTCTTTCATCCCTGTCCATTTTTCCAAGAAAATAATGCTCAACGTCTCTATTCATTTTTTCTATATTTTAATATATAAACACGCGAGAAAAAAAATCCGCCAAAGAATTGTTAGGAAATTTTTCAAAAACTTTCTTTAATAGAAACAGATTACAAGAATAAGTGTGAAATATCGTTTGAGTTCTTTTCTGAGATGCAGATAGGCAATTCCCATTTGCGTTTCAACCGTATGGATGGATATTTGAAGCTCTTCGGCAATTTCTTTCTGCTTTTTGTTTTTTATTTTACTCATGACGAAGATTTGCCGGCAACGTTCCGGCAACAAATCCAACGCTGCGTTCAGTTTTTCTTTTACGTTGTTCGGGTCGGATAAAAAATCCAAATCAAGTACTTCCAACGAATTTATTCCGGTTTGTAAGGTCAGTCTGTATTCTTCCTGGATTTTATCCGCCGATTCTTGCCTCATCGCCTGGTGGCGCAGATAATTAAGGCATTTGTTTTTGGTCGACACAAAAAGATAAGCTGCAAGGTTGGTATATTCAAGTCGTACATCTCGTTTTTCCCATAATTCAGTGAAAATATCCTGTACAATATTTTCCGCTTCTTCTTCCGACAGAACATATACCTTGGCAAAATGTTTCATCTTTGAAAAATACGCTAAATAGATTTCTTCAAAGGTTGTAACCTGATCATTCTTTTTCAAAAGCGTCTGTATTATATGTATACACTTTAAAATACAAATGTAGAAACTTTCGGAAAAAGGTTTATACAAATCTGTAATTTTTCAACGATTCAGCAATTAAAAAAGTTCTTTCTCTTTGGAGTTCCCTTCCGGTAAAGCCGGGTTTTACTTGCTGGCGTTTTCTACTCTTTCGGTAACGGGTTGTCTGGTGATTGGCGATATACCCTTCAGTTCAACATATTCAACTATTAATGAATTGTTTGGATTTGCTTTCACATAAAGTGATTCAAGAATCGCTGTCTGTTTATTTATTGTGATAAGGCATACATATTTTGCATCTTGCTTACAAATGGTTAAAACTCTTCCGGGATATGCATTTAATGTTATCTCGCACGAATCGTCGCCTTGAGAAATGAGTTTATAGCCGTAAGCCAGTTTCTTCTGTATCATATTCAGGCTACTTGTTTCTCCCGGTTTATCTTCCCTGTTGAGCCAGTAAACCGTCAATGGGTTTTTAATGTCAAGTTTTCCCCCTGAATAGTTTACGTCGTAACAAACCAGGTTTTTATTTTTACTTCGAGAAATATGAAAGAGTTTGTCTTTAGCCAAATGGGTATTATCCCTGGGAAACAAGTTTGCCGGAAGAACAATAAACAGGCAAAAGAGAAAGACGATTTTCATTTGTGTTACATTATATTTTATTAAAAAGAAATATCTGTTGTAAATAACGCGGGGCAAAGTAACGTATAAATATTGATTGCACATTCGTATAGTATGAATGAAATTTCGTTATTTTTGTTGTCTATAAGCAAAAAAACTACTGATGAAAAGAGTTTTCTATTTACTTGTCTTGTCTGTATTTGCATTTTCGCTCTCTGCACAAATAACCCTTAGTGAGGAGGCGCGAATTAGCATTCTTACCTGTTCGCCTTCGGAAGAAACGGTGTATACGGTATATGGCCATACGGCTGTCCGGGTATATGACCCCGTAAATGAAATTAATGCGGTTTTTAATTATGGTCTGTTTGATTTCAACAAATCGAATTTTGTATATCGTTTTGCTAAAGGTGAAACAGATTATAAATTAGGCGTTTCCTTATTTGACTATTTTTTAGTAGAATACCAAATGCGGGGAAGTGGCGTTACCGAACAGGTATTGAATTTACTCCTGGATGAAAAACAACGGATGTGGGAAGCGTTAGTAATCAACGCCCAGCCGGAAAATGCTGTTTACCGCTACAACTTTTTCTTTGACAATTGCGCCACTCGTCCGGTTGCCATTGTAGAGCGGTATGTAGACGGCCAAGTTGTCTATAATCATGAAGCCAAACCTCAAACGTTTCGTCAGTTGATTAATCATTGTATGCGGAATAAGCCGTGGCTGATCTTTGGAACGGAACTGGCATTGGGCAGTCTTGCCGACAGGATAGCAACGCCGCATGAGGAGTTATTTCTCCCCCTGTATTTGGAAAAGGCTTTCGACAAGGCAACGATTCAAAACCCTGACGGTTCGGAACGCAGACTTGTATCGGAAACAATTATATTAGCGGAAGAAGTACAAGAGGAAGAGGAAACAGGCTTTTTTACACCGCTGACGTGTAGTTTAGTTCTATTTTTGCTGATCTTGCTGTCTACTGTTTATGAATGGCGAACGAAACGGTATTTCCGGCTGATAGACAGTACGCTGTTTTTTATTGCCGGGCTTGCGGGGGTTGTACTCTTCTTTTTAGCTTTTGTTTCGGAACATCCGGCTACCTGGCCAAACTGGTTGATCGCCTGGTTACATCCCTTTCAGTTAGTTGGCGCCGTGTTATTTGCGGTGAAAAAGTTAAATAAGGCTGCTTATTATTATCATTTTATTAACTTTGCGCTGCTTTCGTTCATGTTGTTGGGCTGGTATTTTATTCCGCAGCAACTGAATACGGCATTTATCTTTCTGACGTTAACCCTTTGGGTACGTTCGGCATCAGGATTGGTTGCCGGCAAACGGCAGGTTACAAATTAATGTATAAAGAAAATAAATGAGAAGAATCCTTACATCGCTTATTACCATATTGGCTGTAACCAATCTGGAAGCTCAGCAAGTTCCTAAATTGGTGGTCTGTATTACAGTAGACCAGTTACGGGGCGATTATATTGAATATTTTTATAATACATTCGGCGACGGCGGTTTTAAACGCCTGTTGAATCAGGGCGTAGTGTATAAGAATGTCCGTTTTGAGTTTTCCAATATTGATCAGGCAACAGCATTTGCTACTTTGTTTACCGGGGCAAATCCTTGTTTTCATGGGATTGCGTCTAATAAGTTTTTTGATTTTGACAGGGAACGGGAATATTCGATTCTCCACGACCCTGATTTTATCGGCAATTTCACACACGACAATTATTCTCCTAAAAAATTATATGCTTCTACTATCGGTGATGAATTGAAAATTGCTTCAAAAGGAAAAAGCGATGTATATTCCATTGCTCCTAATGCCGAAAGCGCCATCCTTTCGGCCGGTAGCGCCGCCAATGCCGCTTTTTGGATAGATGATATCAATGGTAAATGGGCTACTACTACTTATTATCGAAATGTCCCCTGGTATGTAGAGCGATACAATAATGGATTGGAATCATTGCCGGTGCGTTTAGACAAAATGATCTGGACGCCTTCTATCCCTATAACAAAATATGATGCTTTTCCGTATGTAATGGATGATGTATCATTCCGTTATACGTTTAATGAAAATATGCGGAATTGTTATCCAGACCTGAAGACATCTCCTTTTATAAATATAGAAGTGAACCGTTTGGCTTTTCAGTTTCTGGAATATGCCGGCTTTGGAACACGTCTGTATCCTGATATGCTGTCTGTTACTTATTATGCCGGAAACTTTAACAGGTTGGCGGATAAAGAATATTCGCGTGAAATACAAGACCTGTATTATCAGTTGGATAAAGATATAGAGAAACTACTCGATACAATTGATAAAAAAGCAGGTTTGCATAATGTATTGATTGTTTTTACAGGTTCCGGCTATAGTAAAAGTATTGGATACTATCCGGGAGAAGCTCCGGTAAATGGCGGCGATTTCTATCCTAAACGTTGCATTGCCTTATTGAATATGTACCTGATGCAATTGTACGGACATAAAAAGTGGGTGGTTGGCTATTATGACAAGCAGATTTATCTGGACAGAAAGATAATTGAAAATGAAAATATTTCATTGGATGAAATACAAGACAAAGCGGCAAAGTTTGTTGAAGAATTTTCCGGCTTGCAAGCTGTAATAACAGACAGGGCATTGCGCAATGGCGAATGGAATGAAGGAACAGCAAAATTCCGTAATGGGACTCACCATATCGGGCGTGGAGATATTATCATAGAATTACAACCGGGATGGAAAATTAACAATGAGATACCCGGTGAAAAAGTAACTGTCGTACGAAACAATGCGGTAGCCACTCCACTCATATTTATGGGTAACGGGCTTAAACCAAAGCATATCTACCGGGAGGTAAAAGCAACGGAAATTGCTCCTACCGTAACCCATATACTGAGAATCAGGCCGCCGAATGCTACGCAGGAACTGCCATTATGGGAGTTGGCTATTGACAAGTAACAGCCCGGCAATCGGGATTCCCTCATATTAAACAGAGAATAATCAACTAATAATAACATATAAACTAAAAAAAATCATGGGATTTAATGAGTTTATGACAAAGCTGTTCGGCAATAAGTCGCAGCGTGACCTTAAAGAAATCGATCCGTACGTAAGAAAGATACAAGCCGTTTATCCAACGATAGAAGTGTTATCTAATGATGAATTACGCGCTAAAACGGGTGAAATCAAAGAACGTATCCAAAACTATGTGGCAGCAGAACGCGCTCGTGTGGCAGAACTACGCCAGGGTATTGAAGATAAAGAACTGGAAGAACGCGAAGCTATCTGGGCAGAGATAGACAAGATAGAAAAAGAGATTACTGAAAAAATGGAGGTAGCGCTCGAAGAATCTTTGCCCGAAGTATTTGCCATTGTAAAAGATACGGCCCGCCGTTTTGCACAAAATGAAGAAATCGTTGTTACAGCCAATCAGTTTGACCGCGACTTGGCAGCCAAACACGATTTTGTCCGTATAGAAGACGACAAGGCCATTTATCAAAACCACTGGGAAGCCGGAGGGAATGAGATTGTCTGGGATATGATCCATTATGATGTGCAGTTGTTCGGAGGCGTTGTCCTTCATAAAGGAAAGATTGCAGAAATGGCAACCGGCGAAGGCAAAACATTGGTAGCTACCCTGCCGGTATTCCTGAACGCCCTGACGCGTAATGGCGTACACGTGGTAACCGTTAACGACTATCTGTCCAAACGCGACTCCGAATGGATGGGGCCTTTGTATATGTTTCACGGCCTTTCCGTTGATTGTATCGATAAACATCAGCCAAACTCAGACGCTCGCCGGGCGGCTTATAATGCGGATATTACGTTCGGAACTAATAATGAATTCGGGTTCGACTACTTGCGTGATAATATGGCAATCAGCCCTAATGATTTGGTGCAGCGGAAACATAATTATGCCATCGTGGATGAGGTAGACTCGGTATTAATTGACGATGCCCGCACACCCTTGATCATTTCGGGGCCTATCCCGAGAGGCGAAGAGCAATTGTTCGAACAATTCCGCCCCAATGTGGAGGTAGTGGTAAATGCACAAAAAAACCTTGCCACAAAATTACTGACAGAGGCTAAACAGAAAATGGCGAGCGGCGACTCGAAAGTACAGGAAGAAGGAAGCCTTCTGCTTTATCGTTCATTTAAAGGTAATCCTAAGAACAAACCGTTGATTAAATTCCTGAGCGAGCCGGGCGTAAAAGCTTCCATGCTGAAGACCGAAGCTTTCTATATGGAAAATAATAACCGTAATATGCATCTGGTGACGGATGATTTATATTTCGTTATCGATGAAAAAAACAATAGCATCGAACTTACGGATAAGGGAATTGATTTGCTGACCGGCAAGTCGGACGACCCACACTTTTTCGTCTTGCCGGATATTGCTTCCGAATTATCACAGTTGGATAATATGCAGGGAACGGAGGAAGACAAACAAGCAAGGAAAGATGAAATATTGGCCAACTACTCCGTAAAGAGCGAACGTGTACATACCATCAACCAATTGCTGAAAGCCTATACCTTGTTTGAAAAAGATGATGAATATGTAGTAATAGACAACAAGGTAATGATTGTTGACGAACAGACCGGTCGTATCATGGAAGGCCGCCGTTACTCGGACGGTTTGCACCAGGCTATTGAAGCAAAAGAAAGAGTGAAGGTAGAAGCCGCTACCCAAACGTTCGCAACGATTACATTGCAGAATTATTTCCGTATGTACCACAAACTGTCGGGTATGACCGGTACGGCAGAAACGGAAGCCGGAGAATTCTGGGATATCTACAAACTGGATGTTGTAGTTATTCCTACCAACCGCCCCATTTCCCGTACGGATATGAACGACCGTATCTATAAAACAAAACGTGAAAAATACAATGCGGTAATAGAAGAAATCAGCGCGTTGGTTGAAGCCGGACGTCCGGTGCTGGTAGGCACCACATCGGTTGAAATATCCGAATTGTTAAGCCGTATGCTGACGATGCGTAAAATTAAACATAATGTATTGAATGCTAAGTTGCATCAACGTGAGGCGGAGATAGTGGCCCTGGCAGGACAAAGCGGTACCGTAACGATTGCTACTAACATGGCAGGCCGTGGTACCGACATTAAATTATCTCCGGCTGTGAAGAAAGCCGGCGGTTTGGCGATTATAGGTACCGAACGACATGAAAGCCGCCGTGTAGACCGTCAGCTGCGTGGCCGTTCCGGACGCCAGGGCGACCCGGGTTCATCAGTATTCTTCGTTTCGCTTGAAGATGATTTGATGCGTTTGTTTGCTTCCGATAAGATTGCCGGACTCATGGACCGAATGGGCTTTAAGGAAGGAGAGGTATTAGAACACAGCATGCTAAGCAAATCCGTAGAACGCGCTCAAAAGAAAGTGGAAGAAAACAACTTTGGCATTCGTAAACGCCTGCTTGAGTACGATGATGTGATGAATTCGCAACGTAATGTGATTTATACCCGCCGCCGCCATGCTTTAATGGGCGAACGTATCGGGCTGGATGTACTGAATACGATTTATGACAATACAACTTCTATTGTTGAAAGTTATACGGATAGTATGGATTATGAAGGCTTCAAGCTGGAATTGTTCCGTACGTTTGCCATGGAAACGCCCGTCAGGGAAGAAGAATTCCGCGAACTCAAATCAATCCAATTGATAGATAAGTTATTTGATGAGGCTTTACAGCTGTTCAAACGCCGTATGGAACGGTTGGTTCAGGTAGCAAATCCGGTAATCAAACAGGTTTATGAAACGCAAGGGGCGCAGTATGAAAATATATTAATCCCGATTACCGACGGTAAACGCATGTATAATATTTCATGTAACCTGAAAGAAGCCTACAATACCGAAAGTAAAGCTATCGGAAAAGCCTTCCAGAAATCAATCATACTTCATACCATCGACGAGTCGTGGAAAGAGCATTTGCGTGAAATGGATGAATTACGCCACTCTGTACAAAATGCAAGTTACGAGAATAAAGACCCCTTGTTGATCTATAAACTTGAATCGTATAACCTGTTCAAGTCGATGGTAGATGCAATGAATAAAAAGACTGCCGGCATCCTGATGCGCGGACAGATACCCGTAAGGGAAGAAGCTCCCGGACAAACCGAACGCAGAGTAGATGTAAGGCGGGCTACCGAACAGAAACGGCAGGATATGAGCCGCTATCGCACGGAGAAAAGCGACCTTGCCGGCGGAGGCGGCGACCCGTTACAACAAAAGCCGCCGACAGGCCCTGCACAACCTCGCCAACAAGTTCCCATACGTGTAGAAAAGAAAGCTGGCCGTAATGACCTGTGCCCTTGCGGGAGCGGTAAGAAATATAAGAATTGTCATGGAAAAGGATTATAAATGAATGAGGAATTTTGCATGAAGAATTTTGCCTCCGAATATACGATATTAATTGTTGATGATGTTCTGACGAACGTTATGCTTGTGCAGGCTATTCTGAAGAAAGAAGGATATTCATTGCTTACAGCCGAAAATGGAACCAAAGCTTTGCAAATAGCGCAAGAGAAACATCCTAATCTTATGCTGCTTGATATAATGATGCCGGAGATGGATGGATACGAAGTATTGCAACGATTAAAAAGTAATCCCGATACAAATAATATCCCGGTTATTATTATGTCGGCTTTAAATGATATGCCAAGTATTGTAAAGGGATATCAGTTAGGCGCTACGGAATATATAACAAAGCCTTTTCAAAAGGATGAACTGTTGAAACGTATTTACCACCGTTTTGAGTTATACAGCATAGAGCGTATCAAAGAAGAACTGGAAGCGGCTATCGAATCACGCGATATGCTTTATGGGCTTATTTCGCACGATTTAAGAACGCCGTTAGGTTCTATGAAGATGCTGAATAATTCCGTGTTGAAATTGGTAGATAAAGATAAAGTAGGCGAAGAGGTCTATGAAATGCTTCTATTAATGGATAAAACGTCGGAAGAGGCTTTTCAATTGTTGGACAACTTAACGAAATGGTCTAAATTCAGCCGGAATAAATTACAGCCGCATAAGCAAAGAACGGACATCAATAGCTTAATAGAATCGATAATCACTCTTTATGAACCTATTGCGGAATTAAAACATGTAGTTGTTTCTGCTCCCGGCATTCAGGAACCTCTGACAGGATTTGTAGATGTGGATATGATAAAAACGGTAGTCCGCAATTTATTATCCAACGCTATTAAATTCAGTTTTGAAGGAGGGAGGGTAACTATTTCTACCCTTATGGAAAAAAACAATATGTTTTTCAGTATAAAAGATACCGGGAAAGGCATAAAGGAAAGCGATAAAGAAAAGTTATTGAATAAAGACTATTTTTCAACTTTCGGAACCAATAATGAACATGGTTCGGGCTTAGGCCTGATGATATGTAAAGCCTTTGTAGAAATGCACGGAGGAAATTTCGGATTTGAGTCGGAGGAAGGAAAAGGCACGACTTTCTTTTTCTCGATTAAAATAAGGGAAATGAATGAAGAGGATGACGGATAAACAGGAATGACTCCTGATAACATAAAAAAAGCGGACGTTTCAGAAAACGTCCGCTTTTTTTATATTGGATAATCCTGTTTTCTGCACTTTATTTTTCAGGCACGTTAGTTAAAACTATGCACTTTAGTGCAAGGCTTTAGCTTCTACCAATCTGAAAATATATACATTTGCTGTATGGAACAGCGTCAGGGAAGTCATAATGTAAACAGTCTGCAAGTCCATTTGGTATGGATAACCAAGTATCGTTACCA
>JAIRKZ010000138.1 GCA_031259845.1 Tannerellaceae bacterium | reverse complement strand
CCCCCCGACCGCCAGAGGAGGGGGATGCGCCCAAAGCTCTCCCCTTTACCCCCGGAGCGGCCGGTTTCCCGGATAAAAACTGCCGGAATTGAATCTGCAGGGAATTTTGTCGTACACCCGATTAAAAAAAATCTTATTTTGAAAGATAATTAGAAAAAACAGCCTATATTCGTAAACATAAAGAATATATCTTCTTTTTATAATAATATATACTTTTAATATATAACCATTCTTTATGAAACAGAAAGATTTTAAACAAAAACGTAGTAAAGCGGTACTGTCTAAAATGATAGGACTGTTTTTGATTGGAGCAGGCTTCTGTGCAGGAGCACATGCACAGGTAACTATCGGTAGCGACGAATCTCCGGCCAAGGGTGCGCTTTTAGACGTGAAGCAGCAGAACAGCCTTACCGAAGGAGGTACAACAAGCACCAAAGGCATTCTTTTCCCCCGTGTAGAGCTTAGCGCCCTGAAATCGCTAAGCCCTTTAGTAAGTTCACCCTCCCAGGCAGACAATTTGACTCACAAGGGGATTGTTGTTTATAATATCAGTAATAATTTTAAAGAAGGACTTTATTCCTGGGACGGAGATGAATGGGTTTATGCGCAGAACGATACGCAAGCCTGGGGTACAACAGGAAACGCCGGCACAAACCCCGCAACGAACTATGTGGGAACTTCAGACGACAAGGCGTTAAGCATCCGCACAAATAACCAGGAAAGAATACAGGTGGGCACAGACGGCACAACATATCTGAAGCAGGCAAGGGGCACAGACGGCCTGTCTCCGACTGAAACGGTATCGCAATTGGTAAGACATAACGCTACAGGAGAACTATTGTCGTTAGTGACAGGGCACAACAGCAAATCGTTCAACTATATAAGGTATGAAATCGAGTGTAGCCCTACGTATGGATATCAGGATTGGATAGCTGACTTTGATACAAAGATAAATACCAGTGATTTTACGGTTGTTGTCGTTGGTTCGTCATTTCAGTCCCAGACCCCGGATTATGGGCTTGTAATAACGAGCAGTTCTTCTACTTACCCTAATCCTAGGGGCTCATTCGCCGCCTCCACAGTACGTGCATTTCAAAATGGAAACACATGGCGTTTGGAGGCGGATTATATAGGGGCCACATCTGCCGACAGTAAAGCCGGTACCTGGACTATTGATTGCCTTGTGATTAATAACTCCGTAGTCAAAACGGTAGACATAACGAACGGCAATTATCCGGGCAACCCTGCGAAATTCAAACTAACAAGCAACACAGGCGCCGCCACGGCAGCGCCGGCCGGCCTGTATGACTAAAGGATACGAACGGATGCCCGGAAACACAAACTGCCGGGCATCCGTTCATCTCTGTCTTTTTGCTATTTTGCCATTCTGTTATTTTACCCCCTCCCTGCTTCGCCCATTTGTACTCCAAGTCAGGGATAACTCCCCAAAAACGGAGATTCTCTAAACTATATGTTCGCAAATGAATCCTGCACAGATACAAAACAAAGTAAAAGACAACTGTTTGCTGTCTGTTTCCCCAACAAAAACAGCGGGTGGAAATAGATGTTTCAGCGCTATTTCGAACCTTCCGGTTTTTCATTGCGATGTCTTCAGCAAACGATTGTAATGTTTTTGTAAAGACGTCACAATGCTTTTGCAAAAGCGCCGTAATCCTTTCCTCAAGACTCCGTCATGTTTTTCCGAAGCCTTCTCGCCAAACAGTCAATAAAGACTCATTTGATTACGAAAACAATCGGAATCGCCCACTGATTCCCCCTGTCCGTACAAAACGCCCGTTAGCCGGAAACGCCAAATTCCTTAACATCCATGAATGGGGAAGACGGAATATACCTGGCATACATGCGCTTACCAATTTCCCGGCCAACGTATGCGAAGAGATTAAAATGCGTTTGCCCTGCAAATTTTTAATGTGTTAATGCAGAAGTAGCTTACGAACAAATTTATTGTGTAACTTTGCCTGCATAATAAAAGTTAGAGATGGGTGTAATAATCAAACAAGTAACCAACAAAAAAGAACTCAGGAAGTTCGTAAAGTTTAATATCGAGCTATATAAAGGCAATCCCTGTCATGTCCCTGGTTTGATTGACGAAGAGATGATGACGTTAGACAAAGACCGGAACCCGGCATTTGAAATTGGCGAGGGAATCTGTTTTCTTGCCTACCGCGATAACAAAATAGCAGGACGGATCGCAGGCTTGATTAACTACCGTAGCAATGAGGTATGGAAGCAAAAAAGGGCGCGTTTTGGTTTTGTGGATTTTATTGATGACAACGAAGTGGTTGACGCCTTATTCGGCGCTGTTGAAAACTGGGCGAAAGAGAAAGGTATGGACGAACTCCACGGCCCGTTAGGTTTTACGGATTTAGACCATGAAGGAATGTTGATTCACGGGTTCGACCAGACAGGCACGATGGCTACGATTTATAACTATCCCTATTATCCCGCACACCTGGAGCGGATGGGATATGAAAAAGAACAAGACTGGAAAGAATTTAAGATATACATACCGGATGAAATACCGGAAAAGCATCTGAGGATAGGCGAAATAGTGAAAAAGAAATACGGCCTGAAAACAATGAAATTTAAGAACCGGAAGGAAATATGGCCTTATGCCCATAAGATATTTCACGCATTGAATGCCGCCTATTCTCCGTTATATGGTTTTGCACCCTTGACGGATAAACAGATATCATATTATGTAAATATGTATATCCCGATGATCCGGCTCGACATGGTAACGGTCATCATCCGCCAGGCAGACGATGAAGTAGTGGGATTTGGCATCACCCTCCCCAATTTATCAAGAGCGCTGCGAAAAGCAAAGGGCCGAATATTTCCCTTCGGTATTATCCCATTGCTGAGAGCGTTAAAGTCGAACCCCAAAGTGGTAGACCTGTATTTAACCGGCGTATTACCCGAATATCAGGGGAAAGGCGTAAATGCCCTGCTGTTCAACGACCTGATTCCCGTATACCTAAAAGCAGGCGTAGAATATGCGGAAAGTAACCCGGAACTGGAAACGAATAACGCTGTCCAGGCGCAATGGGATTATTTCAAACGCGAACATCATAAGACAAGACGAGCCTTTAAGAAAGAGTTGAAAAATTAAAATTGAACGATGGAAGAAAACAAACCTTTAAGTCCGGCAGGTTATAACGAAGATGATGTACAAACTCTGGAGTGGATGGAACATATCCGGCGGCGGCCGGGAATGTATATCGGCAAGCTGGGCGACGGCGCTCACGCAGACGACGGTATTTATGTATTGCTGAAAGAAGCGCTTGACAACTCCATCGACGAGTACATGATGGGATTTGGCAAAACCATCGAAGTAACCGTGGAAGACAGCTCCGTAACCGTACGCGATTACGGGCGCGGCGTACCGCTGGGGAAAGTGGTAGACGTTTCCAGTAAAATGAACACCGGGGCAAAATACGATAGCAAGGCTTTTAAGAAGTCGGTAGGACTGAACGGGGTAGGTATCAAAGCGGTGAATGCGCTGAGCAGCCGCTTCCTGATACAAAGCAACCGCGACGGCGAAAGTAAAAGGGTAGTATACAGCCGGGCAATTATTACGGATGAGTCGGAGATTGTCCGTACGCAGGAAACCAATGGCACGCTTATCTCATTTGTCCCGGATAAAGAAATCTTCAGGGAGTACGCCTATAAAGATGAGTATATTGAAAGCCTGCTGAAGAATTATGTTTTCCTGAACTCCGGCCTTACGATTATGTATAATGGCAAGAAGTTCTTTTCGCGTAACGGCCTGGCCGATTTGCTGAACGAAAATATGACCATGGAGCCTCTTTACCCGATAATCCATCTCAAAGGCGAGGATATTGAACTGGTCATCACGCACAGCAACCAATACGGAGAGGAGTATTATTCGTTTGTAAACGGGCAATATACCACGCAAGGGGGCACGCATCTCTCCGCTTTTAAAGAAACGATAGGGCGTGTTATCAAAGAATATTACAATAAAAACTTCGACTATTCAGACATCCGCGCCGGCATTGTGTCTGCTATCAGTATCAAAGTAGAAGAACCCGTATTCGAGAGCCAGACAAAAACGAAATTAGGTTCGAAAGACATGGGGCCGAAAGGGCCTACCGTATCCAAGTTTATCGGCGATTTTATTAAAAAAGAGCTGGATAACTATTTGCATAAGAACCAGGAGACGTCTGACGCCCTGCTAAGGAAAATCCTGGAATCCGAAAAAGAACGCAAAGCCATTGCCGGCGTTACCAGACTGGCGCGCGAACGGGCCAAGAAGGCTAACCTGCACAACAAGAAATTACGCGATTGCCGTATCCACCTGAACGATGCAAAAGGCGAACAGCGGGAAGAAACCTGTATCTTTATCACAGAAGGGGATTCGGCCAGCGGATCGATAACGAAAAGTCGCGACCCGAATCTGCAAGCCGTATTCAGCCTGCGGGGAAAACCCTTAAACTGTTACGGACTGACAAAGAAAATCGTTTACGAAAATGAAGAATTTAACTTGTTGCAAGCCGCCCTGAATATTGAAGATGAACTGGAAGGGCTTCGTTACAACAAGGTAATCATTGCCACCGACGCCGATGTAGACGGCATGCACATCCGGCTGCTGCTAATCACGTTCTTTTTACAATTCTTCCCCGACCTGATCAAACGCAATCATGTATATATCCTGCAAACTCCTTTGTTCAGGGTACGGAATAAACAGAAAACATGGTATTGCTATACCGAAGAAGAACGGCTGGAAGCAATGGCTGCCGCCGGGAAGAATCCCGAAATCACCCGTTTCAAAGGATTAGGGGAAATATCGCCCGATGAGTTTAAAAATTTTATCGGGAAAGATATCCGCCTCGACCAGGTAACCATGAAGAAGGAAGACCTCGTAAAAGAAATGCTGGCCTTCTATATGGGCAAGAACACCATGGAACGGCAGAGCTTTATTATTGAAAACTTGGTGGTAGAAGAAGAAATATAAGCAGATGAAGAAAACAGCCCTTTTCCCCGGAACATTCGACCCCTTCACCATCGGTCATCAATCCTTAGTTCGCCGGGGGCTTGCATTGGTGGATGAGATTGTGATAGCCATCGGCGTTAATGAAAAAAAGCAGACTTATTTCTCGCTTGAGAAACGTTTGGACAGCATCCGCCACTTATACGAAAGAGACGCCCGCATACGCGTAGAACCCTATGAGGGCCTGACCGTTGACTTTGCAGTCGAGGTAGGGGCGCAATCTATCTTGCGTGGCATCCGCACAGTCAATGATCTTGAATACGAAAAAAGCATTGCCGATGTAAACCGTAAACTGGCGGGAATAGATACGTTTATTCTCTTTACAGAACCCGAACATACCCATATCAGTTCCAGTATCGTTCGCGAACTGCTCAAATATGGTAAAGATATCTCCCTTTTCGTACCGAAAGAGACGAAGTTGTATTAATCATTATTGGAGGCCAATTAGAAAGAATGAAAAAAATAGGATTATATCTGTTACTCGTTAGTTACTCTGTTGCGCAAATGGCCGCACAGAACAACATCAACCAGGAATCGCGGAAGCTTTCGATGGCATTATTCGCCATATCGAGCTTGTATGTTGATTCTGTCGATACCGGGAAATTAGTAGAAAACGCGCTCACAGGGATGCTGGAAAAGCTCGACCCGCACTCCAATTACCTCGACCCCGAAGAGACAAAGGAAATGACGGAACCCTTACAGGGAAACTTTGACGGGATTGGTATCCAGTTTAACATGCTTACGGATACATTGTATGTAATACAGGTAATAGCCGGCGGGCCTTCCGAAAAGGTAGGGCTTATGGCCGGCGACCGTATTATTATGGTAAACGACACCCTGATAGCAGGGGTGAAAATGAAAACCACCGACATTATGAAGCGCCTGCGAGGCCCTAAAGATACGGAGGTAAGGATAAAAGTGCTCCGGCAGAACGAACCGGAACTGATTGCCTTCAGAATCATCCGCGGCAAAATACCGGTTTATAGCCTCGATGCTGCATATATGGCGGATAAACTTACGGGTTATATAAAATTAAACCGTTTTGCGGCATCCTCGGTCGACGAATTTCGCGAGGCGCTACGCAAACTGAAAGAAAGCGGCATGAAAAACCTGATAGTAGACCTTCAGGGGAATGGCGGAGGCTATCTGAATATAGCTATTGACATGGCCAATGAATTTCTCACGGAAGGACGATTGATTGTTTATACGGAAGGAACCAAACAGCCCAGGGAAGAAGCCAAAGCTACAGGAAAAGGAAACTTTGAAGAGGGGCGTTTGGTTGTTCTGGTAGACGAATCGTCGGCTTCGGCCAGCGAGATTTTTGCCGGCGCCATACAGGATTGGGACAGGGGCGTTATCGTAGGGCGGCGGACATTTGGAAAAGGATTAGTGCAAAAACCTATCCCGCTACCCGACGGCTCAATGATTCGCTTAACCGTTTCACGCTATCATACGCCTACCGGAAGGGGGATTCAGCGGCCGTATGAAAATGGCAAAAAAGAAGAATACCACTATGACCTGATAGACCGGTATAACCGCGGCGAGTTAATGAGCGCCGACAGTATTCATTTCCCCGATTCCATGAAATATAAAACGCTTATCAATAACCGGGTTGTATATGGCGGCGGCGGAATTATGCCCGACCTGTTTATCCCGATAGATACAACCCGCTATACCGATTATCACCGCCGCTTAGTTGCGACCGGGCTGGTAAACCGTGTTGCCATGAATTACTTAGACCAGAACCGGAAAGAAATGATTTCCGGGTATCGCAAGGTTGAAAACTATAAAAAATCATTTAGCATAACAGATGATATCTTACAGCATTTGATAGCTATGGCTACAGAAGAGAAGATTGAATTTAACGAAGAGCAATATACGCATTCCAAACCATTGATCAAACTCCAGATAAAAGCCCTCATCGCCCGCGACATGTACGAAATGGCAGAATATTTCCGCATCATGAACGACGATAACCCCAGCTACCTCGAAGCCCTCCGCATCATCAACAACGAAGAAGCCTATAATAAGGAATTAGGAAGGGAATAATCCTCCAAACAAAAAAAAATCATTATGATGACTCCGGCAAATCATTATAATGGTTGACTTTTCCTGGAACAGGTTTACAGTTTTGGGTTTAATTACTAAAATAACGTTACACAAAAACAGAGCAATCACCCGTTCAGTCACCTCCGGTCACGCTCAGTCACCTGTCCAGTCACACTTATCAGTCGGTATATGAGTGATTTATGGCGGATGTGACTGAAAACGACGGAAAAAGTAAAGTTTTTGGAACAATAAACCGGGATATGAGGGATTTTAATGGACATTTTTCCCTTCTACAATCGTAGTGAGGACGTTGATGTCTGTATCGAAGAGGATGATGTCGGCGTCTTTTCCTTTTTCCAGCGTTCCTTTTTTGTCGGCTATGCGCATAATCCGGGCGGGTGTTTCAGAGCCCATGCGGATAGCGTCTGTCAGGGTGACGCCTGCCTTTTGTACCATGGTGCGTATAAGCCTGTCGCTCGTAGCGATACTGCTGGCCAGGGCGGAACGGTCGGCTAATTTACCAACGCCGTCTTCTACAATGATACGGCTGTCTATTCCCTCTACCGGGCCGGAGAAGGCGGCGGCAAACATGGAATCGGTCACTAAAGCGATGCGTTTGGGGCCTATGAATTTATAGACAAGTTGCAGGATAACGGGAGGCACATGGATGCCGTCGGCCACTAATTCTACCGTCATGTCATCCATTAAATAAATACTTTCGATGGTGCCCTCTTGTTTAAACTCACGGTTTTTATGCACGCCCGTCATGGCGTTGTAGAAGTGGGTTGCATGTGTATAACCGGCCTCAAACGCTGCTTTTACAATGGGATAACCGGCCACGGTATGGGCCAGGGATACCAATATCCCCCGTTCGGTGGCGTATCGCCCGAACGCCATGGCGCCCGGTAATTCAGGGGAAGCGCTCCATCGCTTGATGCAATGGGTTGAGGTGATTAATTCCCTGTACTCTTGCGGGTCGGGGTTGTAGAGGCAATGGGGGTCTTGTCCGCCGCACATGGTTTTATTCAGGTAGTTTCCTTCTAAATGGAGGCCCATGATGCGCGCGCCGTCTTTGGGGTCTGCCATCACTTGTTCGCAGGTACGGATGGCTTGCTCAAATGTTGTTCGCGGAGCGGCGGCAAGCGTGGCGTATAAGGCCGTCGTACCATGCCGGGCATGCGCTTGGGCGATTGCATAAAAAGCCTCCGGCGTTGCTTCGGTAAAATCGTGTCCGTTTCCGCCATGCAAATGAATATCGATACAGCCCGGCGCGATGTAGTTTCCCCGGGCGTCGATCGTTTCACAGTCGTCAATTTCAATGGCGCGTTCCGTAATCTCGGCGATTGTGTGGCCGGAAATAATAAGCGAATGATTCCGTAAAATACCGGATGGGGTAATGATTAGCCCGTTTACGAGCTTTTTGTACTTGCTTTTCATGGTCTGTAAAAATCTGCCGGCAGGATAGCCGCTCCGTTTGTTTTTTTCCGCTCAAGTGAATTATAAAGCGGAATCAGGTTTGTTTCTCCGGCGGATCGAAGCGTCTGGCTTCTGCTTTTGGCAAAGTTTCCATAGGCAATATAGTTCAGGATATGCATTAAGATATATTCCTCGCGCTCGCCTAACGGATAGTAATCACCCTGTTTAGAGTCGTCGCATACAAAACCCGGCGTAGGAAAGAAGCCTCCTGCATAATTCGAAAAGTCGTTTTTATTGCTCAGGTAGCTTACGATAGGATGTAATTCCCAATCGTATGGGTCGGCGTCTATCGTAACGGAAGCTACGTTCTTTCCTTCGGTGCTGTCGCCTACCAGTATAAGCTCCATCTCCTTATAGGGCGACAATCCATTAATAATCATTTCGGAAGCCGAGGCCGTACGTTCGCTCGTTATGATGAAAAGCCTGCTGAGGTTGAGATTCGCCCCGGGTACTCCTTCTTTAATCCGGGCCGGGTCTAAATACAGCGTCTTTTTGTTGTCTTTATTCTTATTATTGTAGGTAAGGTGGCAAAAAACATCGCCCAAAGCCGATTGGGGAGCCAGCATCGTTGCCAACAACTGTGCGCAGGATACCAGCCCGCCGCCATTGAAGCGCAAGTCAAGCACAAAATCGCTTACGTTGTCTGCTTTAAATTGGGCGAATGCGCCGCGCAGGGTATTATTAAACGTTTCATCTTCTACGCCTTTCGGGCCGGATGTAAAATGATTATACAGCAGATAGCCTACCTTTCCGTTGTCAAGAGAGATCGTTTTGTTCACCAGCACAGGATTGTCTGTCACTGTCCGCGCCGTGATGGAAGCGGTGCGGGATATTGCCCAGTCGAACCTTTCGGCAATCCCTATTTTCAGCGTTTTGGGCGTTGAGGTATCTAACAAGGCGGTTAATTCGGCGAGATTACCCGTCACAGGCTTATCGTTAATTGTATATATCCAGTCTCCGCGTTTCAATCCTGCTTCCGAAGCCGGGGAAGCGGGCAATACATAAAGTACCATCAAGCCATATTTATTCAAGGCAGTGACTTTATAATATTGAAATTCAAATCCAAACGAATAGCCATCACCCAGATATGACTTTGAAGCGGCGTCCTTTTGGTTAATAGTAGAATAGTACTGATGCCCGCCATCCCTGTCTTTGCCGTCTTTTTTCGACAACAGGGAATAGAAGAACTGTTCGGGCTCTAAGGAGAAATTCAGCGTTTCGCGTTCCGGCATCTCGTCGTACCATAAATACTGGTCGCGCATTTTCTGCTCAATCCAGTGGTTTACATCATCCTGTGTATCCGGATTGTCTATTATCGTCGTTTCGCCTGAACACCGGGTAAACAGCGCGAATACAAATAATGTATATAATAAGGAGGAAATTCGATTTATCATAATTAAAACCTTTTTCTACATTGGCATTACATTTTAAAATGCTTACATTTACCCGCAAAAATACACATATTAACCCAAATAGCATGGCTGAGACGATTACTATTTATTGTAAAAACAGCAAGCAGTACAAAGAAGTTCCGGTGGGTTCTTCCTTGCTGGAGATATATGAAGCGGCAGGCGCCCCTCTTCAATATACCCCTATGAATGCTTTGGTAAACAATAAAACACAGGGCCTTACATACCGTTGCTGGCAACCGAAAGACGTGGAGTTTCTCGACTGTACCAGCCAGTCGGGCCTCCGGGCGTATGTCCGTTCGCTTTGCCATATCCTGGCTAAAGCTGTAAACGATATACTTCCTTTGGCTACCATGAATCTGGAACATTCTGTTTCCAAAGGCTATTATTGCGTGATTCATAACGGTAAGAAGTTAGACCGGTTAACGATTGATAAAATTAAAAAGCGAATGAAAGAGATTGTGGAGGAAGATATTCCTTTTATCCACAGAAACGTTCGGACCGAAGAAGCCATCGTTCTTTTCCGCGAAAGAGGGATGGAGGATAAAGCCCGCCTGATAGAGAGCGCCGGTATGGCCTATACGTCTTATTACGATCTGGATGGTTATATTAATTTCTTTTATGGTTGCCTCACGCCTTCAACGGGGTTTATAAACGTATTCGATATCGTTCCTTATTATGAAGGCATCCTGCTGCGTATCCCAAACAAGGCCAATCCATTGGAGGTTGAACCGGTTATCCGGCAAGATAAGATGTTTGAAGTATTTAAAGAACACCTGGCGCTTCAGCGCACCCTGGAAATGGACAATGTAAGCGATTTGAACCGGGCGATACAAGAGGGGCATACATCCAAAATAATCATGGTTTCGGAAGCGATGCAGGAAAAGCAAATCGCAAAAATAGCCGGGCAGATAGCCGACCGGTACGATGAAGGCGTCCGTATCGTATTAATATCAGGGCCTTCTTCGTCGGGGAAGACAACGTTTACCAAGCGATTAGCTATCCAGTTAATCACCTGTTTGCTTCATCCGGTAAGTATTTCGCTCGATGATTATTTTCTTAACCGGGCAGATACGCCGAGAGACGAAAACGGCGAATTTGATTTTGAATCTTTATATGCGCTCGACCTTCCCTGTTTCAACGAAGACATGGGCAAACTATTGGAGGGAAAAGAAATAAACCTGCCTACCTATAGCTTTACAACGGGTACGCGCCTCTACAGGGATACAAAACTGAGGCTAAGAGAAAAATCTATCCTGATGATAGAAGGTATCCATGCCCTGAACCCGGAACTGACCAGGCATATTGACGACGCGTATAAATATAAGGTATATGTATCGGCCCTGACGTCTATTTCACTCGACAACCATAACTGGATACCTACTACGGACAACCGTCTGTTACGTCGTATCATCCGCGACTACCAGTTCAGGGGGTATTCGGCAAAAGAGACGATATCCCGTTGGCCGAGCGTCCGTAAAGGAGAAGACAAATGGATATTCCCTTATCAGGAAACGGCGGATGTGATGTTCAACAGCGCTCTTTTATACGAATTAGCTGTTCTCCGCCGCTACGCCGAACCTATTTTAAGGGAAGTCTGCGAATTTGACAAAGAGAATGCCGAAGCCTATCGCCTGATGCGCTTCCTGAGGTACTTTTCCACCATTCCGGCGGAAGACTTTCCCAGCGCTTCCTTATTAAGGGAATTTCTTGGCGGGGGAAAATTCCGCTATTAACCCTGCTTCCATAAAAAGGAATAAAGAAGAAAATGAAGCAAGCCTTTATCAAACTGCATCTCTCCATACTGTTAGCCGGATTTACCGGCATATTCGGAAAGGTAATTACGCTGAACGAAGGCCTGTTGGTTTGGTATCGCATGATGCTTGCCGCAGTGGTGATGGGGGTGGTATTATTACTCCGCCTACGCCGCTATCCCCGCCCCTGGCGCTTATTCGGCGTAGGCTCTCTGCTGGCGCTTCATTGGGTATTCTTCTTTGGAAGTATTAAAGCATCCAATGTGTCTGTCGGGGTGGTTTGCTTTTCGCTCGCCGGTTTTTTTACGGCTTTGCTTGAGCCTTTGCTGAATCATCGCCGGGTATCTTTTAAAGAATTAGCTTTCAGTTTGATTACATTAGCGGGTATAGGGCTGATATTTCATTTTGACGTACGATACCGTACCGGCATCGTATTGGGAGTTGTGTCGGCTCTCCTGGCGGCGCTTTTCACTATTACAAACAAACAGGCAGGGGGTAAATGCGCTTCTTCCGTCATGTTATTTTATGAAATGCTTGGCGGCTTCCTTTTACTAACCTTGCTAATGCCCTTTTACCTGTATTTTTCCCCGGTCGAAACAATGCTGCCGGATAGGCAAGACGTTGCCTGCCTGTTGGTCTTTGTCGTTTTCTGTACGGTATTACTCTATCTGTTGCAAATAGACGTGCTGAAACAGATATCGGCCTTTACGGTAAACCTGAGCTATAACCTCGAACCGGTTTACAGTATCCTGATCGCCATGCTTTTCTTGGGCGAAGCCAAAGAACTCAGCTTCTCCTTTTATACCGGCTTAGGCCTTATCCTGCTTTCCGTGCTGTTGCAAACATGGCACGTACGGTGGGTGGAACAGGAAAGCTGCAAAGTGGAATAAGTAACAATGAACGAACTGTATAATATCCTCTCTATTTTTGTAACAAGCGGCTTATTGCTTGCCTGCGGGTTGATGTTCCTGTTTGCGTTCATACCCGGCAGCCCGCTGCTGGGTAACTATCGCAAGGCGCGTTATACGATGGCTGGCGCATACCTGTTTTTCATTGCCGTTGCAGTGGTGGAATACCTGTCTGGCGATCCGTCCGAACAAAGCGTTTTGCTGATGCAGGCCGTTACGCTGGTAATTGCCGCCTCGCAAGCGTTCCTGTTTACTTTTGCCCTGCTGGCGCTGATAGAAGTACAGTTTTCGGGCTGGCGGTATATTTTCCGGGAAGCGGCTGTTGTCTGGCTGTTTATTGTTGCCGTTTTTACGGTTTATGCCGGTTGTTCCGAAACGTTTTTCCGGGCCGCTTTTTACGTTTTTACCATTATATACGCCCTGTTGCTGGCGCGATATACCGTTTTATTCCTCAAAAGTTACCGGCAGTTTCGTTGCCGGATGGACAATTATTATTCCGGCGAAGAAGCCGGGCGCCTGCGCTGGGTTGCCCTTTCGTTCTTTGCCGCGCTTGCCGTCGGTATTATGGCGCTGCTGTCTGCCTTGTTCATGTCTATTCCTGTGGCCCTGCTTTATGCTGTCGTATTCGATGCTTTTTACCTCTTTTTTGCCGTCCGCTTTATCAATTACCCTCATCAGTTCCGGGTGATAGAACAGGCTATGGACGATGAGCCGGAAAAAACAGGTTTTTCCCTGAACGGAGAGTCTGCTGCAAGAAACGGTGCAAAAACGGCGCATACAGCGTTTGCCGCCCTGGAAAAACAAATCGAACACTGGGTAGCGGGCAAGGGTTTCACCGAACAGGGAATCACCCTCGGCGCACTTGCCGCTCGTCTTCACACGAACAATAAATACCTTTCCACGTATATCAATACCCGCAAAAAGCAAACCTTCCGCGAATGGATTAACAAACTGCGTATCGAAGAAGCCCAAAGCCTGCTGCTGCAATACCCCGGGATGAAAATAAACGAAATAGCCCATAAGACCGGCTTCTTAGACAAAAGCCATTTCCTGCGCCAGTTCAAAAAACAGAACAAACAGTCTCCAACGGCGTGGAGAAATCATGTACGCACGCACAATTCTCCTGTTCAGACACCCGGTTTTCCTGTTTAGACACCCCGCCGCTTGTTGTTTCCGCCTACTTTTACGCCTTTCAATCTTTGTAAAGACGATGAGGATAATCATATTATCATTCCTGCTGTTGCCTTGTGTTGCAGCGGCGCAAACAAGCGACTTTCAATATCAAAAAGATTCGCTGCAGCAAGCCGCCGGCAGGCAAGAGGGCAGAGAAAAACTTGAAACGCTTACCGCACTGCATTTTCTTGTTTATTCTTACGAGGAAAACCTGGATACGCTTGTATGCTTTTTCGATGCTTTTGCCCGTGAGGCGCACGCGCAAAATGCCTTGAAAGAAGAGGGTATGTGCTACGTTAATCTGTTGGCGGCCTATATCAACTTCGGCGAAATACAAATGGCTGTAAACCGTTCGGACAAAATCCTGGAATTTCTGTCTGCCGGCGAGCTATGGGCCTATTATTACAAGGCGTTTTCATTCCTTACCGATGCTTATCTGGCTCTCGGACAACCGCAGAAAGCCCTCGACAACGCCAATTTGCTATATACCGACGCCAGGGAGCGTAACAACGCCAACGGGCTTTCGGCTGCATACTATTGCCTGGGGTATGTATATAACAAGACCAATCGCACAACCGAAGCCGAAGAGTTTTTCCGCAAATGTATCGATACCGAAAAGACGCTGAAAGAAAAATCGACGCTTGCTACGATGGCCTATTGGTATCTTTTTGAAATCCTGCAATATAATAAACGTTACGGCGAGGCGTGGGATATTATGCCTGCGTGGGAGAAAGCCGTTGTGGAATACGAAAAGCAGAATAAGTTGACGAACGTGACGGCCCGGACGGAAATTTACACGGCTTTTGCGCTGTTACATTTCTTTAAGGATGATTACGGACAGGCGCAAATCTACTGCGATTCGGCACAGGCTATATGTAACAACGCCAGCTTGCAGGCAAATATCTGTTACACTAAAGCGATGATTCTGGAGGAGGAAGGGCAATATGCCGCCGCATTGCACAATCTGGGCGTGGCAATGGATATTTATGAAAGTTATGAAGAATGGGCGGTTAGCGTTGAGCTGCTGAATTTAAAAATCAAAATACTGTTGGCGCAGGATGGCAACCAGGAGGTTTTCCCTCTAATCCAACTCATTATGCAGCGTAAGGATTCGTTGAGCCAAAAGGAATTTCACGCCCGGCTGGATGAACTTCGCACCCGGTACGAAGTAGACAAACACATTGCCGAAAAGGAACGCAGCCGCCAGAACTTCCTCTTTGCCCTCTCCGGGTGCATGCTGCTCGCAGCCGTGCTGGGTATATGGATGTACTACAGCCGGAAAGTTGCCGCGAAGAATCGCACCCTGGCGCAGCAAATAAGGGAACTGACGGCGCAGCAGGAACTCCACAACACCGAACTGCTGAACAAAAAGACCTTTATTGACGACGAATTCCTGTCGTCTATCCGGGATAGCGATGACGATTTCTGCCCCGAAAGCCGCAAAGACAAGCTCTGCATAGAGATACGAGACCTGATATTGCGCGATAAAGCTTACCGCAACCATGCCTTTAGCCGCGACTACGTGATAGAACGCCTCGGAACCAACCGCGAGTTGTTTGTAGAAGCCTTCATGTATTGCTTCGGCATGTCTTTCCCGGAATACATCAACTCCCTCCGCCTCAAAGACGCCATTACCCTGCTTGAACAGTCTGACCTGTCGATAGAGGCCATTTCCGAAAAAACGGGCTTCGGCGCTGTGCGCACCCTGCAACGCCAGTTCCGGGCAAAGTATAATATGTCGCCGAAAGACTACCGCAATTCGGCTAAGGGAAACAGGTGAGGCGCCTTCCCTCGCCACCCATCCCGGCTTATCGTACATGCGGCAGGCACAAAAAACGGATAATCAGCCGGATATGAATTGTCGCATTTTTCTGACGAATTGTCGCATCCCTTTAAATGCCTTGCTATTACTTTTACCTCCGTATCGGGACAGGTTTTCCGGTATGGGAGTTTTTATAATAATTTACAACTTAAAATCACATCACGATGAAGAAATTTTTATTCTCCGCAGGATTATTCCTGATTCTTGTATCTGCGGCAAGCGCCCAGGACATCTTCCGTAAGGGAGCGCAAAGGTTGAACGCCGGTATCGGCATAGGCGACGGTATCCCGGTGGAAGTATCGTACGAACGTTCCGTTGTAGACGGGCTTATCAAATCTTCGGGCAACGGCTCGATTGGCCTCGGCGCATACGGCGGCTGGTATCATCGCGGCATTGACGACTGGAGTTACAACCACTATGTACTGGGTGCGCGGGGCGCTTTCCACTATCAGTTTGTGGAAAAATTAGACACCTACGGCGGCCTCATGCTGGGCTACAACATTGCTACGGCTTCGTGGAAGGGCGCCGGCGAGAGCATCGGAACGGCAGCCGGCAGCGTATTTGACTTTTCCCTGTTCGTAGGCGGGCGTTATTTCTTTAAACCCAATCTGGGTATCTATGGCGAGCTGGGCTATGGTATTTCATACCTGAGCATTGGTGTAACCTTCAAGCTCTGATT
>JAIRKZ010000077.1 GCA_031259845.1 Tannerellaceae bacterium | reverse complement strand
CTGGGGGGGGGGGTAGCCGATGCGCTCTTTATCTGAACTCGTTAAAACAGGAATATTCCAAACGTCATCAACAGCTTTTCCTGCATCTTGCCCAATATATTCCCGCCCTTCTTCGTCTGTATGAACCGCCTTCACATAAAAGAAAATACTGTCTTTTTTGCAATTTATCTTCTTATTGTTGTGCATTAATCTCGCACCATACGGTGCATTTCGGCAACGCGCTCCTTGAGCCACGCGATGTAATGCTCCATTCCGCCCGCCCAGCGGTCTTGAAAACGGCGTATTTCTCCCTCATCGCCCCAGATTACCTCATAATTACGATTCGAGAAAAACGGCGGGTCGAGATAAATTAAGTCTATAAAAGCCCGGCTACAGACGTGGGCGGGGCGCCAGTGAGACTATTGAACAGTATAAGAGCTGTTCAATGCCTTCATGCGAAACTTTCAGACATTCGTCCCTGGTCGGAATGTCTCGCCGGGACGGATTTGAGGTTTCTGACATGGTCGGAATGTCTCGCCGGGACGGATTTGCGGTTTCTGACCTGGTCGGAACGTCTCGCCGGGACGGATTTGGGGTTTCTGACCTGGTCGGAACGTCTCGCCGGGACGGATTTGCGGTTTCTGACCTGGTCGGAAAGTATTATTATGATTTTTTTTGTGCGAAAGAAGTGTTTTCTTAAAAAAAAGCGTTACTTTTATCACTAAAATTACAGAATTTTTAAAAAGCATTATTATGAAGACGGTTAACAAATTTCACAAGCTCATCTACCGGGTAAGGAATGGCGACCATTATGAGTTTTACGATGAAATCATCTCCTTTGTGCAGGAACGCATCGCTTCCTTAGGCGATTTGCTCAAGCTCTGGACGGTATTCGTCACAGTATTCCAAAAGGAAGACGACATCTACAAACGCAGCCAGAAGTCTGCCGAAACGGGCGACATTAACGAGGCCAACAAAGACCGCCTCGACCAGTACCGCCTGATCCGGGGAACGGTAGAGACGGCCGCCTTCAGCAAAGACCCTGCCGTACGCCAGGCTGCCGTGAAGCTCTCCCTGGTGATGAATAATTTCAAGGCTGTTTCCTCTGCGTCCATGACCCAGGCCAGCGCCCTTATCAAGAACCTGATTCAAGACCTCCGCCGCCCCGCTTACGCCCCGTACGTTACCACCCTTGCCCTCACGGCGGCAACAGACGCCCTGGAACAGTACAATGATGCTTTCAAGGCGCTTTACAAAGAACGCGAGCATAGCCAGGGCGAAGCCATCCTCGAAGGCAATATGGCGTACATACGCCCCCTTACCGACAAGGCTTTTACCGACTTTACCGAAGCGTTGGACGGCTTCTACGCCGTAGCCAAAGTAAGCGGCAATACGGCCGGCATGGAAACCTTCGGGGCTATCATAGACCATATCAACTTCGTGATACATAATTACAGTAATATCTACGCCCGCATCACCGGCGCATCCTCCGACGGCTCGAAAAACAAACCCGGCGACGGCGACGACGATGATGCCGGCGGCGGCGATACTCCCTCCATCCCCCTCTTCCACGTAGCCTCGCAGGAGGTGCCCGAAAGCGGGGAAGTGATGTACGTTACGGCGACCGACGCCGCAGCCTTTGCCGCAGCCCTCTACCCCGCAGCCACAGGCGGCTCCCTCATACTCAAAAGCGCTGCGGAAGAAGCCATCCTCCCCATAGCAGGCTTTAAGATGGAAGCAGACGGCGACGGCAATCAAACGCCCGCAGCCCTCGAAGCGGCCCCGCCCTCGGCCAACCGCTACTTCCTCTCCCCCCTCCTCAGCGAAGGCCCCGCCGAAGCCCGGATAGAGAAAGACGGCGCCGTGCTGGCCCGCCTCTCCGGAATGGTATTCCCCAATATGTATTCCTTCGACTAATCCTCTCGCCGGCCTTATTCACGGCAGGATGCAGCGAAAATCCGGCAGGAGAGGAGCCGGCAGACAACAGGATTTACTTTAAGGAACTGCACCGGGAGATGGCAAAAAAGTTAGTGACAGGTTGTTGGAAAACCGTGCCGGAAAGACGCTGCCAGAAGTTCGAAAAGAAAAGACAGGAGGTTTTGCTGAACAGACACCTGAGAGATGCCGCCTGTCCCTCTGAAGCCGTAAGCGGAAGCAGATACAGGAAGCTGGCATAGACTATTCCTGCAACGAGATTGTCTGCGATTTCCAGCCCGGCAATACGCTTTCCTCATCAAATACAGTAACGGTTTTTTTTATACGATTGCCGGGGAACAGATTTTATTTTACCTTTGAAGAAAAAAGAATCCTTATGAAAAATATCCTTGCGCGAGGCAGACGCCTGCCTGTCTTACCCGTTTTAGTTGCTATGCTTTGCAGTTCCTGTTGTTTTCGCGGCCAAACGTCCGGCCAAACGGAGCAGGTATGGAGCATCGGAACGGCCGACCGCTCGGCTGGCGAATTTGCCCTGGCGCCCGACGGATACCGTCAATTCCTGGCTGCCGACTTTGGCTTTGAAGACAGGTACTTCCTGGTGGGGAAAGACAGGGCGGAAGAATCATTCCCCTACGTGCTCCCCGGCCCCGCAGACGAATGGGGCGGAACCTCAGGCACAGCCGGCTGGCGGACGCACGAGATTAACATCCTCTTCGGCCTGAAGGATAAACCGGGCGAGGAGGGCTGGGCCTTGCACATCGGCCTGCTGGATAATGCGGTGAAGAATCCTCCCCTGATGAAAGTAACGGTAAACGGACAGAGCAACAGGTTTCAACTGCCGGAAGGCCTTAGCGATTCGCTCCTTATAAGGCCGCAGGCTGATACGGATAGCCGGCGGCTGACGATTCATGTACGCCCCGGCGTAGTGAAGCAGGGGGGAAACCGTATCACGCTGTCCGTACTGCAAGGATCGTGGGTATTGTTCGACTATGTAACGCTGGAAGGCCCGCGCGGCGCAACGCTGGTAAAGCCCGAAGCTGTATTCATACGGAACGTAGAAGCCGCCGCCTGCGAAACAGAAGAAGAATGGACAAAATACCAGCCCTTGCTGGTGGAGCTGGAACACCTGGACGGGAACCCCGAACTGACCGTAGAATTAGACGGTAAAACAATCCTGACCGAACGGATAGATACCGGCTATTACCAGCTGGAAGCTCCCATGCCGGCCGTTCAGGCGGCAACAATAAGCAGATACCGCATCCTGGCAGACGGAAAGGTGATGCAGGAAGGAAAAGTAACGCGCTCGCCGCAAACCCTGCAAACCCTGGCCGATTACGTAGATACCCGTATCGGAACGGCCCATTCGCGCTGGATGATTGCCCCCGGCCCCTGGATGCCGTTCAGCATGGTAAAGCTAAGCCCGGACAACCAGAATAAAGGTTGGCAGGCCGGCTACCAGCCCTCCTTCGAGAGTATCGGCTGCTTCAGCCATATCCACGAATGGACGATGGCCGGGCTTGGCATGATGCCCACGAACGGCCCCCTGCAAACAGCCATAGGAGACGAAGCAGACCCCGACTCGGGCTACCGCTCGCGGATTGATAAATCCACCGAAGCAGCCCCCATCGGCTACTATAAGGCAACCCTCGCCGACTACGGTATCCTGGCCGAACTTACAGCCACCACGCGGTGCAGCTTCCAGCGCTACACCTTCCCCCCCGACCGCGACAGCGCCCGTATCATCGTAGATTTCCACATCCCGGCCGAATATGATTACCAGGTGAAAGAACTCGCCGTAAGCCAGGTAAGCGATACCCGCATAGAAGGCTTCAGCCGCCAGCTGTCCCGGCACGTATGGAGCCGCGACGCCAGCCAGGAATACACCCTCCACTTTGTGATAGAGACCGACCAGCCCATACAGTACATGGGCCGCTGGGATACGGGCCTGTGGCTCGCGTTCAACGAGAAAAAGACGCCCGTAGTGCAGGTAAGGACAGGGATTTCGCCGGTAAGCATCGCCAATGCATCGGAAAACCTTGAGAAGGAAATCAGCAATTTCTTCGGTTGGAATTTCGAGAGGATAGCCGGCTACCATAAATTCGTGTGGAACGAACTGCTCGAACGGGTACGAATCACAACGAACAACCGCTTTGAGAAAGTGCGCTTCTACACCAACATGTACCGCTCACTGTGCCGCAATACGTGGAGCGACGTGAACGGCCAGTGGGTTTCGGCCGACGGGAAAGTGCGCCGGGGCAGTCCCGCCGACCTGGCGCTGGGCTGCGACGCCTTCTGGAACACCTTCTGGAACCTCAATCAGTTCTGGAACCTGGTAACGCCCGAATGGAGCAGCCGCTGGGTGAAATCGCAGCTCGCCATGTACGATGCAAACGGCTGGCTGGCGAAAGGCCCCGCCGGCATGAAGTACATCCCCGTAATGGTGGCCGAGCATGAAATACCGCTCATCGTAAGCGCCTGGCAAATGGGTATACGCGATTTCGACGCCGGGAAAGCCTTCGAAGCCGTAAGGAAGATGCAAACCACCCCAGGCCAAAAGGTAGCCGGCGGGTATGCCGGCAATCGCGACCTGGCGGCTTACCTCGCCCACAAATACGTTCCGGCGGATAAAGGACGCTTCTCCAACACGCTGGAGTATGCCTTCGACGACTGGACGGTGGCCCAGTTTGCCAAAGCCCTGGGGAAAGAAGCCGATTACAGGGTATTCAGCGAACGGGCCTCGTGGTGGAAAAACGCCATTAACCCCGATAACGGATACGCCCATACGCGGGGCAGCAACGGACGCTGGACGGAAGGCTTCAACCCCTTCCACTCCGGCGCCAACCATCAATACGTAGAAGGAAACGCCTGGCAACTCACCTTCTTCGTTCCGCAAGACATACCCGCCCTGGCCGCACATATCGGAAAGGAACGCTTCGCAGAACGGCTGGAATGGGGCTTCGAGGCCAGCGAACCCTGGCGATACAATGCCCCTAACGACCAGTACTGGGATTATCCCGTAGTGCAGGGAAACCAGCAGTCTATGCACTTCGCCTTCCTGTTCAACCACGCCGGAAAGCCCTGGCTCACCCAGAAATGGAGCCGCTCCATCATCGAACGCTATTACGGCATTGGCCTGGCCAACGCTTACCTCGGCGACGAAGACCAGGGGCAGATGAGCGCCTGGCTGGTTATGGCATCCTTGGGATTATTCCAGACAGACGGGGGATGCAGCGCAGAGCCTGTATACGAAATAGCCAGCCCCCTCTACCCCAAAGCCGTCATCAACCTGAGATACAACTACGGAAGGGGCGCCTCTTTCACCATCGAAGCCCGCAATGCCTCGCGAAAGAACAAATACATCCAAAGCGCCATCCTGAACGGCAGCGCCCTGAACAGTTTCAAATTCCCCGCAAGCGAACTGCTCAAAGGCGGAACGCTGCTCCTCGAAATGGGAGATTCGCCCAATACCTCCTGGGGGATTCAATAATCAATCAGCGGATGGATAAGTCTCTTCAAGGATAACCGAGGCGCTATGGATATCGCCGCCTGTGGGGGGATTTAATTTGGAGACAGACAGTTTGATTCCCGTCAGTTGGGGAAACCGGCGTTTGAGGGAATAAAGTATTCTTCCGGCAACATGCTCCAATAGTTTGGAGGGAACCGCCATCTCCCGTTTGATTACAGAATAGGCGTCGGCATAGTTAACCGTATCGCCTAAGTCGTCGCTTATCATTGCTTTAGCCAGCGGAACTGTAAGGGCTACCGTTATTATATAATTATTGCCAACACGTGTTTCCTGGGGTAATACGCCATGATATGCATAAAATTTCAGGTTCTTCAGTTCTATCTTGCTATTCATATTTAGGATAATTAAGAGGTAAAAGTAAGCAAAGAGCCTTATAGTACAAAAATATAATTTTATATTTGCAAATTATCGTAAACATATACACAATTATATTTATATGAAGATTAAATTTAAAGAAGAAATCCAATCTACCGGATTACATAACATATTAGGCGTTGGTACAACCGTGAAAGGAGATATTATTACCGATGGCGACTTCCGCTTAAACGGCAGAGTGGAAGGGAATATAAACTGTGCCGCCAAGATTGTGATAGGCCCTAAAGGCCATATAGATGGAGATATTGTGTCTGTAAACGCCGAAATTTTAGGAACGGTTGTAGGTAGCATCCGTACCAGCGGCGCATTGGTATTAAAAGCATCTTCTATCGTAACCGGCGATATCTATGCACAAACATTGGAAATTGAACCGAACGCAAAATTCAGTGGGGTATGTAATATGTTACCGGCAGAAAGTAAAAGCGAATAAACACCCTTATTTCCGCCCACTATTTACTATCATGGAAACGACCTTCTCATTCAGACTGTTGGCTTTCATCAGCTTTTCTATTGTGATATGCATGCGGTAACGCCAGTAATGGATTGGGTTTGCCGGTATATTAATCCGCTCCGCCCCATAATCTTCCTGTTTAACGGAATCATCCGTCGCAAACCAGTCCTGGATAGGGAAAATGGCGAGCATGGACGGGCTGTGGAGGTGGTTTTCCAGAATGTGTTGCGCTATGTCCGGCGTACATTCTTCCGGCGCATTGCCCGGCAGGTGTAATACATCATTATAATATCGCTGAATTTTCTCCCGGTCTTCTTTCCACCAGTTCCTCAGCGGAGACATATCATGTGTAGACGTAGTACAGACCGAGAGATAAGGCAAATGGGGCAAATCGGTAAATTCACGGTTCGGGGTTTTAGGCATTCGTTCTATTTCCAGGCTAAGTATCTGTAATTTGTCCATTACTTCCGGCACCGATTCCGGAATCATGCCCAGGTCTTCGCCGCACGCCAGCATTTGTGTGGAGTTTATTAACGGGGTAAGCCGTTTAAAGGCCTGCATCTTCCAAAAATCATTATGCCTGCGGTAGAAAAAGTCTCTATACAAATGCTCGAAAGCATATTGGGCGGAAGTATCCAATTCGTGATAGATATACGACTGGCTGGCTGATATCCTCGGATGAAACCGGCCTTTATCCGAGGGGTCTCGCAAGAATAGCGCCTCATTGGCTATTGACAGTAAGCCGTTCCTGACACGCAGCGACCGTTCATCTGTTCTGCCGCCGAATAATTCTTCAATTTTCTTTTGCGTATCACAAAAAGGCTTTAACACAAAATGATTGGAAGACGACTGTGCGAGACAGGAATTTTCTGCTTCATCTGCTAAATCGCCAAATAATCCGGGAAGGTATTGCTTATTGATATGGGCCGTGGTGAAACGCGCTTCGTTAAACGTAAGGCCGTATTGTTCTATTTCTTCTTTTGATAAAGGTAATGCCGGACTGAAATGGCCGCACAATCCCTGTACGAAATCCACAGGGATTTCCCAGATACGGAAAAAACCTAAAATATGGTCGATACGGAAACAATCGAAATAATCGCTTAGTTTTGCAAACCGTTTTTTCCACCAATCAAAACCGTCTTTTTCCATTACATCCCAATTATAGGTAGGAAACATCCAGTTTTGCCCGGTCGTTGAGAAATCATCGGGCGGAGCGCCGGCTTGTCCGTTCCTGTTGAAGTAGTGCGGTTCAGTCCACACTTCCACGCTGTTCCGGTTTACCCCGATAGGCAGGTCTCCTTTCAGTACAATGCCTTTTTTCCTTGCATAACCGGAAACGGTTTTGAATTGGGTATGTAAAACAAATTGCATGAAAAAGGTAAACGACAGTTCAGGCCAGGCCCCGTTCTTTTCGTCACACAATTTATTAATCCGTGATTTATCATATACGCTATTGCCTTCCCATTTTGAAAAATCCACCGTATGACAGGTATCCCTGAAGTATGAGTAGGCGGCATAAGGTATCAACCAATGGGAATTTTCGGCAAAAAACTGTTTGTATCCGGGCGTTTCGAGTAATTGTTTGCCTTCCTGTTCAAAAAACAGCCGGCAATAATCCATTTTATGTTTGACAACAGCTTCGTAATCTACAAATTTCTTACGATTCAGTTCCTGCTGCTTTTCTTTAAAGAAAGCAGCCTTTTCCGGGTCTGCCAGGTTCCCCATCCATGATAAACTCACATACATGGGATGCAGGGCATATACGGAAACGGCGTTGTAAGGGTAGGAGTCCATCCAGGTATGAGTAGCCGTTGTATCATTTACCGGCAATAGCTGTATAATACGTTGATTCGTTTGCTCCATCCAATCTACAAAGAGATGTAAATCACCCAAATCGCCAACGCCAAAACTGTTTTCGGAACGTAAAGAGAAGACGGGTATTACAGTACCCGTAGTTCTCCATAAGGATACATCATCGCCAAGGTACAAACCGGAAACACAAATGATTTCTTTTTCTCCCGGAGGGATTGTGCTATGCCACACACGGTTGTCTCCCGGCTCCCAGCAGGCAGGGGCGTGCGTATTTGTATCGATTTCCAGAAGCTTATATTCCAGCGGAGAATGAATCTCGTCAATATCCAGGCCGATATGCCATTCGGGGAAGGACTCGCAGCTTAATATCAATGCTTTCCCAGGATTCCAGTTGCCTAAACATTCCTGATTGCCGGTTATGGCTAAAGCCCGGTTTTTCTCTATGCGGGGCGCTGTTATTTTTATAACAAGTTTCCTGCCGCAGTTTACTGCTCTTTCATCCGTATTGCACGAATGGGCAAACAGGCTTTTGGTAAAGGCGGAAGAATAGAAAGCCCTGCTGGAAGGGCGCGCCTGCCAATAATCATACAAGGTGTAAACTTCAAACGGCTTGTCTAATACGATGCTGTGGTTTCTGTCCCATTCCTCAAACAGTAGCCGGCCGTTTGCACTTACAAAGTATCTGTATTCTATTTGCCCGGTATCCGATGGGATATCTAACTGCACCTGCCAGTTGCCGTCTCCGATATAATTCATCTCCCTGGCTGATACCGCATCCCAGGAACCAAGCTCCGGTATTGAACCGGAAACGTATACTTTCTGTCCCCAAACCGTATGGAAATTTATATGGAATGATATGCTCTTTGTCAACCGCATTTCGATGCTCCACAGTTTGTACAAATCAAGCAACTTTCCTGGTAGATAAGCGTTTCCAAACCACAATTCGGGCATTTATCCCCCTTTGCTTCCACTCCGTTGGGGAGGTATTTCTTTAAGGCCCTTTCTACGCCATTCTTCCATGTGTTAATAGACTCGTCGCTGAGTTCCAATCCTTGTACAAGTTTAATTACCTGATCAATCGGCATAGCGTAACGAAGAACGCCGGAAATCAGTTTTGCATAATTCCAAAACTCGGGGTTAAACTTTCCGTCTAATCCTTCGATCGTCATTTTATAATTGCGCTTATTCTTGAACTGGAAGTCGTAATGTTTATTTCCGTTGTCGTCGTAACTTTTGATAATTTTCCCTTTGGAAACATTTTTAGGGAGCATAATCCCTTCGTCGTCGTCGGCCAAACCGGTAAATATTTCATAAGGGCGGCCGTTCAGTATACCTACAAAAGCAATCCACTTTTCCTTATTATTCTGGAATTTCACTACTTCGGCTTCTAATTCGCGCGGGCGTTTGGCTACAATAATGGGCGGTTCCATGCAGTCGCTGTCGCTTTTTTTCTTTTTACTGTCGTTCGACAATAAAACGCCGGCGCGGGAACCGTCACGATAGACCGTACACCCTTTACAGCCGCTTTTCCAGGCTTCGATATACAAACGGTTCACTAATTCTTCCGAGGCATCGTTGGGTAAGTTGATCGTTACGCTAATGGAATGGTCTACCCACTTTTGTATACGCCCCTGCATCTTTATTTTCTGCATCCAATCCACATCGTTTGATGTTGCTTTGTAATAAGGCGAACTTTCTATCAGGGCGTCTATTTCTTCTTGCGTATATCTTTTGGAAGCCGAATAGCCGTTTGCCAACATCCAGGTTACAAATTTATGGTGGAATACCGTATATTCTTCCCAGGCATCCCCCGTTTCATCAATAAAATCAACCCGTATAGACGCATCGTTTGGGTTCACTTTACGTCGTCGGCGATATACCGGTAAAAAGACGGGTTCAATACCGGAAGTGGTCTGTGTCATCAAACTGGTTGTCCCTGTGGGGGCAATGGTTAAACAGGCAATATTTCTACGTCCGTATGTTACCATATCCTTATATAATTGAGGGTCTGCTTCGCGTAACCTGTTTATAAAAGGATTATCTTTCTCTTTATTTGCATCATAGATTTCAAAGGCTCCGCGTTCTTTGGCTAACAGCACGGAAGAATGGTAGGCCGCTAACGCTAATGCTGTCTGTATGTTTTCGGCGCAATCGGTAGCTTCTTCCGTTCCATAACGTAAATTCAGGGCAGCCAGCATATCGCCTTCGGCAGTAATCCCAACACCCGTACGACGTCCCTGCAATGTTTTCTTCTGAATCTTCTCCCACAGATAACGTTCGGTTTGCTTTATTTCTTCCGATTCCGGGTCGACGTCTATCTTTTCAAGTATTTTCTCTATTTTTTCCGATTCCAGATCAATAATATCATCCATGATGCGTTGCGCCAAACCAACATGCTTTTCGAATAATTCATAATCGAAATAAGCCTCCCCGGTAAATGGATTGGCTACATACGAATATAAATTAATAGCCAGTAAACGACAACTATCATAGGGGCAGAGCGGAATTTCGCCGCAAGGATTGGTAGAAACGGTGCGGAATCCCAGGTCTGCATACGAATCAGGAATAGATTCCCTTAGTATCGTATCCCAAAAGAGGACGCCGGGTTCTGCCGATTTCCAGGCGTTATGTATGATTTTATCCCATAATTCAGCCGCCTTGATAGATTTTGTTACGATTGGATTTTGCGAATCAACCGGGTATTGCTGTTTATAAGTTGTACCGTTTATTACGGCATTCATAAATTCATCATCAATCTTTACCGATACATTAGCCCCTGTAACTTTGCCTTCCGTCATCTTGGCATCAATGAACGATTCCGAATCCGGATGTTTGATAGATACGCTAAGCATCAATGCGCCGCGCCGGCCATCCTGGGCTACTTCGCGGGTAGAATTGGAATAACGTTCCATAAAAGGGACAAGCCCCGTTGAAGTAAGCGCCGAATTTTTAACCGGCGAACCTTTTGGACGAATATGGGATAAGTCATGCCCTACGCCTCCCCTGCGTTTCATCAACTGCACCTGTTCTTCATCAATCCGAATGATAGCCCCATACGAATCGGCATTACCATCCATGCCGATAACAAAGCAATTCGATAATGATGCAATCTGGAAGTCATTGCCAATCCCCGTCATCGGACTTCCCTGTGGAATGATGTAACGGAAATGGCTGAACAGATTAAAAAGTTCGTCCTCTGTCAGCGGATTAGGATATTTTTTCTCAATGCGGGCAATTTCTTTGGCTAAACGGTAATGCATGTCTGCCGGGGATTGTTCATAAATATTTCCGAAAGCATCCTTCAGTGCATATTTATTAACCCACACTTTTGCAGCTAATTCGTCACCGGTAAAATAGTCTAAGGAAGCCTTAAATGCTTCGTTGAATGTATACGTTTTTTTGTTCACGATAATATGACAATTAATTTTCTGCAATGTTAATAATAGTTTGCTTATCTAACAAATTAAACAAGAATAAAAACTAATATTATTGAGAAATTTTCCAAAATAAAAAACAAACAACTATTAATCAATAGAATATGTTTTCAATTCCGGAGAAAAATTTTCCAAAAAGAAAACTCACCCCTGTAATGAGCAAACAAAAAGGGATGTCCTTTGTTTAGAACATCCCTTCTTTTGAACAAATGATAAGACTAATTTTTTATCTGAACTTCTATTTCCTCTACAGCTATCCGAAACGATTTACTGGTTTCTATCAGGTTTTTTATCGCATCACCGCCGTGCGAAACAGTTGCATGGTCTTTCCTGCCTATGACCTTTCCGATATAGGTAAGGGAGTAGTCTGTATATTTTCTCGACAAATACATCGCCAGCTGGCGCGCTTGTACGATCTCACGTTTCCTCGAAGAAGTTTGGATAAGCGATTGTTCCAGATTAAAATACTTACAGACTATCTCCAGAATCATCGGAATCGTTATCTGTTTTTTTTCCAAACGAATGGCTTGGCTAATGACGCGTTTTGCCAAAGCTAAATCAATTTCACGGTTATTAATAACCGAATTAGCCATTAAAGAAACAAGGATACCTTCCAAATCCCTGATATTATCGGTTACATTTTTAGCTATATAGCTAAGCACTTCTTCGGAGATAACAATTCCGTCATGGTCGGCTTTGTTCTTTAATATCTTTTCACGCAATTTCCAATCAGGGCGTGATAGTTCTGCCGTCAATCCCCATTTCAGACGTGTCACCAACCGTTCTTCCATTCCCTGCAAATCTACAGGCGCTTTATCCGACGTTAAAACTAATTGTTTTCCTAACTGGTGAAGATGATTGAATATGTGGAAAAATGTATTTTGCGTTTTGTCCATTCCGATGATTTCCTGTATATCATCCATTATAAGGACATCTAAGTTCTGATAAAAATAAAGGAAGTCATTCAATGTATTCTTACGGGTAGCATCCGTAAATTGTACGCGGAAAAGGTGTGAAGAAACATATAAAACTCTTTTTCCCGGATGAAGCTCGCGTATGCGTGTTCCTATAGCATGGCATAAATGAGTTTTTCCAACGCCGGAAGGGCCATACAGGAATAAAGGGTTGAAAGTTGTTTTTCCCGGATTGTTTGCAGCCGATTCTCCGGCAACTCTTCCCAGGCGGTTACTCAAACCTTCGAAAAAATTATCAAAATTATATTTAGAGTTCAACTGCGAATCAAAATCCTGGGGCGGAGTTTGTACAAAAGGGTTTGGCGCCTTATTGGCATCTTTGGGAACAATCTTTTTAACGGCGCCGGATGTATTTTCAGTAGGATAATCAACCGTTCCCCCGGTTGTTTTATCTACCACTACGCGATAGTTAAGAATTGTACCCTTACCAATCACGCGATGAATAGTTACTTTTAAGACATTTACATATTTTTCTTCCAGATATTCGTAGAAAAACTGACTGGGTACCTGAATGGTAAATTTGTTATCCTCATACGACAAAGGAACAATCGGCACAAACCATGTATTAAAAACCGCTTCGGGTACTATATCCTTAATAACGTTAAGACATTGTGTCCATAATATATGAAAATCTCGTTGCATTACTCTTTTCTATAACTTTTACTCTTATGCACTACAAAGATTGGAAATATATTCAAAAAAAAAAACACTATTTTTTTTTGGAGTTTAATAAAAATCACACTCGACTTATTATCAGCAATTTATAATTATCCCTAAAAAATGGAAAAGGCTTATTCCTAATAGCTTTTGAATCCCTTGTCAGAAAAGCTTTCCTTGCTTACCTGACATTTTTGCAGAAATTCGGACACATGTCAGGCAAACGTCATATTTCATTTACAATAAAGGTATTGGGGATGGATAAAAACATTGCTATATTTATTTTTAATTTTGGAATAATTCTAAATAACGGTTGTTTTTTACATCTAATAAATGGGCGATGCTTTTAGAATAAAGAAAAATGCACATAACGTTTCGGGTTCTCTTTCAGGTCTAATAACAGGTTTGAAGTGTTATCTAACGCACTGTTCAAATTGAGATACAGAGATTTATCATTTAGAAGCAAACCTAAACTATTATCCTTTGAATTCAATTTATCCGTAGTAAGTTTTAGATTTGCAAGCGTTTGGTTCACACTGTCAATAGTTGTATTGATATCTAAACCTTTTAACCCTTCGCTTACTTCCGTAAAATTGGCCGTTATCTTCTGCAAGTCCGAAATGATTAGCGGGACGTCTTTATTCAACAACAGATTCAATTGCTTAGTTGACGCTTCCAGATTGCCCGTGGTTTGTTCTATATGTGTTAACGACTGTGCAAGCGCCGGATGGTTTACTATACTCTGTAATCCTGTCAATATCGAATCTATCTTGGGAAGCACGGCTTCTACGCCCGGAAGAATCTTTTCCTGCACAGATACCATCATGTCTTCACCTAAGCGCCCTTCCAGGGCATCGCCCGGTTTTGCAAATTCTTCCACATATTTATTAAGGTGTATATGCAATGACGCCCCACTAAGGAAACTATTCTCAAGAACGATATAACTCCCTCGATTTATTTTCATTGCATCTTCCAAACTTATTTCTACGATTATTTTATCCGTCGTTTTATAGTCATACCAAATGCTTCTAACCAGGCCTACTTTAAAACCTTCAACATATACGGGACTTGAAACTGTCAGGTCTTTTACCTTCTTGAATTCTACATAATAATGATTAACCGGCTTAAAGAGGTTCACTCCTCTCAGATAATTAATGCCAAAATATAATAATCCTATACTTACAATTGTCACAATCCCAATTATTGCCTCTCTTGTCAATTTCTTTTTCATCTTCTTTATTTATAATTATGAGGTTTTATTATAAATTTCTCTTTCCATTTTTGAAAGCAACAACAAATGCTCCGCTAAAGTCTTTTTTTACTTGTAACAGTTTCTTATCTGCAACTTCTTTATTTGCAGACTCAAAATAGGTATATTTATACATTTTCCCATCCTGATAATAGGAAATATTTTTATAGCCTTTAAAACATTTATCTGTTGCGGATAATTTTTTTGAAGAAATGAGAATTTGTATTTTATATACTACCGGGTCTTTTTTCGCATCTGTGCTTTTTGTTTCTTTTTCTCCTGTTTCTTTATTTTCTTCCTGTTTGGAAGATGCCGCCGGCGCTACGGTTTTATTCTGCCCGGCCGTTCTTTTGTCATATTCTTTCTTATATTTAACAAAAGCATTATAAAGCGCTGTAGCCAAAGCATTCTGCCCAGCGGCCGATTTCATATATTTCTCTTCATCTTTATTCGTCATAAAACCGAGTTCTACCAATACGCTGGGCATACTTGTCTTACGAAGTACGAGCAGGCCGGCCTGTTTAACGCCTCGGTCTACTCTCTTGGCAGTTGTAAATGCTTTCTGGATTTCCGATGCAAAACTAATACTTTGCTCCAAATGCTTATTCTGCATAAATTCAAAAATAATGTATGATTCGGTAGAGTTCGGATCAAAATTCTCATATTTTTGAAGATAATTATCTTCCAGCATAATAACGGAGTTTTCACGTTTTGCCACATCTAAATTCTCTTCCGTACGGGCTAAGCCAAGCGTAAACGTTTCCGTACCCGCCACATGGCTTCCTTTCTTAACCGCATTTGCATGGATGGAAATAAATAAGTCTGCTTTATTTCTGTTGGCTATATTAGCCCGTTCATCTAATTCGATAAATTTATCCGTCTTACGGGTATAGATAACTTTTACATCATCATAATTGCCAGCTATTAAATTTCCTAATTTAAGCGCCACAGCCAGATTGATAACTTTTTCATCCACGGTGGCTCCTTTAGCGCCGGAATCTTTTCCTCCATGACCGGCGTCGATTACCACGGTAATTTTTTTATCTTTTGCCTGTATAACCGGACTAAATAAAAACAAAACAGTGAAAAAAAATATATGTAATAAAATAAGTTTGTTCACATCAAACAACTATTCATACGATTACTGGAACAAATATAAGGTTTTTTACTGATTAAATCATAGGATTTATACAATTTATATTAGTCATAATAAGCTATATACCTGCATGGGCCAATAAAAAAGGGATAACTCTTTTTGAATTATCCCTTCCTGTTATTATTTTACGACTCTCTTTTCTATTCGGAAACAACGTCAAAAGGTATTTCTACCGATACATCTTTATGAAGTTTAATAAGCGCTTTATAATTACCTACTTCCTTAACAGAGTCTTTAATATAAATCAATTTACGTTCTACCTCAATCCCTTGTTTGGCTAAAGCATCTGCCACTTGTATATTCGTAACCGAGCCAAAGATAGTGCCTGTTGAACTGGTTTTTGCACCAATGGTCAATGAAATATTTCCCAGTTTGGCAGCTAATGCCTGAGCATTTTCTTTTATTTTTGCTAACTTATGAGCACGTTGTTTCAAATTTTCAGCCAACACTTTTTTTGCAGAATCGGAAGCGATTACTGCTTTTCCTTGCGGGATTAGAAAGTTACGCCCGTAACCGTCTCTTACTGTTACGACATCGTCTTTGTAGCCTAAGTTTACCACATCTTCTTTCAAAATAACTTGCATATTCTGTCTCCTCTACTTTTTTTATTATTTCATTAAATCGGTTACGTATGGAAGCAGGGCTAAATGACGGGCTCTTTTTACAGCCTGAGCTACACGATGTTGGAATTTCAACGAAGTTCCTGTAATACGGCGGGGAAGAATCTTGCCCTGCTCGTTCAGAAATTTCTTAAGAAATTCGGGGTCTTTGTAATCGATATACTTGATACCGTTCTTTTTAAAACGGCAATATTTTTTCTTTTTAACGTCTACAGACGGCGGGGTCAAATATCTGATTTCCGATTGAGTAGCCATAATTAATTCTCCTTTACAGTTTCTTTAGATGATTTTAAGTTCCTTCTCTTAGCAGCATACTCTGCGGCGAATTTATCCTGACGGAAAGTCAGAAAACGAATGATACGTTCATCGCGCCGGAATTGTACTTCCAGCTTAGCGATTACTTCCGGATTAGCTTTAAATTCAACCAACTGATAGAAGCCGGTTGTTTTTTTCTGAATGGGATAAGCTAATTTCTTCAATCCCCAATTTTCTTCATTCACAATTTCCGCGCCTTCTTCTTTCAGCAGGTTTGTGAATTTTTCTACCGCTTCCTTCATCTGTGCATCAGACAAAACGGGAGTTAAAATGAAAACGGTTTCATAATTATTCATAAAACACTGTTTGATTAGTAATTAATATTTTTTCGAGCCGCAAAGGTAAGTATTTATATCTAACCAACAAACAATATATTCCCGAATTTATTAGTATAATCTAAAAAAAGTGATTAGTCCTGGTGAAAATCCTTCAATTGTTTTTAGAGTTCCTGGCGGGCAAAGAAGATGCGGCTCTTTATTGTTCCGAGGGGCATATCTAATTTGCCGGCTATCTCGTTGTACTTATAACCGCTTACATACAGGGAGAAAGGAACTCGCAGGTCTTCACTCAATTGATCAATCGCACCGGTTATTTCCTGTATATGGATGGAACCGTCGGGCGTATCAAAACCGGAATCATTCAATATATCTCTATTATATACATCTGCATCCTGGTCTATGACAGACTGGGCGTGTACGGCTTTATGATAGTCGTTGATAAAGATGTTACGCATGATGGTTAATACCCAACCTTTGAAGTTTACATTGTCGGTAAACTTATCCCGGTTGCCTAATACTTCTGCAATTGCGGGATTTACAACTATATGATTACAATTTACAACTGCCTCCTCTCATCAAGCGGCTTATCCCGGCAAACTATTACTTCGCCAACAAGAATCCCAACCAAACGGCTAACAGGCCGATCAGGATACTTCCTATAATATAGGTAAAGAGTATATAATAATTCTGCATTTCCAATAACCGGAGATTTTCCGAAGAAAAAGCAGAAAAGGTGGTATACCCTCCACAAAAACCCGTTACCAGCAAAAGTTTTAACTCCTTATCGAATAATTCATACCTAACCGAAAGGCCGATAAGCAGGCCGATAAGTAAACAACCAGTTATATTAACAACAAAAGTAGCTAAAGGAAAATGGGCCGGATGAAAATACCTGTTGATTACTAAAGAAGCCAAATAACGAAAAATGCTTCCGGCTCCGCCTCCTACCCCTACCAGTATTAATTGTTTTATCATACACAAAACCCGAAATATATTTCCACAAATATAACTTTTTTCTTTCATAATAAAATGTTTACCTTTGTGCGGTATTGATACGTATGTTAAAATGAATGAGATAAAGACTAACGAAGGAGAAGAAAAAAGAATCCTTAATTTCATAGAAGCCATCGTAGAGAAAGACTTGGCTGAAGGTAAAAATGATGGAAAGGTACAGACCCGTTTCCCTCCGGAACCCAATGGCTACCTGCATATCGGCCATGCAAAAGCAATCTGCCTCGATTTCGGAATTGCCGAGCGTTATAACGGGGTTTGCAACCTCCGTTTTGATGATACAAACCCGGTAAAAGAGGATGTTGAGTATGTAGATTCTATCATGGAAGACATCAAATGGCTGGGATATAGCTGGAATAAGGTATATTACGCGTCGGATTATTTCCAGCAATTATTTGACTTTGCCATTCAGCTTATTAAAGAAGGAAAAGCGTATGTAGACGAACAAAGCGCTGATGTTATAGCCAAACAAAAAGGCACGCCTACACAGCCCGGGATAGAAAGCCCTTACAGGAACCGCCCTGCTGAAGAGAATCTCGCCCTGTTCCGGCGTATGCAAGCCGGCGAATTTGAAGAAGGGCGTATGATCCTTCGCGCCAAAATAGATATGGCGTCGCCTAATATGCACTTCCGCGACCCGATTATGTACCGCATTATTAAAGAGCATCCGCACCATCGTACGGGAACAACATGGAAAGTGTATCCCATGTACGATTTCGCCCACGGACAAAGCGATTATTTTGAAGGCGTTACCCACTCATTATGCACATTGGAATTTGAAGTACACCGTCCGTTATACGATTACTTTATCGATTTGTTGCAAAAAGGGGACAATTACCGCCCGCGCCAGACAGAGTTCAACCGGTTAAACCTTACTTATACGGTAATGAGTAAACGAAAACTTCTACAATTGGTAAAAGAAGGCAAAGTGAATGGCTGGGACGACCCTCGTATGCCTACCCTTGGCGGACTTCGCAGGCGTGGATATACTCCACAATCCATTCGCAACTTTATCGACAAAATCGGTTACACGAAATATGATGGCATTATCGACACCGCCCTGCTGGAGCATGCCGTCCGGGAAGATTTGAATATAAAAGCTCAACGTGTATCAGCGGTTATAGACCCCGTGAAACTAATTATTACCAACTATCCGGAAAGACAAGTAGAGATGATGGAAGCCGTTAATAATCCGGAAGACCCGGCAGCGGGCACCCATCCTATTGCTTTTTCGCGTGAATTGTATATTGAGCGCGGCGACTTCATGGAAGATGCACCAAAAAAATTCTTCCGCTTATCGCCCGGTAAAGAAGTACGCCTGAAAAGCGCCTATATTATTAAATGTACGGGCGCGAAGAAAAACGACAACGGAGAAATAGAAGAAATATATGCCGAATACGATCCTGCAACTAAAAGCGGCATGCCGGATAGCGGACGTAAGGTAAAAGGTACGTTACACTGGGTATCCGCCGAACATAGCCTGCCGGCCGAAGCGCGATTATACGACAGGCTTTTTACGGTAGAGAATCCCTCGGAAGAAAAAGAGAAAGATTTCCGGGAACTTCTGAATCCGGACTCTCTCGTCATACTGTCTCATTGCCGTGTTGAAGCCGAACTTCAAAAGGCTAAACCTTTCGACAACTTCCAGTTCCAACGTATTGGTTATTTCAACTTGGACCCGGACAGTAAAGACGGAAAGCTTATTTTTAACCGTACCGTATCTTTAAAACAATCTTTTTAAAGAAAGAACAGGGGGTATGAAAGACGATGACTATTCAATACTGTTAGAACGATATTTATCGGCGCTCGAAAAAGGCAAAGACGCTTATTTCGACGCCGATGAAATCCTGTATTTATTAGATTGTTTTGAAGATGAGAATGATCTGGTTCATTACGACGGCGTTTTAGAGATCGGTTTGAAACTTCACCCCACCCGGGATGAACTAAGAATAAAAAAATGCCGTTCACTCATTATCAACGAACATTATAAAGAAGCATTAGCGTTAGCGGAAAACATACAGGAGAAATATAATCAGGAATTGGATATCATACGATTGGAATGTTATTTTTATTTGAATGATTACGAAACAGCTTACCTTTATTTAGAAGAGTTAGTCATCGACCTTTCGTGTACATATATAGAAGAACTGTTTGAATTTTTTGCTACATTCTTAAATGACCTGGAAATGATAGATGCGGCGGAAACACTTATCCAATACGGATTACTCGGATTCCCCGACAATATCATACTTAATAATGAATTATGCTACCTGTATGAATTAAAAGGCGATATAGAGGAAGCAATAAATGTATGCAACAAGATTATCGACCAAAATCCTTATTCGTATGAATTCTGGTTTACATTAGGGCGATTATACTCCTTACAATATGAGTATGAAAAAGCAATTGACGCTTTCGACTTTGCCTGCGCCTGCGACAAACCGGATACGGAATTATTAATGTCGAAAGCTTATTGCCTGTTTATGAACGAGAATTATAACAAGGCCATAGAAATATACAATGAGTTTCTTCCGCTAACCGAAGAAAACAGTCACGTCAGATCACTGATAGCCGAGTGTTATATTAAACTGGAAGATTTTGAACACGCCTACCGGCTTTTGAAAGATATTATCCAACAGGAAAATAATGCAGAAGCCAATACCTACATTAATTGTATACGATGCTGCGTTGAAACCGACCGGGAACGGGAAGCCTCTCAATTACTGCTGAAAGCTACCGACCTTTTCCCCGACAATGTCCGCATCCTGTCTTTATTAGCGCTTACCTATCTGGAAAACGGCAAAGAAGAAATGGCGCTATCCATAACAGATAAAATCTTTAAGCAATTAGAATTGATAGGCAATGAGAACGCAGACGACTGTGACAAACTATTGCAAAAAGGACAATATTTTTTTATGCGGGGCGAATTTAAGAAAGCGCTCAAATATTATAAGAAAATACTGAAGCTGAATCCTAAAATGCCTCTCATGCACTTCCACATGGCCATGACTTATTTCTCATTGGGGGATATAGATCAATTCAACAAGCATTACAGGAATATCTCACAGAAAGAACTTGCAGAATATTTCAAACCCGGAAAACCTGAAAATACGCAGGAAACCCTTTTCCAGGAAGAAAAATATATACCCATTGACGAACTGTCAAGAGAATATTTGAATAACAAAACTAACAACAACTAATCAGTTTATGAACAGAAGTCTGAAAGATTACGCCCTTATCATACTAAAAGGTATTGGAATGGGTGCGGTTGATGTTGTGCCGGGTGTTTCCGGAGGTACTATTGCTCTTATCGTAGGTATTTACGAAGAGTTGCTCGACTCCATTAAGAGCATTAATGGTAATTCGCTAAAATTATTTTTCACAGGGAAGATAGTTGCTTTCTGGAAAGCGATAAATGGAAATTTTCTATTGACATTGCTTTCCGGTATTGCTATCAGTATTTTTTCTTTAGCTAAATTAATCACCCATTTATTAGAAACCCAACCGGTATTGGTATGGTCTTTCTTCTTCGGATTAGTATTAGCATCTATCCTGTTCGTAGCCAAAGAGATTAAGAAATGGGACTGGAAGACGATACTCGGTTTCATTATCGGGGCGATTGTCGCCTTTTATATAACTGTAGCTACCCCCGCTGAAACGCCTGCGGGGCTTTGGTTTATCTTCCTTTGCGGAGCCATTGCCATCTGTGCGATGATATTGCCGGGGATATCCGGCAGCTTCGTTTTGGTTTTGCTGGGAAAATATGACTACGTTATGAAAGCCGTTACAAATCTGGATATCGTTATAATCTTCGTATTTATTTGCGGGGCGGCAATCGGTATAGCCTCCTTTTCACGCTTATTATCCTGGCTTCTTCGCAGATTCCATGACATAACAATCGCGGTATTGGCAGGTTTTATGCTCGGTTCTTTAAACAAAGTATGGCCCTGGAAAATAGAAGACGAAGGTATAACCCATAATATCCTGCCCGACAGCCTGGTATGGGAAAGCGCAGGATTACTGATTCTTGGCTTTGCTATCGTTTATTACCTGGAAAAACTTTCCGGGAAATAACAAACCTAATCATAGTGTATCGTGAAAAAAGAAAATGCAGAAAAGACGGACGGATTGCCTGAAAATGCTTATCGTGAATTGAAAGAAGGAGAAGAGTATAAGCCTGTTATGCCACCTTACCGGCAATATCGCGAAGTTACTCCATGGTCTGTATGCTGGGGTTTGGTAATGGTTGTTATTTTCAGCGCTGCCGCTGCTTATCTGGGATTAAAAGTAGGGCAGGTTTTTGAGGCGGCTATCCCTATTGCTATCATTGCGGTAGGCTTATCCGGCGCTTTTAAACGAAAAAATGCCTTAGGCGAAAACGTTATTATCCAATCCATAGGAGCCAGTAGCGGCGTGATTGTGGCCGGGGCTATTTTTACTTTGCCTGCTATTTATATACTCCAGGATAGATATCCGGAAATTACCGTTAGTTTTTTCGAAGTATTTATGAGTTCGCTCTTAGGAGGCATACTCGGTATCTTATTGCTTATACCTTTCCGTAAATATTTCGTTTCTACTATGCATGGCAAATATCCTTTCCCTGAAGCAACCGCTACTACGCAGGTGCTGGTTTCGGGCGAGAAAGGCGGCCACCAGGCCAGGCCGTTGATATTTGCAGGATTGATTGGCGGGATATATGATTTTATCGTCGCCACTTTCGGCTGGTGGAATGAAATATTCACCACACGTATGGCAGGCATCGGGGAAACATTGGCCGATAAGGTTAAAATCGTATTCAAGGTTAATTCAGGAGCGGCCATCTTAGGGTTAGGTTATATTATCGGGTTAAAATATTCATTGATTATCTGTGCCGGCTCGTTTCTGGTTTGGCTGGTTATTATTCCACTGTTATCGGCATTTTGGGGTACGGATGTATTAACGCTTGGCAATGATGCCATAATTGCCACTGTAGGCAGTATGACTCCCGAACAAATCTTTACTGCATACGCCCGGCATATCGGTATCGGAGGTATTGCAACCGCAGGCGTTATCGGTATTATCAAATCGTGGGGTATCATTAAAAGCGCCGTAGGGCTGGCGTCAAAAGAGTTAAAAGGTAAAAGCGGGCAGGCGGACAAAGAAGAAGTACGGACACAGAAAGATTTATCGATGAAAGTAATTGCTATCGGGATTTTTATCACATTAATTGCTGCCTATCTATTCTTTTATTTTGGCGTACTTGAGAATTGGTATCAAGCATTCGCAGGGCTACTGGTAGTAGGCGTAATCGCATTCCTCTTTACTACCGTTGCTGCCAATGCGATAGCCATTGTAGGAACCAATCCTGTTTCAGGGATGACATTAATGACGCTTATTCTCGCTTCCATTATCCTTGTCTCCGTGGGGCTGAAAGGAGCTGCCGGCATGGTGTCTGCCTTGATAATAGGAGGAGTTGTGTGTACGGCGCTTTCAATGGCAGGGGGATTTATTACCGATTTAAAAATAGGCTACTGGCTGGGAAGCACTCCTGCCAAACAGCAAACCTGGAAATTCCTCGGAGTATTGGTAGCTGCCGCTACCGTAGGCGGCGTTATCCTGATCTTAAACAAAACATACGGGTTTACAAGCGGACAATTAGCTGCCCCGCAAGCAAATGCAATGGCTGCGGTTATTGAACCTTTGATGAGTGGAGCGGGAGCTCCCTGGATACTTTATGCCATCGGCGCCGTATTGGCCATCGCTTTGAACTTTTTCAAAATCCCGGCGCTGGCTTTCGCTTTAGGGATGTTTATCCCGCTCGAATTAAACACGCCATTATTAATAGGAGGCGCTGTTAACTGGTATGTAGGGAGCCGTAGCAAAGACCAGGCATTAAATACCGCCCGAATGGAAAAAGGAACGCTGCTTGCTTCCGGATTTATTGCCGGCGGAGCTTTGATGGGGGTAGTGAGCGCCGCCTTACGTTTCGGTGGGATAAACCTCGTCAATGAAGAGTGGTTGAATAATAGTTTATCTGAAGTATTAGCCCTTATTATATACACAGGATTGATTGCTTACCTGGCTATCGCATCTTTAAAAACCAAAAAAGATTAATTTATTTATATAGAATGTTCTCTGTAACCCAACTTCTTACACCGATGGAAACACCTGTAATAAATGTCGGCATTATGTCGGAAAAGTCCGTTTCATTTGTATTTAATGGAGAATATGTACATACTGAATCCGGTGATTATCTCACCGGCGAACAGCGGGTTGTAAATGTAAACGGAAATATTGTATTCAATGGCAAGCTGTATAATGAACTCTTTTTTGAGCCGGCTTCCAAAGAGGCTTGTTTCAACCTGGAAGCTGTTCTTATCGGGGTGGATTTTCATTGGCAACGCAAGGAAGACCAACGGTTTCATGGAGCGCTTAACCTGGTAGCCAAAGGCGATACAATCGTTATCATCAACCAGGTTGATATAGAAGAATACCTTACCAGTGTCATTTCTTCGGAAATGAGCGCAACCGCTTCCGCCGAATTTCTGAAAGCGCACGCTGTTATTTCCCGCAGCTGGCTATTGGCTCAATTAACCCAAAGAAATAATAAGGAGGCAGTCCGGCAGAGCATACGCCAAACAAAGGATGAACTCGTCAGATGGTACGACAGGGAAGACCATGCGATGTTTGATGTATGTGCAGACGATCATTGCCAACGCTATCAGGGTATCACCCGCGCTTCTACCCCCCTGGTTGCTGAAGTTGTCAACCAAACGCGGGGTGAAATCCTGACAGACGGCGAAACGATTTGCGATACCCGTTTTCATAAATGTTGCGGGGGTATTACCGAACAGTTTGAAAACGTATGGGAACCTCTCCCTCACCCTTACCTTACGGCCATACGCGACGGAAAGAAACAAAAACTGCCCGGCCTTACCCTCGAAACAGAAGCCGGCGCATGGATACGCTCTTCGCCGGAAGCCTTTTGCAATACCCGCGACAAGCATATCCTCAGTCAGGTACTCACTAATTACGACCGGGAAACAAGCGATTTTTACCGCTGGAAAGTAGTATATACACAGAAAGAACTGGCCGGATTAATCAAACGGAAAAGCGGAGGAACAGACTTTGGCTATATTATTGATCTGATTCCCTTAAAGCGGGGAACCTCCGGACGTATCGAAAGACTGAAAATCGTTGGCAGCAAAAAAACTTACACCATTGGAAAAGAGCTTGAAATTCGCCGGTTCTTATCGGAAAGCCACCTGTATAGCTCAGCATTCGTTGTAGACAAAGAAGACGTATCAGATACAATTCCCGGACGCTTTGTCTTTACGGGAGCCGGTTGGGGGCATGGCGTAGGGCTTTGCCAGATAGGCGCCGCCGTTATGGGAGCGCAGGGATATAATTACAAACAAATCCTTGCCCATTACTTCCCCCATACTGAAATAGAAAGAAAATATTAGTAATATCATTGAGTGGTCGGCATCGGCATCCGGTGCGTGAACGTAACCATAATTCTCTGTTTTTATATACGATAATTTCATACATTCCTCCCATTCATTTTTACCGTTCACGGCTGTGACTGGAGCCGTTCACGGCTGTGACAGAACCCGCTCACAGAGGTGAACGGCGAAAAACAGGGTAAGCAAAACAGTAAATAATCATATATAAAGCATTAAAACGATGAGTTTACGTTAAAAAAAGACAGAAACGCTGGTTTTATACTTATACGGTGCAATATTATATAGCGCTGATTGTTGTTCACGCAATGAAATACAAAATATAAAAAATATTATTTTGTGTAGCGAAATTCTATTGCTATTTTTGCATTAAAATAGTATATTGGCGAGGCTTATCAGGAAAAAGCGATTCGTTGACTTTTACGGGAAGCATGTAGATACAAAATAGTTACGTTATGGATATATCAGAGATTATTGATTTGTTGGGGCATGAAAGTGAGTATTATTTGAACCACAAATGTAAGACGATTGATAAGTCGTTGATTCATGCGCCTTCTCCTGCCCGGATAGATGATATATGGATTGATTCGGATAGGAATATACAGACATTAAGGAGTTTGCAGGCTATGTTCAATCATGGCAGGCTTGCGGGGACGGGGTATTTGTCTATTCTTCCGGTAGACCAGGGAATCGAACATTCTGCAGGGGCTTCTTTTGCTCCTAATCCGTTGTATTTCGATCCGGAAAATATTATTAAACTGGCAATAGAAGGCGGGTGTAATGCTGTAGCTTCTACCTTTGGCGTGTTAGGGATTATGGCTCGTAAATATGCCCATAAGATTCCGTTTGTGGTGAAAGTAAACCATAATGAATTGCTTACCTATCCAAATACGTACGACCAGGCGATGTTTGGCTCCATAAAGGAAGCCTGGAATATGGGCGCCGTAGCAGTGGGGGCTACTATCTATTTCGGTTCGCAGGAAAGCCGGAGGCAGTTGGCAGAGGTAGCCGAAGCGTTTGAATATGCTCATGAATTAGGCATGGCAACTGTCTTATGGTGCTACCTTCGGAATAACAGTTTCAAGAAAGATGAGATGGATTATCATGCTTCGGCAGACTTAACCGGGCAGGCCAATCATGTAGGGGTTACCATTAAAGCCGATATTATAAAACAGAAGCTACCCGTTAATAATGGCGGCTTTCCTGCCGTTAATTTCGGCAAATATGATAAACGGATGTATGCCGAGCTGACAACCGAACACCCCATAGACTTATGCCGTTACCAGGTAGCCAATAGTTATATGGGGCGAATCGGTTTAATTAATTCGGGAGGCGAATCGCATGGAGCTTCCGATTTAAAAGACGCCATCGTTACAGCCGTAGTAAATAAAAGAGCCGGCGGCATGGGATTGATAAGCGGAAGAAAAGCGTTCCAGAAATCAATGAGCGACGGCGTAGCATTGCTAAACGCTATCCAGGATGTATATTTAGATACTGAAATTACGCTATCGTAATTTCAGTATTTAAGCCACTTATCTAACCAATTAAAGAAAACGCGCTGGAACAGGATTCCGTTTTGGGGTTGTGTAATCCAATGGTTTTCATCGGGGAAAATCAGCATTTCGGCAGGAATACCTCTTAATTTGGCTGCATTGAAAGCAGACATACCTTGTGATGCAAGGATTCTGTAGTCTAATTCCCCGTGTGTTACCAGGATGGGCGTATCCCATTTATCTACAAAGCGGTGAGGGGAGTTGGCAAATGTTCTTTGTGCCACAGGATTGTTCTTATCCCAGTAGGGGCCTCCCATATCCCAATTGGCAAACCACATTTCTTCTGTTTCCAGATACTGTGCTTCCAGGTTGAAAATACCGGCGTGGGCGATGAATGCTTTAAAGCGTTTCCCGTGGCGCCCGGCCAGCCAATAAATAGAAAATCCTCCATAACTGGCGCCTACTGCACCTAAGCGGTTTTCATCTACATAAGGTTCTTTCGCTACTTCGTCAATGGCAGTGAAATAATCTTTCATATTTTGCCCTCCGTAATCGCCGCTTATCTGCTCAAGCCATTCTTGTCCGAATCCGGGTAGCCCGCGGCGGTTAGGCGCTACGATGATATAACCATTTGCAGCCATTAGCTGAAGATTCCATCGATAGCTCCAGAATTGGCTTACCATGCTTTGCGGACCTCCCTGGCAATAAAGTAAGGCCGGATATTTTTTATCGGGGTCGAAGTTGGGAGGATAAACAACCCATACTAACATTTGCTTTCCGTCTGTTGTTTTTATCCAGCGGGGTTCGGATTTCGCGGTTGTTAATTGGTCGAATACGGCTTTATTCTCAAAGCTGATTTCTTTTGCTTCTCCCGATTCGGTATTTACAGCAAAGATTTCAGGCGCATATTCCTGTGATTGCCTGATTGCTATCATATTACCAGACGCAATGCTTAACGCCACATAATCGTATTGGCCGGTAGTAATTTGGCGCATCGTTTTATCTAATCCGATTTGCCAGATATGCATAAGCCCTTCTTTGGATACAATGGCATAGAACGACCTGCTATCCCGGTTCCATTGCATATCATCTACATTATAATCGAAAGCGGAAGTAATATCTTCTTTTTCGCCGCTTTGCATATCTGCGATAAATAGCCGGCGTTTATCAGACTCATAGCCATCACGTTCCTGGCTAATCCAGGCAATGTATTTACCATCCGGCGAAAAGGCCGGGTGCGTATCATATCCCATCATTCCCTCCGTCAGGTTACTTGTTTGCTTTGTTTCTACATTATATAAATAGATATCCGAGTTGGTGGATACGGCATAGGCCAATCCTGTTTTTTTGCGGCTGGCGTAAGCTATCATTTTTCCGTTGGGGCTCCATGCCAGGTCTTCAATGCCATTCATCGGTTTTATCGGGCATTCGTAAGGTTCGCCTTCCATGACGTCAATCGCTTCACCCATTTTATTACCATCAAAAGGAGCCACAAAAGGGTGGGGGATTGTTTCTACCCATTCGTCCCAATGCTTGTACATTAAATCGTCTACGATTCGCCCGGAAGCTTTCGGCAAATCGGGATAAATATCAGACGTACGCTTTCCGCAGTTAATGTCAGAAATGAATAAAATATTTTTTTCATCCGGCGAAAAAATGAAACTGTTTATTCCGCTCCCGTAGTTACTTATCCGGCGGCGGTTCGTTCCGTCTATATTCATTATCCATAGCTGGGAACTGCCGCTTTCGCCCGACAGGAAGGCAATCTCACGGCCATTTTGTAACCAGGCGGCGTTTTGTTCGCTCCTGGCTGTGGCGGTTAGTTGTTTTTTTCCTGTTCCATCTACATTGACAGTGAATAATTCACGGTTCCCTTTGTTTTCTTCTATACTGGAGAAAGATACTCCATAGAGGACTTTTTGTCCGTCCGGTGAAAGGCGGGCGTCACTTATACGCGCTAAACTATAAAGGATTTCGGGAGTCAGCAGACCATTCGATACCTTAATTTCAGGGCGTTTAACAATAGGCGTGGTATCCTCTGTTTCATTCGTACAGGAGGTTATAGAAACAGATATTAAAATACTCATAAAAAAAACAGATGTTTTCATTTACTTTATAATATATTGTGTATTACGTGCGAAAATAGTAAATAATATTTATATCTTTGCATTTATAATTTAAGAACTGGAAAATTATGAGCAAAATTTGGTTATTAGGAGCCGTATTATTTGCATTATTGGCATTTGCCTCATGTAAACCTAAACAGAGTGCATACAGAGCAGCCTATGAACAAGCAAAAGAACGCGAATCGGAAGCTCCTGTTGAAGAATTTGACGATGCCGACGACGAATACGTTGATGATGAATTCGCCGACGATTTCGAAATTGTATCTAAGCCGCGGACAGACATTGAAAGAGAAAATGATTTGAACATTTCCACACGTCAGGAACGCATCAACCCTTACATGGGAGAGAATACGGCCAATCTGAAGCGTTTCAGCGTGGTAGTTGGCAGTTTCAGAAACAATACAAACGCATACTCTTTGAGAGACCGTATGCAAAGCGACGGTTACAATGCTTTGGTTGCTCAGAACGAATTAGGTATGCTGCGTGTTATTGTTTCCAGTTTTGACAACAAACGGGATGCTTTGTACAGCAGGGATGCATTCATGTCAAAATATTATCCGAACTTCCAGGATGCCTGGATTTTGGAACGTTTTTATTAATAAGCCATAATTGTAAGCGTATCTTATATATTGTAAGGGGTGTGTCTCATCGGATAACCCCTTCTTTTTTTGATTTAGATATTATGAAAGTAATTAACGAACAGCTTTTAAATGATATAACGGAAAAAGCCAGGCAGTCTCCCCGCCTGCGTATGAATTATAATTTTCACGACCGGTTAGACGATCCCCTGAACCGCCTGATTAATGCGATGGAACCAGGCTCCTATTTACGTCCGCACAGGCATTTGAACCCGGATAAAGACGAATCGTTTTTGATTTTACGCGGCAGCATGGCGCTGTTTACTTTTGATGACGAAGGAAACATTACGGAATATCTGATACTCAACCCGGCAGCAGGCGTTTATGGAGCCGATATTAAGGCCGGCGTATGGCATGGGTTAGTTGTGTTAGAGCCAGGCACGGTGTTATACGAAGCAAAGCACGGCCCGTTTGCTCCTTTATCACCCGAAAACTTTGCCCCATGGAGCCCGGAGCCGGAAGATACGGAAGAAGTAAACGAATATATCCGGTTACTTTCCGAATCATTGGCCGGCTCTTAACGTACATGATTATTCTATTTTGATGCTTTCCACCGGGTTGGCATTAGCCGCTTTCCAATTCTGAAAGGTGACGGTAAGGCTCGTTACAATGGCTATCAAAATAAAGGATACAGCAAACACCCACCAATAGACAGGCGTTTTATAAGCAAAATTTTCCAGCCACTTAATGATGGCGTAATAAGCAACAGGCGCAGCTATGACAAAGCATATACATACGATGCGCATGTATATCTTGTTGAACATAACTATAATTTCGTTTGTAGACGAACCTGATATTTTCCTTATCCCGATTTCTTTTTTCCGGTATTCGCTTTCAAAAACAACCAGTCCGAATACTCCTGCGATAGAGATAAACACGGCGATTAAGCTGAATAAGGTGATAAGCGAACTCACCTTGAGTTCTTTGTCGTATAATTGATTCATTACTTCGTTGAAGAAGCGGGTGTTGAAAGGATATTCGGAGTTGAAAGAACGGAGCGTTTCGCGGGTATGCTGCATGGCCGCCCGCATATTTGTTCCCCCTTTTACTTTTATATACGCATAGTTGGATTTATTGCCCCAGTTCTGCGTTCCCCATACGAAGAAGGCCATGGGCGCTACTTCCGTACGGAAAGAGGCAAACTTTACATTTGGCATAAAGCCTACGATTTCGGCGCTGTCTATGCGGTCTCCCAATTCTATTTTATAATCATTGCGCGCCTTTTGGTTAAAGATGTAAACGCCATGCCTGGTTTTATCGTCTCCCTCCCTGAAGTTACGCCCCTCTTCAATCTCTACGCCCATTACCTTCAGGAACGAAACGTCTACCGGCAGGCATTGGAAGTTAATATCCCCGTCGCGGAAACGGCGTCCCCATCCCATATACTGGTCTGCGCTGGAAAGGAGCGGTTCGGCAAATGTAACGTCTTCTATTCCGGGGAAAGAGACCAGTTGATTCGCCAGCGCTTCTTTTTTATCCTGTATCGTATGATTTATATCGGTTACAATCAGTTCGTCTTTTTCGTAGCCTAAGGGTGTGTTTTGCATATAATGATTCTGTAAATACATGAAGATAGCGCCTGTAATCAGGGCAAAGGTGGCTATGAACTGGATACTTATAAGCAGATTCCTCAGTTGCCGCCCTTTGGGAGAAAGCCCGAAACTGCCTTTTAAAACCAGGGCCGGCGGAAAAGAGGTAGTATAATAAGAAGGATATATCCCGGCCAGGAATCCGGTCAGTATGGAAAGAATAGCCGTAACGCCTGCCAGTACAGGATGCGCGGCTAATGATAAATCTGCGTCTGTAAATCCCCTGAGGGGGCTGATGGAGAACAGATAGACTAATCCCAGCGAAAGGATGAACGATATAAAGCTGATAGCAACGGCTTCCATTAATAAAGAGAAACGGAGGGCGCCTTCGCCGGCGCCTAATATCTTTTGCGTGTTAATGCTTTTGATACGCATGGGCGTAAGCGCCGTACTGAAATTGGTGAAATTAATGCCGGCGATAATCAGGATGATAAAAGCGATGGCAAACAATACCAGTAAGGTTTGTTTGCTGGCTTTGGGGGCAGTATCATAAACGGTATCGGCGGTGAAGTGGACTTCCGTCAGCGGCGTTAACCGGAGATTCCAGTCGGCTACCCATTCGTTATTATTATCCAGGAGCGATGTGTCAAAATTCTTTTTGAAGTTTTCCACCAAATGTTCGCTGTTTTGGGGAGAATCGGTGCGGATATACAATTCATAATTGGCATTACCCCAGCTATTGATATTTTCTTCCTTACTCATAGGGTAATAAATAGCGTTACTCACAATCGTATTGCCGGGGAAATCGTAATAGACGCCTCCCACGGTGGGATGACCTCCCTCGGCCGTTTTAAATTGTTTCCCCACGGCCGGCTGGTTTCCATACCATTTATGCGCCATGCTTAAAGGGATTAATACCGTGCCGGGTTCGTGCATGGCATTGGATTGCCCTTCGTACATCCTGAACTCGAACACATCGGTATATTCGGGATATACCTTTAAGGCTTTTTCTTTATAACTGTTCCGAACCCCGTTCTCATCAATGGTAACAACCATAAATCCTCCCCCGGGGCTTGTTAGCGCACCTGCTTTGATATGAGGGGAAGAGTGGATGAACAATTCGGCATACGGACGAGACAGGATTGCCTGCGCTCCCCCGTCGAAAGTTACTTCTGCCCGGTAAATACAATCGGCGTCTTTATGGAATTTATCGAAAGTCCAATCGTAATTTAATTGCATGAAAATAACCATAAAGGCGGCAAAGGCAACCGACAGGCCGGCTATATTCAATACAACGGCCATTTTAAAGCGGCGAAGCGCACTCAGAAAATTTCTCAGAAGTGTTTTCATATTTTGTTGTTTATTGTATGTTTCCGATAGAAATACAATTATTGTGCCAAAACAGCCAAGTCATTTATTCATAATGTAATAGACTGCACGGGGAGAAATAAGAACTGTCCAATAATTAGACACCATTGTCTAATTATTGGACAGTTCCTACGGGCTTTACGCTGCAAGTCTTCCTCCTCCCTGGCGGTCGTTGTGCGGGCTTTCCGCTGCAATCCCTTGCGCGGAGGTTTCGTACTGGCTCCGAATGGCTCCTTTTTTCAAATTGGGGGTTTCGTACAGGCTCCGGATGGCTCCTTTTTTCAAATTGGAGGTTTCGTACAGGATCCGAATGGCTCCTTTTTTCAAATTGGGGGTTTCGTACAGGCTCCGAATGGTTCCTTTTTTCAAATTGGGGGTTTCGTACTGGCTCCGAATGGCTTCTTTTTTCAAA
>JAIRKZ010000011.1 GCA_031259845.1 Tannerellaceae bacterium | reverse complement strand
TGGCTAATGCCAGGCTGGCGCTCAAGGGCGAAATAAGGATATTATTCTCCTTGTCTTCGTTTTTAGAAACCGTTTTCAGCAAATCAAAGGCGAAAAGATTGTTCCTTTCCACTATTTGCTGTTCGACTTCGGTCAGCTCTATGTCTCTCCTTTCTACCGGAGGAGAAGGAGGAACCGGAACGTCGGGAACCGGATTCGGACTCGGATTCGTTCCTGTTATTTCAGGATCACCTTGACAGGCAAACAGCCCGAGTAAAGCGGATAATAAAATAAGTCGTTTCATCTGAATGGTATTTTAATTTTATAGTTTATGTTAGTATGTAAGACGGATTCCCGCCTGCAGGTTAAACAAAAGAAGATTATCCGTACGTATTGTTTCTACGCCGCTTCCGTTATCTGAAAAATAACTTACTCCGGGTTCGATAAACACAGAAAGAGGTTTTGTGAGAGCAATTTGCATACCTGCCGCAGCATTTAACGACGCCTGAAAGCGATTAAGGTCAAGTGCATCTTTTTGATTGCCTATCTTACGATTGGCGGATATGCAATATTCAAATAAGGCTCCTCCCGACAAGTAAATACTAAAGCGTTTCCGATTATATAATAACCAGTAGGCTTTTAATGGTATTCCCAGATAATGCAATGTTTGGTTCCCAATATATCCAGACGCTCTTTGTTCACTTATTTCGGAATACAGGTACGTATAAGTTAAACCACTTTCCAGCCCGAAATGATGGCTCAGTGTCTTTTGGACGGATATACCTATGGATATGGGCGGCCTGTGTCGATAGTTATACCGGGTTATTTCCCTCCGGCTTCTTGCCTGGAGAGGGGCGTATGCTTTGCTTCCGGGCTTCTCACCTTCTTCTTCGTCTCCACTTTCACCTTCGCCTTCCAGACCGGCGGATCCGATAGTTGTATCATCGTCCGGAGCTGTGTAGGGAGGGTCAACAATTTCCGGAGCGCTTACCCCCGGCTCCTTATCTATTTGCTCTAATAGCGAACTCTTGGGGTTGTTACTCCCTGCCGACAGGCCAAACACCCATTTACTTTGCCTTTTATTTTTATTCACAGGAGGCGCATAGTTTATATTCGACCTTTTTTCCTGTTGAGGGCCTGTAAAGGAGATAATTTCCGGCTTTTCCGTTTCTTCTTCTTCAATTACGGCTTCTTCTTCCATTACGGTTTCCTCTTCCGCCGGTAATTCATGGAGGATAGGGGATGCTGTAGAAGCAACCGCTACAATGGTTTGTTGTTCCTGCACCGGGGAAGCGTTTTCTTTGTGGGGAGCCGTTTTTTCCGTCCTGTTTCCAGGCGTATTATCTACAACCCCAGGCGTATCTTTCTTCATTATAAAAGGTAAAGATAAAACAAGGCACACCAGCATGGCCGCAGCAACGCACAAGCACCGATACGTCCGCCGGCGAAAAGCAGAACGTAGCAGGAGTTCGCGTTCCAACTTTTCCCAGCTTTCTTTCCGTAGCGGTATGCAGTATTCATCACGCCGTTTACGGAGCGATTCAATCAGGCGCCCGTCTTTTTCTTTCATTTCTTTTTGTTCATATATTCGTATACTTTCTTCATTAATAACTTCTTTGCCCGGTTTAACTGAGATGACGAAGACCTCTCGTTTATATGTAGTTTTGCAGCTATTTCTTTATGGCTCCATTCTTCAAATACATATAAGTTAAATACCGTTCTATAACCCGGAGGCAGTTCAAGCGCCAGCTTCATGAGTATGTCTGCCGGCACTTCATCATACGTTGTTTCCTCCTCTCCGGCTACGTCTTCTATACTCTCCAATGGTAGCGTAGCGCGCAATAAATCTTTTTTACGCAAATATTCTAATGATGTGTTTATAAACACTTTACTAAGCCATGCCCTCAAACTGCCTTCTCCTTTATACGAAAAAGAAGAAATAGAGGCATACGCCCTTAAGAAACCATCGTGCAGCAAGTCATAAGCCACATCTACGTTGCCCGTGTAGCGTACACAAAGGGTTAACATCTTTCCGGCATATAGCTCGTACAGTTCTTTGCGCGCCGGATTATCTCCTTTCCCGCATCTGTAAGCCAACTCAGCTTCACTCATTAAATCTTCGCGCTTTAATTTATAAATGGATTACGTTAGAAAATACTGCATGCAAGATAGAAATTAATAGATGAAAAAGAGAAATATTTTGTTTTTTTTGAAGATTTAAGATTTTTTTATTTACATATTCCAAAACAAAATGGTTCTTTTGAGTTTTATATTCAACAAATAGATTTAAAATGAAAAATGCTATGAAAACGAAAACTTTAAACGAAAACTTTATTGAGGCTATAAAAGAAAAAATCCCCAATAGCGTAAACCTGGCAAGTGTTTTGATGGATACGTTGTATATCGGTAAGGAAGCGATTTATCGCAGATTGCGTGGAGAAGTGCCGTTTACATTTGCCGAAGCTTCTATTATTTCCAATTCGTTAGGCGTATCGCTCGACCAGGTTGCGGGAGCTAATTCGTCAAGGAATGCGCTGTTTGCATTGAGCGTTATCAATCATAAACATCCAATTGATACATATTGTGCTCAAATAGAGGATTATATACGTATTTATAAAGCCGTAAAAGATAATCCTACGCTTGAATGGTATGTTGCATCGAATATCATTCCGCAAGTGTTTTACCTGGATTATGACAACCTGGCAAGGTTTCTTTTGTATAAGTGGATGTACCAGCATGAAAAGATTAACTATATCAAGTATTTCTCCGGGTTAAAAATCAGCGAAAGCCTGAGGGAGAAGCAAAAAGAGTATGTAAAAATATCCAAGGAAGTAGCGTTGTCTAACTTTATTTGGGACAATATGATGTTTTGCTCTTTAGTGAACGATATCAGATACTTTGTGGATATTAATTTGATAAACAAGGAAGAAGTAGATGTGCTGAAAAAGGAAATTCTCTGCCTGATTGATGAATTGGAACAATTAGCCGCCAAAGGTTACCATAAGCCGGGGAAGTCTATCCGTATCTATGTGTCGAATATAAACTTTGAAGCATCTTACAGCTACCTTGAAGCGAATGATTTTAAGCTGAGCATGCTCCGTTTATACTCCATTAATGAGATAACAACTGCCGACCGGGCAGTATTTGAACTTCAGAAAGAATGGATACATTCATTAAGGAAATATTCTACATTGATATCTATCAGCGGAGAAATGCAACGCATCCAATTCTTTGAAAAGCAAAAACTATATGTCAATTCTTTATGAAAAGAAGGCGCTGACGATCTATCTCCTTTCCATAACGTTTGTTATAAATCCAGCCGTATGGTCAATTCCTAAAACAGATACGTCAATGGAGAAATTATAAGAGGACGACATCCCCCATGTCTTGTTTGTGAAATAATCGTAATAGGCGGCGCGGGATTTATCTGTCTTAACAATCAGGTCTTTCGCTTGTTCTACGGTGATTTGTTGCCGTTCTACTACCCGTTGTACCCGGTTTTCCATTTTGTCATGTATGAAAAAGCTGATGCAATGCGGATTATCCCGTAGTATATAGTCGGCGCAACGGCCCACAATCACGCATGATTCCCTCTCGGCCAATTTGCGGATAACGTCGCTTTGTATTTTGAAAAGCCCCTCGTTCGACAAGATGTCGGCATAGGGTACGAACATGCTTAAATAGGAAAATCCCGTTGTAAAAGCATGCGACAAACCGTCTGACGCTTTTTCGTCTGCTTTTTCAAACACTTCCGGGCATAAACCGCTTTCCTTTGCCGCAAGGGCCAGGAGTTCTTTATCATAATAGGATATGCCAAGCGTATCGGCCAATTTTTTGCCGATAATACGCCCGCCGCTGCCAAACTGCCGGCCAATCGTTAATATAATATGTTTGCTCATAACTGTTTTTTTTCGTGATGCTAAAATACGATTTTATTTTATAAATCAATACTCCTTAAAAGATTCTGCAAAGGTAATCAGAATAAATCACAACTGATGAAACTAAAAAAGCAAAGCCGTGTTTTATTGCCGGCATGATGAAAGAGTAATCGCGAGTTTCCATCCATTTCTGCCGTTCACAGCCGTGACTGAATCCGTTCACAGCTGTGAGCGGGGCCAGTCACGGCTGTGAACGATGAAAAACAAGGCAAACAAAACATGAAATCTATCGGAACCCGTCAATAAAGTTATGTGTCGTCACGAATAACTTCTCTACAGTAAACGGCTGATTTTTTTTGATATGTCTGTATGTGAAATATAAATATGGTGTATATTTGCGCTTTGTTTGTAAGATACTGAATTTTTTAGAATCAATTATTTATGGCGGAGAAATTCGGAAAAACCTGGTGGGGCGAACATTGGTTGCGGTCGCTCGAAAATGTGGATTATGATAACCGCTTGCCGCGCGGGGCAAGTTATGCCCGCAACGGAAAGGTAAAGGATATAAAAATCAAAGACAACCATATAGTTGCCAAAGTACAGGGTACGCAAAAAACGCCTTACAAGGTTACGGTGATTGTCCCGCCGTTTTTTGAAGAAGACGTAGAACGGTTGATGACAAAAATTATTGAACGCCCCGCGCTGATTTCCAAACTCCTGAACCGCGAGCTTGATCCCGGAATCCTGACGGTTGCCGAAACGCTTGGATTAAAAGTTTTCCCACGCCAATGGACCGATTTCAAAATGCAATGCAGTTGTCCGGACTGGGCTGTTCCGTGTAAACATTTGGCATCGGTTATCTATATGATTTCAAGAGAAATAGACAACAACCCGTTTCTTGTTTTCAGTATTCACAATGTTGATCTGATTGCCGAACTGAAGAAACGCGGCATTGTGATTGACGATTTGAGAAAGAATGAAATTATGAAATTGGCCGACAGGTTGAAACCAGTCAAAACGCCAATCGCAAGGGATGAAAACAGTCAACCCCTGCAAACAGCGGTATTGGATTTTTCGGCCCTGCAACCTGTTTCAACCGCGCTTATCCAGCTTTTACCTGATGCGCCGCCCTTTTATCCGTCGGGTAATTTCCGCGAGAAATATGCGGTACAGTTAAATCGCATTACAAAGAACGCCTCTCGCATTTTCTCTAAAAACCTGAAATTCGACGCCGTTTTCCCATCCGGCCAAAAAGACGGGATTACGCACCGCACAACGCTTTCGCTGACGATTGACGCGAATAATAATGTAGCGATTGGCGGGCATAACCATCAATTTGAAACATTAGACGAGCTTATTGCGGCGCTTTTCGCCCTGAATCCCGACCGTTTACCCGATAATGAGCCGTCTGTGGAGGCGTTTTACAAGATTCTGCTTGCGGCGTTGCATTTTACGGCAAACGGCGCAATTATTCCGCAAATTGCACAGAGGGAAGATAAGAGTTTCATTATCGGCTGGCTGCCTTCCGTGATTGACAATCGCGTGAAAACGGTTGTGGAAAAACTAACGGCCATTTTGCCCGAAAGTCTGTTGTTTGTAAAGGCAATCATTCGCAAAAAAGAACAACTATTACCCATTGAAAACCAAACGGTAGAATTGCTGTCGTTATTTATTGACCGTTTTGTTTTTCGTTTTTCGAATCAGAATGACGATTTGTTTGAAACGTTGTTTTTCAAAAGTCATCCGTATAAATTCGACGGAATTGCCGAAAACGCTTTGAGCGGCGGGATAAAAGTTTGGCTCGACCGATATTACCTTACCGCCGAACAGTATAAACCCGTCATTACCGTCTCGGAAACGCTGATGGATGAGTTTGAGGTTTCGGTTTCAGTAGAGGATGCTGCGCAAACGGAACAATTACCTGTGCCGCTCAAGCGAATCCTTTCGCAAAAACAATACGAAAAGCAACGTTTTAAAATCCTTCAATCCATTTCGCTGCTCACGCCTTTTGTGCGCGGCCTGGATACGTATATCAATCTCGGCGGAAATGAGCCGATCCGTTTTTCGGTTAGCGAGTTTGCGCCGTTTCTTACAGACGTCTTGCCCGCCATCCGGCTGCTTGATATTAAAATCCTGCTGCCTAAATCGTTGCAGGAGCTTCTGCGCCCGAAAGTTTCGCTAAAACTCAAACGGAAAACAACGGAAGGCAGCTTTTTGCGTCTGGACGATTTGCTCGCTTTCGACTGGCAGGTAGCCCTGGGCGGCGAGCTTATTTCGCCCGAAGAGTTTAACCGCCTTTTCCGCAACGCTTCCAAGCTGTTCAAATTCAAGGAAAATTACATTTATGTGGATGACGCCGATTTGGAAAAAATCCATAAGTCGCTCACTTCTGCTAAACCAATGACGGCATTTGAACTGCTGCAAACGGCTTTGGCGGAAGAATACGAAGGCGCCCCGGTGCTTCTGACAGATGAGGTGAAAACCCTGATAAACGAATTTACGTCTAACGAAAATATTCCTCTGCCGGAGGGGCTTAACGCCGCGTTGCGACCTTATCAGACACGCGGGTTTTCATGGATGTACCGCAATTCGCGCATCGGTTTCGGCAGCATTATCGCCGATGATATGGGGTTGGGGAAAACGCTGCAAGTGATTTCCATTCTGCTGAAATTCAAAGAAGAAAACGCACTCGATAAAAAGAACCGCGCATTGGTTGTTGTGCCGACCGGGCTGCTGACCAACTGGCAGGCGGAAGTTGCCAAGTTCGCGCCTTCGCTTACTTCGCACATTTTTCACGGCACGGCGCGCGATCTCAAAGAGTTTGACGCCGACATATTGCTCACCACATATGGTGTTTTGCGTAGCGACCACAACGTATTGAAAAAACAGAAATGGCAGGTAATGATCATCGACGAAGCGCAAAATATTAAAAACGAGGCAACCGCACAGTCGAAAGCCGTAAAATCCATTCCTGCCAATATACGCATAGCCATGAGTGGGACGCCGGTAGAAAACCGTTTGAGCGAATTTTGGTCGATCATGGATTTCACCAACAAAGGTTATCTCGGAACACTTAAAACGTTTAAAGAAGATTATGCCACACCGATACAGGTGTTTAACGATGAACAGGCCGTGCGGAAATTCAAAAAAATAACCGCGCCGTTTATGATGCGCCGGATGAAGTCCGACAAAACGATTATCTCCGACCTGCCCGACAAAATCGAGCAAAATCAGTTTGCTGCACTTACCAAACAGCAGGCGGCTCTTTACGAGAAAACGATGCGTGCGGCCATGGAAGAAATAGAAGGAGTGGAAGGCAGCGACCAGCAAACGCTGTTCAAACGGCAAGGGCTTGTATTGCAAATGATTTTAGCGTTGAAACAAATCTGCAACCATCCTACGCAATTTCTCAAAGACAAAAAATACGATGCCACATTGTCGGGCAAATGTGAATTGTTGTTTGAACTCTTAGACAGTATTACGGAAAGCGGTGAAAAAGTACTTATTTTCACACAGTTCAAGGAGATGGGCGATATGCTCGAAAAGTTCATTGCCGAGCGTTTTGGCGAACGCCCTATGTTCTATCATGGCGGTTGTAGCGTAACGCAGCGCGAAGAAATGGTGCAACGTTTCCAGCACAACCGCGCCGACAAAATATTCATTCTCTCGCTCAGAGCAGCCGGCACGGGTTTAAACCTCACAGCCGCCTCGCACGTCATTCACTACGACCTGTGGTGGAATCCCGCAGTTGAGAATCAGGCAACTGACCGCGCTTACCGTATTGGGCAGACCAAAAACGTAATGGTACACCGCATGATTTGCAAGAACACGTTTGAAGAAAAAATTGACGCCATGATTCAAAAGAAAAAACACTTGGCCGAAATGACTGTAGCCACCGGCGAAAACTGGATTGGCAAGTTGAGCAATAAGGAATTGAGAGAGATATTCGGATGAAGACAAATGCCGCCCGCCTGTTAGACCATGCGAAAATTGCGTATAAACTGATTGCTTACAAGTTTGACGAGGATGATTTGAGCGCTCCGCACGTAGCGAAAGCCTTGAACGAACCAATCGGGCAGGTTTTCAAAACGCTGGTGCTGAAAGGCGACAGAAGCGGGTATTTTGTTTGCATAGTTCCGGGCGATACCGAAGTGGATTTGAAAAAGGCGGCCAAAATTTCCGGTAATAAAAACTGCGATTTGATTCCCCAAAAAGACCTGTTGCCCCTGACCGGTTATATCCGGGGCGGATGTTCGCCGGTAGGGATGAAGAAACATTTTCCGGCCTATATCCACGAAACCTGCCTGTTGTACGAATCTGTCTTCGTGAGCGCCGGACAGCGAGGATTGCAGATGAAAATCGGAACGGCCGATCTGATAAAAATCACGAAATCGGAAACGGCCGATTTGGTTATGGAATAAAAACAACCTTGTTTTTTGGCACAGTAGCTATGAACTCTTTTAAATAGAAAGGTTCGAAGTAGGCTGCATCTTCAAACTTGTTATTTATAAACCGTTCATGGGCTAAGGCCGTCATGTCTCCGGCAAGCGGGACGATATTATCTATGAAGAGGGCATTGGCAGAGGTGATAACCTTTTTACATTTAGCCGCTCCATCGCCGAAAAAACAAATCCGGTTCATTTCCAAAAGTGTGGAATAGGTTTCTGCCGTTACCACTTCGGCCAGGGTGGGGCGAACGGTGTTCAGCTTATTATCATAGATAGCAGCGTAAACTTCCATTCTTCTGGCGTCTAACATGGCACAATAGAGCGTATCGCCGGGTTGTTTGGTCTCTTTGATCGCTTTGTATGCCATTATATCTAATGTAGGGATAGCAATTAAGGGAATATTATATCCAAAACATATTCCTTTGGCCATGGATACGCCTATCCGCAGGCCGGTATACGAACCGGGGCCGCTGCTTACAGCTACGGCATCTAACCTGATTCCCTTCTTTTTTGCCCGTACTACGGCCTCTTCGATAAAAACGCCTAACAAAGCGGCATGGGAAGGGCCTTCAAAAGATGCTTTTTCAAACTCGGTTTTACCATCGACAGACAGCGCTGAGGAACAAACGGAAGTAGACGTTTCAATAGTTAATATAGATGACATATAATTAGCTTATTTCAAAGCACAAAAGTACATTTTTGCAGTAGACTTTCATCATAGTTGAAATAAAAAAGTACCTTTGTGTAAATTTTAGTAAGTATGATACAGTCTATGACCGGCTTCGGCAAAGTTACCGTCGAACTGCCAACCCAGAAAGTTACCGTAGAGATAAAAACGCTGAATAGTAAACAACTTGATATTTCAACGCGTATGCCGTTTATTTATAAGGAAAAAGAAATGGAAGTACGCAGCCATTTACTCAAATCGCTGGAACGCGGCAAGATTGAATTTTCCATGCAGGTTGAAAATATCGGAAAAGATGCGGCTCCGCAAATAAACACGGCTATTGTAGAAAGCTATGTTGCCCAGGTTAAAGATATTGCAGGCAAACTCAATATAGCCCTCCCTTCGGATTGGTTCACGGTTCTGCTGCGTTTACCTGAAGCGCTCAAGTCTGAGATAACGGAAATAGACGAAAGCGAGTGGGAAACGTTACAGCAAATTATTGATAAGGCAATCGTTCAGCTGACAGGCTTCCGTATCCAGGAAGGGGAGATGCTGCAAAAGCTATTCGCTACAAAAATAAATAATATAGCCCAACTCCTTACGGAAATTGAAACGTATGAAGGAGAACGGCTTGAAAAGATTAAAGCCCGTATTTTGGATAACCTGGAAAAAGTGGCGTCGACCGATTATGATAAAAATCGTTTTGAACAGGAAATGATCTATTACATAGAGAAATTGGATGTAAACGAAGAGAAGAGCCGTTTGGTTAACCACCTGAATTATTTCATTGATACAATGGAAGGGGGCCACGGGCAAGGAAAGAAACTTGGTTTTATCGCGCAGGAAATCGGACGCGAGATAAACACGCTCGGCTCAAAAAGCAATCATGCGGAAATGCAGCAAATCGTAGTTCGCATGAAAGACGAACTTGAGCAAATAAAAGAACAAGTACTAAACGTATTATAATGATTCATCCGTAAAATGCCTGGAAAGTTAATCCTGTTTTCCGCTCCTTCCGGTTCCGGGAAATCAACTATTATTAATCATTTATTAAAACAAGATTTCCGCCTGTGCTTTTCCGTTTCGGCTACCAGCCGCCTTCCGCGCGGCGAAGAACAGCATGGAGTGGAGTATTATTTTCTTTCGCCGGAAGAGTTTCGCAAACGTATTGAAACAGGTGATTTCCTGGAATATGAAGAAGTCTATCCCGGTACGTTTTACGGAACGCTGAAAGAGGAAGTAGAACGTATCCTGGCAAGAGGAGATAATGTGATTCTTGACGTGGATGTGGCTGGCGGATGCAGGATAAAAGAATATTACGAAGGCCGGGCGCTTTCTATATTCATCCTGCCCCCTTCTATTGACGAGTTGCGTAAACGGCTAACAGGAAGAGGTACGGATGCGCCCGGGGTAATCGAAAGCCGGATGGCCAAAGCCGAATATGAAATGAGGTTTGCCCGGCATTTCGACGCAGTGGTTGTTAATGATGATTTGGGAAAAGCCCAGGAGGAAGTACTTCACGTTGTAAAGGCATTTCTGGATCAATGAAAAAAACGGGTATCTTTTCCGGCTCCTTCAATCCCGTCCACATCGGGCATCTTGCTCTGGCGAATTGGCTGTGCGAATACGAATCATTGGATGAAGTATGGTTTCTGGTCACCCCCCAGAGCCCTTTAAAAAAGGGCCTCGCGCTATTAGACGACAAGATACGCTATCAAATGGTGGAAAAAGCCATCGGCGATTATCCTAAATTCAAAGTAAGCGATTTTGAGTTTTCACTACCCAAACCTTCCTACACGATAGACACGCTAACGAAACTCCAAAAAGCATATCCCGAACATCTCTTTCATTTCATCATGGGAGCGGATAATTGGTTGCTTATCGGGCAATGGAAAGATTACGAAACAATCCTCCGCAATTTCCCTGTCATCATCTATCCGCGCCTGGGGTGCGAAGTAATCATCCCCGGCAACTATCCTTCCGTACGGCAGGTAAAGGCTCCTGTTATAGAAATATCTTCCTCCTTCGTACGGCAGGCATACAGGGAAGGCAAAGACATACGCTTTTTCTTACCGGAAAGTGTTCGCCACTATCTTTGAAAAGAACTTTATAGAAAAGTTGCCGGGATAGCCCGGATTTAGTAATTTTGATGTTCGATAAGGAGATATTCATACTAACAGATTGCAAAAAAGGATGATAAAAAAGATATTAACCGATGATTTGCTGTTGAAACGGGGCCGGGTACAGCAGGCAATGGAGGCGATGGGTGCAGATGGATGCTTGTTGGCTATTGATGTTAATCTATATTATATGGCCGGCGCTATTTTTAATGGTTATTTTTATTTGCCGGTGGAGGGAGAACCCCTCTTTTTTGTTAAACGCCCGAACGGGTTAAGCGGCGAACAAGTGATTTATATCCGCAAGCCCGAAGAAATGGCGAATGCTTTTGCTGAAAGAGGCATAAGGAAACCGGAAAAACTATTGCTCGAAGCAGATGAATTGACCTATAATGAATACATGCGCCTCTTAGCCGTATTCCAGCCGGAAGAAACGGCCAATGCAACAGCCCTTATGCGCAGCCTGCGCAGTATCAAAACGCCTTGGGAGATTGAGCAATTCAGGATATCGGCCAGGCAACACGATAAAACATACGCAGAGATACCCTCCTGCTATCGTCCGGGCATGACCGACCTGGAGTTTCAATGCGAAATAGAAAAACGGATGCGCCTGAACGGTTCGATCGGCTTGTTCCGCGCATTCGGCAGCAATATGAATATATTCATGGGAAGCCTTTTAGCCGGCGATAACGCCCAGGCGCCTTCGCCTTACGATTTTGCTTTGGGGGGCGGGGGCGTTACCTCGTTGCCGCTTGGCGCTAACGGGACTGTATTGGAAAACGGTATGGCCGTTATGGTAGATATGGCGGGCAATTATACGGCTTACATCACCGATATGACGCGCGTCTTCTCCATTGGCAAATTGCCGCAGCAGGCGTATAAAGCGCATGCGGTATCCATTCGTATCCAGCAGGAAATAGAAGCTATGGCAAAGCCCGGGACGTCTTGCGCCGAACTGTACAACCTGTCTTACCGCATCGCCGGAGAGGAAGGCCTGTCGTCCTGTTTTATGGGAACGAAGCAACAGGCTAAGTTTGTAGGACACGGTATCGGCATACAGATAAACGAACTGCCGGTGCTCGCCGCACGCTCGAAGGAACGTCTTGCGCCCGATATGGTATTTGCCCTGGAACCCAAATTCGTTATTCCGGGCGTAGGAGCCGTGGGGGTGGAAAACAGTTATGTAGTTACCGCATCGGGCCTTGAAAAATTAACGCTTGCCGAAGAAACTATTATTCAATTATAAAAACATAAATTAATAACATAATGAATAAGACAACAACGCTTTTACTTTTGTTTGCCCTGTTTATCATGCCGGTAAACGGAGCAGAGAGAACAAACGAACCCAAAACGGTTAAAAACATCATTCTTATGATTCCGGACGGAACTTCATTAGCCACCGTATCTATCGCGCGGTGGCTGCAATGGTACAACCACCCGGAACTACCCAAATTAAACATCGACCCCTGGCTCTGCGGAACCGTTCGCACACACTCTTCCAATGCTCCCATCGGCGATTCGGCCCCTACCACCTCTTGCTACATGACCGGTTATCCCAGCCGCACAGGCTATGTATCCACGTATCCCGAAAGCGACCCGGCGAACGACATCTATCCAAACGACCCGGCGCGCGCCTTCCAGCCATTAACAACCGTGTTGGAGGCAGGCAAATTATTGCATAATAAGGCTGCGGGACTGGTCTTTACCTGCGAATTTCCGCATGCTACGCCGGCGGATTGCTCGGCCCATAGTTACAACCGGAGCAAATACGAGTGGATTGTCCCGCAAATGGTGCACAATGATTTGAGTGTGGTGATAGGCGGGGGCGTATCCCTGTTGTCTGAAGAAAGTGAAACGTATCTCAAATCAAACGGATATTCCATTTACAAAAATGACCTGGGCGGTATGCGCAAGGATACATCCGGTAAAATGTGGGCGCTGTACGGAGACCGTGAAATGGCCTACGAAGCCGACCGCGATCCCGGCAATCAGCCTTCGATTGAGGAAATGACCCGTACCGCCATTGAGAAACTGTCGAAGAATGAAAACGGCTTCTTCCTGATGGTAGAAGGCAGTAAGATAGACTGGGCGGCGCATGCAAACGACCCGGTAGGAATGGCTACCGATTTCCTGGCTTTCGACCGGGCTTGCGGCGTGGCGCTACAATTTGCGCAGGAAGATGGAGAGACGGCCGTTATCATCGTGCCCGACCATGGTAACAGCGGTATCAGCTTAGGGGCGAACCGCTGCGGCGGATACGACAAACTGACGAAAGACCAGCTTTTCCATGCCTTCTCCCAATTCAAACTGACAGCCGAAGGCTTTGCCCGGAAGTTAAACGGCGAACCTGCTTCGGAAGTGCAAAATATATTCCGCGAATATGCCGGTTTTGAATTGAACGAACAGGAACTCAAAGCCCTGTACCATTGCGGTGGCTACAGAAATAGCCCCGTCCCCGAAAGCGAACGTTTGTCTGAGGGCATTGAGCCGTCGCTCTATAGCGGGTCGCTGAATACGTTCATTTCCAAACTGATTACATCCAAAACGTGCTTCGGTTTTACTACCGGGGGGCATACGGGCGAAGAGGTATTCCTGGCCGGCTATCATCCGCAGGGAGACATACCCCGGGGCATGCATACCAATATTGAACTGAATGCATACCTATGCAAGCTCTTCGGACTGGACAGGGATGTACTGGATGAATTAACCGCGCGGCGCTTTGCCCCGCACATGGAGGTATTCAAAGGATACGCCTGTGAGATTATCCCGCCTGAAGAAGAAAAAGGCTTTCCCACATTAGTGGTAAAGAATAAAAAGAAGCAACTGAATATAAAGCCATTCACAAATATCGCGACGGAAGGCCGGAAAGGAGAGAAAGAAATCCGCCTGGGCTCCGTTATCGTTTATGTAGACAGGAATAATACCTTCTATCTGCCGGAAGAATTAGCCGCCTGTATGGAATAATTAGTGAAAGTGATAATTTTTTTACAGAAAAGATTAAAAAAACATGCCTGGTAAAAGCTTAGTTTCCATAGATCAATGCTCCAGGGAAGACATCCTGCGCATCCTGAAGAACGCTGCCCGGTTCGAGGCCAACCCGAACCGGACGCTGCTCAACGGCAAAGTAGCCGCCACCTTATTCTTCGAACCCTCTACCCGTACCCGCCTGAGTTTTGAAACGGCCGTCAACCGCCTGGGGGGGCGCGTCGTTGGTTTCCAGGATGCTTCCACCACAAGTTCGTCGAAAGGAGAAACGCTGAAAGACACCATCCTCATGGTAAGCAATTATGCCGACCTTATCATCATGAGGCATCATCTGGAAGGTGCGGCGCGTTATGCTTCGGAAGTAACCGGTATACCCGTCATCAATGCCGGCGACGGGGCCAACCAGCATCCCTCGCAAACCCTGCTGGATTTGTATTCCATACAAAAGACGCAGGGAAAACTGACAGACCTCTCCATCACGATCGTGGGCGATTTGAAATACGGCCGCACGGTGCACTCGCTAATCGTGGGAATGTCTTATTTCAATCCCACCTTCCATTTTGTAGCCCCGGAAGAATTACGCATGCCGGAGGAACAAAAAAACATTTGCGACAAACTGAACATCCCCTACACGGAGCATACCGATTTTACCGAAGACATCATCAACCAATCGGATATCCTGTATATGACCCGCGTACAGCGCGAACGCTTTACCGATATGGAAGAGTACGAACGGGTAAAAAACATCTGTATCCTGAAGAACGAGATGCTCAAAAACAGCAAAGAAAACCTCCGCATCCTGCACCCCCTGCCCCGTGTGAACGAAATAGCCTACGACGTAGACGACAATCCGAAAGCTTACTTTATCCAGCAGGCCCGCAACGGACTGTTCACACGCCAGGCGATCATTTGCGAAGCCTTGGGTATAAATCATTTAATATAAAAAGCCATGTCTGCAAAAAAGAAAAAAGAACTACAGGTAGCCGCCCTGGAAAACGGCACGGCTATAGACCATATCCCCCCCTCCCAATTATTTAAAGTAGCCCATCTGCTCGAATTAGACAAGATGAACAACACAATCACCATCGGGAATAATTTCTACAGTAAAAAAATGGGGCGCAAAGGGATGATCAAAATTGCCGATAAATTCTTTGAAGAAGATGAAATAAACCGTATAGCGCTCATCGCCCCCAACGTAATACTGAACGTAATACGCGATTATGAAGTGATAAAAAAATATCCGGTCACCCTGCCTGGCAAACTCACCGGCATCGTAAAATGCAATAACCCCAAGTGCATTACCAACAATGAGCCGATGCTTACCCGCTTCGATGTGATTGATAAAGAAAAAGGCGCTATCAAATGCCGTTATTGCGAACGTAAAATAAACAAAGAAGATATTATAATCAAATGAAAACAGACTGGAAGCCGGGAACGATGATCTATCCTCTACCGGCAGTTATGATTAGTTGCGGCAGCGAGCCTGCCGAGTATACGATTCTCACGGTAAGCTGGGTGGGCACGCTCTGTACAAATCCGCCGATGTGTTACATCTCTGTCCGCCCGGAGCGCCATTCATACCCTATCCTGAAGAAAAATATGGAATTTGTCATCAACCTCACAACCGAATCGTTGGCTTTTGCTACGGATTGGTGCGGCGTAACGTCAGGCAAAGAACATAATAAATTCGGGGAGATGAATCTCACGCCCGGTAAAGCCTCCGTGGTAAAAGCCCCCCTGATTGAAGAATCCCCCCTCTCTGTCGAATGCCGGGTACGTGAAATAATGGCTTTAGGAAGCCACGACATGTTCATAGCCGATGTGGTAAATATAAGGGCCGACGACAAATACCTGAACGAAGCAACCGGCGCCTTCGATATGGAAAAAGCAAAGCTATTAGCCTATTCACACGGCAAGTATTATGGATTGGGCCAATTAATAGGTAAATTCGGCTGGTCGGTAAGGAAAAAGAAAGAATAAAAAACAGTATGTCGAAAGCCTTTTTCATTGGGTTATTTCTTTTCTCTCTCCTGCCGGCCTATACGCAAAATAAGGTAAAGGCGGGAGAGAAAGTTTTCAACTGGGGCGCTAAAGCAGGCCTCAATTCCACCTTTCCGATTATTAACTCTATCAGGATTGACGGGGAAAAAGCGGAAAATATCCACTTACAATACAAAGTAGGCGTATTGGCCGCCGCTTTTTGCCGTATCAATATAGACAGAATTTTCCTTCAGCCCAGCGTATCCTGGCGGTATGCTTCGGGCGACATTTATTTCAATCTTCCCACCGTAATAGAAGCAACCGCTATAACACGCAGTTCCGACCAGTTGACGTATAAAGTAAAGTCCATAGAAGCCCCCGTATTGATAGGCTATAAAATGGTGAACGAAGGGCCTTACGGGTTAAGCTTTATGGCAGGACCCACTATTAAATACAGCTATAATGTAAGCTATTCGTCCGGTTTATCCGACTCGCCCCGCAGATACATCAGCGACAGTACGCCTTGGGGAATCAACATCGCATGCGGCGTGGGAGTTACCATCTGGCGTTTCTTCTTTGACGTCACCTATGAATTTGGCTTAAACCAGGTGGATTCGGATTTTAAAGACTACAGTTCCCGCGAACCTGGTGAAGACAATATCACGATAGATAAACGTACCAATATGATGAATATCTCACTCGGTTTTCTTTTTTAACGCCCCTGTTTCCCGCAAATATCCTTAAACGTACAATAAGCGCAGGCCTTCTCTGTGGGCGTTTGAACAAAGGGAGCGGACGTCCCGAATATTTCATCCAGGCAGGCGCGCATATTCGCTTCAAACGCTTCGGCATAATCCGAAAAGCGTTCTACTGCCTGCTTCTCCCTGGCTCCGGTGCGGTGATAGATATTTACGTCGAAGTCGCCGGTAAAAATCGTACGCATGTAATAAATGCCCGGGCGAACCGTCCTCTCCCTGTTTCCAGGCAACCGGCTATACATCCAGGCATACATGAAAACCTGCATAACGGCCTTCGGGCGTTCCTTTTCGTTTATACTGAACAGGCTTTCAGGGGAAGAAAAATACTGCAACCCCTTTCCGCTTTTATAGTCGATGATACGTATGGCGTCCCCGGCTTCGTCAATGCGGTCGATAAAGCCCTTCAATTGTATCCCGGAACCGTCGGACAGGATAAACAGGTCTTTCATCCTTTTTTCCGATTCCAGGTAACGGAAAGGCGTAAACTTGCTATCCTGTTCCAATGTCTTTTCCACATATTTGCGAATCATCTCTCCTGTCAGGAAATTCTGGCCGGTAAGCGGGCGTACCGTTCCGGTCTTAAAGAAAAAGCAGGCAAATGCACTGGCTACAGACCGGGTAATAGCATCCTTGTCTTTCCTGATTGCCTGAAGCAAATCGGCCGTTACCAATTTACCCTGTAAAGGTTCGTACAATTCTTCCATCACCTTATGGAGGATACTGCCGAACACATCGCTTCCAATCGTTTCGCTTACTTCCTCTTCTTCTTCGATGCCTTCTATTACTGAAAAATAAAACTTGAGCGGGCAATCCAGGTACGTATTGATGGCGCTGGCCGAAATCGCTTTCTTTCCCCCTTCGCGGAAAACGGCCAAACGTTCCATCACTTCGTCTGTTTTCTTTATTTGGATGGGAGAAGCCTTTGCCGACGATACATTGTAGACGACCAGCTTCTCGCGCACCGGCGCTTCATAATGATAATGTAGCTGGTGGATAAAGCGGCTTTTCTCTCCCGTCTGCAAACCGTTGTTGCGGGTATCATAGAGCAAACTCACCTTCTTCGCCCGGTAGATAAGGCGATAGAAATGATAGGCCCATACGCTGTCCTGGCGTTCGTAAGCAGGCAAACCAAAACCGCGCCTCAAATTATAGGGGATAAACGAATTAGCCGCTTTTTTCTGCGGAAAGATTCCTTCATTCATCGAAAGAATAATCACCCTGTCGAAATCCAGCGCGCGGGTTTCCAGCACGCCCATTACCTGTAAGCCCGAAAGCGGTTCGCCGCGGAACGGAATGGTAATAGTATCGGTTATCCGCTTGAGCAGGCGAAACCAGGTATCTATCTTCATCTCCACCTGCGCTTTGTGCATCAGTTCCGCCATCCTGTTTACGGTTGTGAAATAGTGGAAGATAAACTCCTGCTCAATATCTTTCGATGAGAAGGCGTTCCTTTCTTCATCCTCCGCACCGTCCATAGCAGCCAGTTGCTTATTTAATTCTTCCAATACCTTTATCAGATAAGCCGGTAGCCGGGCAACATCATCTACGGGTGTAAATAAAATAGCCAGCAAAGGCGTTTGGCTCAATTCCGCCTGCCCTACGGTTACCTTATTATATTCCGCAATATGCCTTACCAGGCCCGTAATCACCTCCGGTTGGGAAGCCGTAACATATTGATGGTTCAGTATCTGTAAAACATCCCTGAAATAAAACATGGGGCAGCGGTCTATATAACGCACATTCTTCTGCAATGCCAGGATATATTCCATAAGCGAAGCTACCGGCGTTTCCCCCAGCGGATATCCCATCGTTACATTTATATGCCGTATTTGCTCCGGGATGGCATTCAGTACGGGTAGCAACAAATGCTCATCCGCCAAAACCACCGCCGTCCGCAAAGCCTCCTCTTCGGTAAAGCCTGTCGTTGTACATAGTTCGTTTAACAGAGCATAGGTCTGTTTGGCTTGCCCGATAGCCGAAGGTATCCCTATCACCTCTATCTCCGCCGGGGAAGGAGCTGTTTCTTCGAGAGGGAAAGAGGAAGAGAAAAGCGCCTTGTTCCGCCCGGCAAAGTAAGACGCTTTATTATCCGTATCCATTACCTTATCCGATGCGTAATCCCAATAGAAATCGGCCTTACCGGCTTTCTGCAATGCCAGCAACAGTTTCTCTTCCACCAAAGAAAGGGCATTCAGCCCTACAAAAACGATTTTTTGATAAGGCAACTCTTCTACGCCGTTTTTTTCAATCGTTTCTACCACTTCGCGGAATATCATTCCCTCGTACCCTTTATTCTCCCCGGCTAACGTTGCCTTCAGTTCCGTATAGAGTTCGTAAAGTATTTTCCATAAAGCAAGGAAATGCTGCTGGTTGTTACCGTCGTTTTTAGGATGGAAAGACGACCAGAACGAACGGATAGCCGCTATTTGCGTTTCACTGAGGAAACTGAAATCCTTTTCTATTTCACGCAAGTCTGTTACGTTCGTAAATAACATGCGGGCGTCTACCATATACTTGTCTACATCGTCAAAATCATTCAACAGCATTTCGCCCCAATAAAGAAATTCATCAAACGTCCCGCCCTCTTTACTCTTTTCCGTATAAATCGTATACAAAGTAAAAAGCATCGACATACGGTCGGCTACCTGTTTGCCGCTCAACGCCAGGAACAAATCATTGATAGTAAAGATAGCCGGCGAGAATAAAGGTTTGCCGGCTGTCTCCGACAAATATTTTTGAAAAAACAATCCCGCACGCCTGTTAGGAAACACAAAAGCATACCGGCTGATGTCTGTCCCGCATGCACCGTAAAAAAGAGATGCTATCTGATATAAGAACGGTTTCATCCTGCTACTGATTTGAAAGGCAATGCTACCTGAAATTATCGTAAAGAATAAACGGGACGGAAATCAGCATTTTTTTTATTTTTCGATGAGATTTTTCTTTTCCACGAAGTTCAAACCCACATTGAATATTTCGGAATTAGCTATAATCTCCGGAAGATTTTTCAGCATTGGGACTACCTGGTCTCCCAGTTCAGGAGGCATTTGTTGTCCTAAATCATCCAGCATGGGGACTATAGAAGGAAGAGCGGCAAGAACCATTTCCCTTTCTATAAAGAACGTATATCCTTCCGGTATTACATCCGCCTGGGGTACTCGTCCGGAAAAGGTCTTAATATTGAGCGGTAACGCAGCATAATCGCCTTTGTCTATCATCGAATCCAACAGAGGCTTTATATCAAATTTCGACGACGCCAGCATCTCCAACATAGGGATAAGCGTTTTATTGAGAGCGATAAATACCTGGCTGTCTGATGCGAAATACATTATCTCTACCATTTGCTTAACGCCTTCAGGCATACCGGTTGGTTCGGTTTCGCCCTGGTTTATCCACGTTACGTCAAAGATACCGTCTTCGGTGAAAGTAGCCGTTACGTCTGATACTTTCTGCGCCAGCATACCGCCCAGGGCCGAGCCTAATATTTGAGGAATGGCTATATCATTCGCCGGGTCGCCAGTGCTTACGTCAAAGGCTACGCCGGCGCCTCTTTCCGTAAAGTGCAGGTTCCATGTACCTGCAACAGGCGAATTTATTTTACGGGCAATTTGTATATCCAGCGTTTTAGCTTCATCTGCTTTCGTTGCAGGAATACCCGATAAGGTTCCAGAGAGGGTGATCGTTGTTGTACCTACGGTTGCTTCCGATGAAAAAGCATAGTCGTTGCCAGACTTTGTCATCTCAACATTGTCAAATTCTACCGCGGCGTCGTCAGGAACAAGATTGGTCAATGTTATTTTCGCATTATCGCCGGAGCCGGTAGCTAACGTTACTGATTTTGTAGACTCCTTCGGGTCTTCTCCATTTATTTTCAATATGGTAGAAGCATCGCCTGTTTTATAGGCGCCTACGCCGTCTTTCCAGGTAGTTGCCGCAGGGGTGGGAGGAGCAGGCGGAGGCGTTATCCCTCCGCCGTTGTCGTCTTTATCGTCTCCGCATGCAGAGAAGAAAGTGATGGGAAAAGCCATCATAAGTAAATAAAATAAAAAGTTTTTTTTCATAATCATTTTCCTTTTTTAAATTAAACAATTCTGTGTTTGTTCAGCAATTAATCAAACGTAGCAAATATACGATTATTATTTCATTTTAGAATAGTCTGAAATATGTTTTCCTTATGTCATAACAGCATATTGTCGGATAAATTCAGTTCCTTTGTAAAGATGAACGAACAGATTCTATACAAATTGAAAGTACTGGCTGAGTCGGCAAAGTATGATGTTTCGTGCTCTTCAAGCGGTACGACGCGAAAGAGCCGGCCGGGCGCAACAGGAAGCGCGGCCGGCTGGGGTATTTGCCATAGCTTTACGGAAGATGGCCGGTGCGTCTCTTTGCTGAAAATCATGCTCGCCAATTACTGTATGTACGATTGCGCCTATTGCATCAACCGGCGCAGTAACGACGTGAGGAGAACGGCCTTTACCGTTCAGGAACTGGTAGAGCTGACCCTCGAATTTTATCGCCGCAATTATATCGAAGGGCTTTTCCTCAGTTCCGGCGTGATGAATAATCCCGATTATACGATGGAACGCATGATACGTGTTGTAAAAGACCTGCGTACGGTGCATCGCTATAATGGCTATATACACATGAAAAGCATACCCGGCGCAAGCCCGGAATTAGTGAGCGAAGCCGGGAAATATGCCGACCGTTTAAGCGTTAATATCGAAATCCCCAAAGAGCAGAACCTTAAATTGCTGGCGCCGGAAAAAAATCACCAAAGCATTTACCGCCCGATGTTTTATATCCAGCAAGGCATATCGGCCAATACGGAAGAGCGCAAACGTTTCCGCCACGCCCCCCGCTTTGCGCCCGCCGGACAGAGTACGCAAATGATAATCGGAGCAACGGACGAGAGCGATAAGGATATTCTCCGCTTATCGTCGGCCCTGTATCAACGGCCGAGTATGAAGCGGGTCTATTATTCGGGATATATTCCTGTCAATACAAACGATTCGCGCCTGCCGGCGCTGAAGCAGGCCCCTTTGGCGAGGGAGAACCGTTTGTATCAAGCCGATTGGCTGATGCGTTTTTATGGTTTCCGGGTGAATGAAATCGTAGACGATACGTTTCCCTACCTTGATTTGGAAATCGACCCGAAACTTACCTGGGCCTTACGCCATCCCGAGGCTTTCCCTGTTGATTTGAATAAAGCCGATTATGAAATGATTCTCCGGGTGCCGGGTATCGGAGTGAAGTCGGCCAGGCTGATTGTTGTTTCCCGGAGGCATGGGCGAATAACTTCTTCAATGCTAAAGAAGATAGGCGTTGCCATGAAAAGGGCGAAGTATTTCATCACGTGCAACGAACTGACGCCCTGTAACGGGGGCGAAGTGCAGCCCGAATATATACGCAAGGTATTGACAGAAAAGAAAAGCGCTAAAAAAGAACCCGGCGGGCGCCAGTTAACCATTTTATTCCCCGACTGATAATGATTGTTTTCCGTTACGACAAGACGTTCGACGGGTTGCTGACAGCCGTATTTGAGGCTTACAGCCGGAAGGCGTTTCCCGAAAAATTACTTTCGGAAACAGAGCCGTTACCCCTGTTTGCCGGACAGGAACACCGGGTTAGTACAGACACGGGCAAATCGGGCCGCGTATGGAAAGCGCTGAACAAAAAAGTACCGAAAGAGGTTTGCAGCATGCTGATGCACGTATGGCTGTCCGAACTTGAGGGTAGCGATGAATTGCTGTTCCGCTACATACGGAAAACCTTCGACGCCCCCTGCTCCATAGCCGGCGATTTTACCGACGATGACATAACGGAGGTAGCGAAGATAGCGAAGAAGGTAAGCCGCGAACGGTTGCGCCTTATCCAGTTTGTCCGTTTCCAAAAGGCTGCCGACGATATATTCTTTGCCCCGGTTTCGCCTGTTTACAATGCCTTGCCGCTTACGCTTCCACACTTTACCGATCGCTTTGCCTCCCAGAAATGGTTGATTTATGATATAAAAAGGCGGTATGGCTATTATTACGATTTAAAGACTGCTGCCGAAGTTACGCTTGACGACGACAGGCGCCTCCTTAGCGGCCGGCTGAATGAAGAATTAATGGCGCAAGACGAAAAGCTGTTTCAGGATTTATGGAAAAGTTACTTCCGGGCGCTGACAATAAAAGAACGCATCAATCCCAGGCTACAGCGGCAACACATGCCCCGCCGCTTTTGGAAGTTCCTGCCCGAAAAGAATTGATTAAGGTTTCTTGATGGCGGTGCATTTCTCTAATAACATAACCGGACGGTAGGATAGTTTGGCTTGCCTGAGCCCCGGGATACCTAAATCTTCCTCCCTGTTTACGTATGTATACTGTTCCGGCAGATGGGCTGCAAACTCTTTATTGATCATATTGTAAGCGCCGTTGTAATCTACATTGGCTTTTTCCACATGTACGCCGAATGTATTTTGATTGATGGGAGCGCCGAAAGAAAAGGCTACAATCTGATGGTCTGCACAGATAGAGCCGCCGATTAATCCCAATTCGCCGGCATGTTCGAGCGCGTATGTAAGCGAGCGCCGTTCGTTACTTAATTCCTCGGCGTCGTCGTCCGTCCGGTTGGCTTTATACCATTTGCGTTCAAGCTCCAGGCATTCGGGAACCAGCTCCGGCGTTATCTCCATATACCGGTATGGGTATTGCTTTACGAATTGGTTGATATGGTTACGCTTGGGCTGGTATTTCTTCCCGGTAAGATTCGCCAGGTCTGCGCGCAGGTAAATGTAATCGTAATAATCGCGTTCGGGAATATAGCGGAAACCGCCGGGGAAAAACGTTTCCAGTTCATCCCTGCCCTCGGGTGTAACGCCCAGCAGCCAGAGCGGATGCCCGTGTTTTAGCGAATCTTCTTCCAGTAATTCCACGGCGCGGGATAAACGTCCGTTTCCCACCGGGCACATATATACCGGGCGGTTGTTGTTTTCTATCCAAAAACGGATTAATAAATAATCGTCTGCAACGGCATACTCGCTTTGGTAAAGAAAACGCCAACTGCACATATTTGCAAAAGAAAAATCACAATTCATATAAGGGCTTTTCAACGTAAAAGAGGTGATGGTCTCTTTATCGTCTAACGTTATTGCTTTAAAAGGTATATCCATATATTATAGAGTAAACTGAGTTAATGCCTTGGGCGAACGCAGCGGCGCGTCGGTTTTCGATTTCTTATCGTCTTTCTTCTGCAATATTTTTTTACTCAGCGGTATTAAGACGAGGAGCCCCGTAGCCAGGCAAACAATCCCCACGGGCGTGAACGAAAAGAAAGAAATATCATTAAAGCCCGCCTGCGCCAGCGTTTCCCGGATAACAAGGTTAGGAGGAGCGCCCGTATTGCTCACAAAAGCGCACAAAGCCGCCATATCGGAACGCAGCTTTCCGTTAATAAAAAAAATCATTGACAGGGCAAGGATGATAAGCGTTGTAACCATAAGACAGGGTATATATAAAACGATGTATAATTTTCCGCCCGCAAAATTAATAAAGATATTCATTTTATCCCTATAAACGGCCAACTATACGCTGCGCAGAGGGCGAGCATGCCGGGCGAGCATGCCGGGCGAGCGCCTAAGGCATCGGAGGCCCGCTATCCGGCCGGTTTGGGCGCATCCCCCGCCGTGGGGAGCTTTCCGCTGCAAGTTCTCCTCCTCCCTCCGGTCGTGGCCCGGGCTATCCCTTGCGCGGGCAGCTGTTTTTTTCCCAAACCCTCGCCCGGCACGCCGGTTGGGGCATTTATCCCATTGGTATAAATTGCCGGCACACCGATTTGGAAGTTTATCCCATTGGTATAAATATCCGGCATGCTAATTTGGAAGTTTATCTCATCAGTATAAATTACCGGCATGCCGATTTGGACATTTATCTCATTAGTATAAATTACCGGCACGCCGATTTGGGCATTTATCCCATCAGTATAAATTACCGGCACGCTAATTTGGGCATTTATCCCATCAGTATAAATACCTGGCATGTCAGTTTAGGAGTTTATCCCTTTGTCTTTTCCGGTAAATGCAGTATATTTGCAGAAATAATAACTTTATCACACACAAACAGGTAACGTTATGAACAGGATTGATAAATGCGCCAGGCTGACGAGGCATCTGCGCAACAGCGAACATTTTGAATTTTATGAAGAAATCTTCGAGTTTGTAGAGAAACACAAAAGCGCCCTGGGCAATATGCTCGGGCTTTGGAGCGCATTTGCCGGCGTTTTCAAAAAAGAAGACAGGATTTACAAACACAACCGGAGGGTTGCTGAGACGCGGCTCGTAATGGAAGCCGATGCGAAACGCCTCAACGCCTGGATGGCGCTTAAACGCGGTATGGAGATGGCTTCCTACAAAGACGACGACGCCCAAAGAACCGCCGCCAAAACCCTCGCCTTCGTGCTGGATAATTACAGGAAGATACGCACGGCTCCGCTGGTGGAAGCGAGCGCCCTTATCTTTAACCTGGCGCAAGACCTGCGCCGCCCCGTTTATGCCGCCTCTGTAGAAACGCTCGGCCTCACGGAAGCCGTAAACACGCTGGAAGCGTGCAACGAAGCCTTCAAAGCCCTGTACGAAGCACGCGAGATGGAAACAGAACGGGCCATCATGCAGGGTAATATGCAGTATATCCGCCCGCTGGTAGACAAGGCCTTTGCCGCTTTTACCGAGGCGCTCAACGTCTTCTGCGTCATCTCCAGCCTCGAAGGCAAAACCGCCGAAGCTGCCGCCCTCAACGCGATAATCAACCGCATCAACGCCGCCATCCTGCAATACAAAACCATCTACGCCCGCCGCAGTCGCGGCGCTTCCCCGGAAGAAAGCCCGGCTCTGTAAACAACACAGAAAAGGCCGGACACATCTCTCTGCGCCCGGCCTTGAACACCATGCGGCTGTTGAAGATGCTGTTCCATATCATCTGCATCTCCACGATAAACTGCCGTCCCTTATTGTCGCGGCAGCGCACGTCTGCGATGGCATATTTCTGAAGGGGATTAGCCGGAACCTGCTCAATGGGGAGGGATGTTCGCCGAAGATGCGTTTGAACGTAAGGTCGTTAAAAAAATTCAGTTTCCCATGTTACGTTTTCCGTTTTAATTTGTCATTATTGTAGATTTATGAAACAGGAACAGTTTAAAGAGGAAGCGCTGCCGTTGCGTGCACAATTGCTTTTTTATGCACAACGGTTATTAAACAACCCGGAGGATGCGGAAGACGTTGTTCAGGAAGTCTTTTTAAAGCTCTGGTATATGCGTGATGAGTTGGGCGCTTACAATAGCGTGCCGGCTCTTTCGGTACAGATAACGAAGCGCCTTTGCCTGAACCGCATCAATGCCCGGCAGCGCCGCGGGGAAGGCCTTGACGCCGTTAATCCGGCAAGCGATTTATTGACTCCCGAAGCCCTCCTGGAACAAAAAGACAGCGTAACGCACGTGATGCGGATTATCGCACAGCTTCCCGCCCTGCAACAAACCATCCTGCGGATGAGGCATATAGACGGCTTTGAAGTGGAAGAAATAGCCGCTCTTACCGGAAGCGCTCCCGAAGCCGTACGCATGAACCTCTCGCGAGCCAGAAAGAAAGTAAAAGAAACATTTTTTAAAATGCAATCCTGATGACTGACAGATATAAATACATGGAAGACCTGCTGAATCGTTTCTTCAGCGGCGAAACATCCAATGAAGAAGAACGGGAGCTATACCGCTTCTTCGCCGGAGAGGATATCCCGGCGCATTTACGCCGCTACAAACCCGTTTTCAGCTACTTCGAGAGCGGGCTGGAGAAAGAACTGAACCTGCTAACCGGCGAACCGGCCGAAGCCGCCGAACCCTTCCGCCGCGCCATGCCCAAACGCCGCATTCGCATAGCCGCGGGCATGGCTGCTTTGGCGCTGATACTTTCAGTGGCAGCCCTCCTGTTTCTGAGAAAAGCAAACGCTTTCGACCCCTACGAAGGAAGCTACATTGTGCGCAGTGGCGTGCGCATCACAGACACAAGCCTTATCAGGCCCGAAATAGAAGCAACCATCCAAAAGGCATTGCAGCAGGAAGAGAGAGCCAACCGCCTCCTGCTTAGCCTGTCGGCCAGCAATCCCGAAACCCGCATCGAGCAGATACAGCGGCGTATCAACCGGCAGAACGAAGAGATAATAAACCGTTTCCCCAACGAAATGAAGGAAAGCATCAGACGTATTATAGAAAACAAATAAACATCATTATTATTAACAATTAATTCGGAAGAATATGAAAACACGTCATTTAATCGCAGCAGCCATCCTGCTGATAACCGGCAGCCTCTCCGCCAACCTCCCGGCGCAGGAAACCCTGAAGGCATTAGTAAAGAAATGCGAAAGCATGGATAACGTAAACACCAGTGTTGTCCGTAACAGGAATAAACAAACAAAAAAACTGGAAAAGGAGATAATCAGTCTCAACTTCAGCAACAACCAGGCATTAGTGAATGAATTTATCGCCGCCTTTGAAAAAGACAAACTTATGGCCGATAAGGAAATCGAAGGGAAAAACAACGGAAAAAAAACCCTGTTTTACCGCTTTGGAGACACTTCCTATTCATTCTCCCAATTAAACGAAGGAAGTGCATCCGTATCGGTTATCCAAAAAGATGAATATGAATATGAAGAATAAAAAAACTTTTTCATTGATATATATTAAAGGTTATACATATCAAAGGTTATTATATTGGTAAGAAATTAACCTTGCGGTATATCCCGCCTGCGAAGGTGGGATATATGTTTCCTCCCCCCCCACACACTGTCCAATTCTTTTACACTACTGTCCAATAATTAGACAGTCCGTTTTTTTTGCTTTTTACGTAAATGATTAGAAAGTAGCGATTTTGCATGTTTGGCACGGCATTTGCTTGTGTACAGGTAGAAAATAACAAAATAATGAAAAGGATACTTTTATACACAACACTCTTATTCGGGCCGGCTGCCGCCATCGCAGCCCAGGATAAGCTATGGACGATGGAAGAATGTATGCAATACGCCGTAGAGCATAGCCCGGCAGTAAAGAAGCAAACCCATACGTCGGACACCTACAAGGCGGAATATGCCTCTTCTGTGGCTTCCTTCTTCCCCTCGGTAGACGCTTCCGCCCAGACGCAATGGAGCTATGGGCGTAATATCAATCCGAAAGACAATACGTATGATAATATTTCTACGTTCAGAAACTATTATTATGCCGAAGCCTCTATCCCGGTGTTCAACGGCGGGCGATTGATTAACGAATGGCGGAAGGCCAAAGTAAACCGCGCATTAGGCAAAAACGATATTCAAAAGGCTAAAGACGACCTGGCGCTGAAGGTGTTGGAAGCTTATGTAAATGTGGTCTATTACCGGGGCCTCGTGCGCTTTTCGGCAGAGAAACTGGATGAGAGCAACCGTACCCTTTATCTCACGCGCCGTAAGGAAGAGGTAGGGCTAATGGGAAAAGCCGACGTTATACAAATAGAAGCCCAGGTAGCGGCCGACGATTACACGCATACGTTCAACGCCAACCAGTTGAACATGGCCCTGCTTACCCTGAAAGAACACATGAACTATCCTTACGCCGGGGAACTTGCCGTAGATACGCTCGCCGGGGAAACAACGGATTATATCCACGCAAACGAATCGGTAGAAGCCATATACGCCCATGCAAGCGAAACCAATCCCACCGCCCTCAAAGCCACGCATGGATTAAAAGCGGCCAGGATGGATTACCTGATTCAGAAAGGCAGGTTATTCCCTGTTATTTCTTTCTTTGCAGGCGTAAACACTAACTATTTTAAAGATTTAAACTTTGTAATAACCCCCGACACAAGGCCGGAAGATATTCCCAAGTCTTTCTCGTCACAATTTGAAAATAACAGGGGCGAATACCTGGGCTTTTCCATGAGCATACCCCTTTTCAACAGGCTGAAAACAATCACCGAGATAAAAAGGGCGCGCAATACCATGCGCATAGCGCAGGAACAACAGCACGAAGTGTTCCGCCAGCTGGAAACGGCCATCGAAAAAGCCGTGACCGACCGCGACGGATATGCAAAGGAAACCATCCGGATGGAAAAGAAAAAAACGTCGGACGAATTTGCTTACCAGGTTACGCTGCGCAAATTTGAAGAAGGCCTGATGAGCCCGATTGAATTGCAAACAAGCGCCAACGCGCTACTCGAATCGAAAGCAAACCTGCTGCAACGCAAACTGCTGTATATAATAAAATGTAAAGAAGTGGATTATTACAAAGGAATCCCTTTAGTAACCGGCACAACTGAAAAAAGATAATCGTTTAAAAAAAAATACATGCTATGGATATCAAGTTAGAAAAAAAGAAAGGAATCAGAAGCAAACACATTCCTTATATCGCAGGCGGGGCGTTGTTCCTGTTGTTGCTCGGCTGGATTATTTTCGGCGACCATTCGTCTACATTGAAAATAGACGCCCGCGGTATCAGTATCGGTACGGCTAAAAAAGACCTCTTCAACGATTTTGTAAGGCAAGACGGGCAGGTACAGCCCATCACGGTGGTACAGATTAGTTCGCTCGAAGGGGGTATCGTGGAAGAAAAAGTAGTGGAAGAAGGGGCGCAGGTAAGGAAAGGCGATGCTATCGTACGCCTCTCGAACCCCCAGTTAGACCTTTCTATCCTCACCTCGGAAGCGCATCTGACGGAACAAACCAATATCCTGCGGAACGTTCAGATACAGCTCCAACAGCAAAAACTGGCCAATGAGAACGAACGCCTCCAGATAGAGCTGGATATGACGCGCTCCGAACGGGCGTACAATCAAAACAAAGAGTTGTTCAACGAAAACCTTATTTCGAAAGAAGACTTTCTAAAGGCGCAGGAAGATTTCGACCTGGCCGTAAAGAAGCACAGCCTGATTACCGAAAGGATTAAGCAGGATTCCGTCTACCGTTCGGTTCAGGTAGACCAGATGGAAGACGGCCTGGCAAGTATGATGGAAAACCTCCGCTTAGTGCGCCAGCGGAAGGAGAACCTCACCGTCCGCTCACAGATAGACGGAGAATTGGGACTGCTGGATGTGGTATTGGGCCAAAACATATCGGCCGGACAGAAGATAGGCCAGGTAAACGACCTGTCCGACTATAAAATAGAAGCCCTGATAGACGAGCATTACATAGACCGCGTACGCACAGGGCTGAGCGCCGCCTTCGAACGCCAGGGAGTCAATTACGGGCTTACGGTGCGTAAGGTATTCCCCGAAGTGCGCGAAGGAAAGTTCCGCACCGAGTTTGTCTTTACAGGCGAACGGCCGGGCAATATCCGGAGCGGGCAAACCTATTACATCAATTTGGAACTGGGGCAGCCCACCGAAGGCATCATTATCCCCAAAGGAACCTTCTTCCAAAGCACGGGCGGCAACTGGATATTCGTGCTCGACGCCGATGGCAAGAGGGCCTGTCGCCGCACAATCCGTATCGGCCGTCAGAACCCGCAGTATTACGAAGTGCTCGAAGGCCTCGAAGCCGGCGAGAAGGTAATCGTATCCAGCTATGAAAGCTATAAAGACAACCAGGTGCTTATTTTAGATTAATTACATATAAAAAAAGACAACCGATGAACGACCTCAGAATACGTTTCCGCTCCCTTTTTAAAAGGGGAAACAATAATTTACTAAAGATAGCCTCGCTCGGCGCCGGCCTGGCTTTAGGTTTGGTATTGATAGCCAAAGTTTACTTCGAGCAGTCGTACAACGACTTTTTCCCGGACAAGGAACGGATATACCATGTTATTTCCAATTATTCCACAAACGAGGGGAATAAATCATATCCACAAACGCCCGGGGCAGTAGCCGTCGGGATGAAAACCGAACTGCCCGAAGTAGAAGTGTCTACCCGCTTCACCTGGTTGGCGTACGAAGCAGTGATGGTAACGCCCGACAAAAAGAAGTATAAAGGGAATATTATATTAGGCGATTCCTGCCTGTTCAACGTATTCCCCCGCCCCATACTGGCCGGCGATGTGAAAGAGGTATTATCAAGCCCCATGCAGGTAATGGTATCGAAGAAAATAGCGGAAAAGATGGGCGGTATAAGCAAGGCCATCGGGCAAACATTCATTATAGACAGCCGGCCGGGCAAACCGCTCGCCGTAGGAGGCATTTTTGAAGATATACCCCAAAATTCACACTTGCAATACGATGTAGTAGTATCCATGCCCTCCATTGGCGAGTTTACGTGGGATGGCTCAATGAACTGGCTGGGAAACGACCGCTATATGGCTTACGTCAAACTATTGCCCGGAATCGATCCCGGCGCCCTGGCTCCCGGGCTTGAAAAGATGAAAGAGAAATATCTGCCGCTAAACGAATTGGAAAAATCAGGCTTCCGTGTGGGATGGGATTTCAAACCGCTTCCCTACATACATACTGCCAACGAAGAGACCCGGCGGATGATGTTGATACTCTCCCTGCTGGCTGCGGCCTTATTATTTACGGCAGTGATGAATTATGTGTTGATAGTTATCTCGTCGTTAGTGAATCGATCCAAAGAAATGGCCGTCCATAAATGCTACGGAGCTTCGGGGAAGAGTATTTACGCCCGGATGTTTTTAGAGACATTTGTCGATTTAACGCTGGCGTTAGCGCTCGCCGCAGGGCTGATTTTCTTCTTCCGGGGCGCCATCTTATCTTTATTGGGCACAACGGTAAGCGATTTGTTTACGCCGGAAAGCATCCTGTTGTTAATCGCCGTTTCGCTGTTCGTCTTTCTGGCGGCGGCGCTAATTCCCGGGTATTTATACGCGCGGATACCGGTGGCGGCAGCTTTCCGTAATTTTACCGAAAATAAACGCTATTGGAAATTAGGGCTTCTGTTTATACAGTTCATTGCAGCCGGCCTTTTCGTTACGTTGCTTGTTATCATCGAACGCCAGTATACCTTTATGCTCAACCGAAACCCCGGATACGCCTGTGAGAACCTGGCTTATTGCAACCTGTCGGGCGTAACCCCGGAATTGCGCCGAAAGGCGCTGGACGAAACAATCCGCATGTCTGAAGTAGCGGATATATCTTCGTGCAGCGCGTTGTTTTTCAACTTTGCTTCAGGAAACAACATACAACTGCCTGACGACGAACGCGAGTTGTTTAATATAGCCGACCTGTATTGGGTAGGAAACGATTACCTGAAATTGATGGAAGTACCGGTTGTTGCAGGCCGTTCCTTTACGGAAAATACGCCTTCTTCCAAAGAAGTGATGGTGAGCCGTAAGTTTATAGACAAGATTGCGCAATATGTAGACTGGCCGGACGGCGTGGTGGATAAGAATATTTATATCTCCGAACACAGCCAGGAACTGTCGGACGCCTACACTATATGCGGCGTTTATGAAGACGTACAGATAGGCATTATCGGGGATGCAGACACACGCCCTTCGGTGATGTTTTACGGCGATAAGCCATCGCAATACCTGGTGATAAAGTTTCATAAACTAACGCCCGAAGCAATACAAAAGGTATCCGGCAGGCTCGCGGAATTGCTGCCCGACAAAGATATCGCCGTCTATTCGTATGCCGCAGAGATGAATAATAAATACAGTGAGTCGGAAAAATTCCGCGATTCTACGTTGGTAGGCGGTATCGTCACCCTGCTGATTTGCCTGGCCGGATTGGTGGGATATACTAACGACGAGATGAACCGCCGGCGGAAAGAAACGGCTATCCGCAAAGTAAACGGGGCGACAATCGGCGACATCCTCCGGCTGTTTGCTTCCGCCATAAGCCGGATGGCCGTCCCGGCCATTACGTTAGGGGGTATGCTTGCCTGGTTTATTGCCGATACATGGCTAAAGAAATTTGCCGAAAAGGCAGAGCTGGGGCTGCTCCTTTTTGCCGGTTGCGTGCTTGCCGTACTAAGCATTATCCTGGCGGCCGTATGCTTCAACTGTTACCGGGCAGCCAATGCAAACCCGGCGGAAAGCATCAAATCGGAATAAGACTGTTCTACGCGCTTATAAATCACGATTTTTATGTAAGTTTGCCGGCAACTAATTTTTTATCCTATGAAACAGTTTTGGACGATAGTATTGGTAAGTATCCTGTTTGCCGGTTGCCGGCACGAACAGGAAGGGTACGTGATAACCGGAGAAGTGAAGGGCGTACCGGAAGGGAAGGTATACCTGAAATATTTCAGGAATAAAATGTTTTTCAACGAAGACTCGGCAGATGTGGAAAACGGGCGATTTACATTTACGGGCAAAGCGGAAGCCCCCCTGCTATACGGCATAGCCACGGAAGGCATGAGGTATCCCGCCCAATTCTTCCTTGAAAACGCAAAGATGTCTGTTGTCCTGGACGAAGCGGAAGGCGCTATTGAGGTAAAAGGTTCCCCGGCAAGCGAGATATTTCTGGAGAATGCGGCCCGGATAGAAGAGAATGGGTATAATATTGACAGCTTAGTGGCGAAATATCCGGATTCCCCTGTCGCCGCTTTTTATCTCTACCGCTATTTTACGTATCGATTGCCGCTGGAAGAATTAAAGGCGACCCGGAATAAACTTTCACCCCTGTTGACCTCCTGCCCTTATGTGGAAGATTTGGATAAGATAATTAAGCAGTTGGAGAATGTTCAGGTAGGCAAGGCAGCGCCGGAATTTTCTATGCCGGACACGGCGGGCGTAGCTGTTTCGCTGTCCGAATTTCGCGGAAAATTTGTCTTGATAGACTTTTGGGCGGCCTGGTGTCCGCCTTGCCGGAGAGAAAACCCGAATGTGGTGAACGTATTTAATACATATAAAGATAAGGGCTTTACCGTACTGGGCATATCCTTAGACAGTGACAGGAAACAGTGGCTGAAAGCGATTCACGACGACCATCTTACCTGGACGCACCTGTCCGACCTGAACTATTGGGATTCCGAAATACCCGCTTTATATGGCGTGCGCGGCATACCGGCCAACGTATTGCTCAATCCCGAAGGCATTATTATCGCAACGAATATCACCGGCGAAGCCTTGCAAAACAAATTGAAAGAAGTAATGCCATAAGAATCATGGAAGGTTAAACGTTTAGTTGTTTTCCATTTTTGCAAAACAGCCGTTCGCACAGCGCGTCATTGTCTTGCATTGAGGCTCTTCGATTTTTCATAAAAAACAAAGAAAAAGAAATCTTGTCGGGATATACAAAAACATGTTTTAAAACAAAAAAAACCACCGGAAATTTGGTGATAAATATGGCCTCCGGGAAAATAAACATAAAAAGCACAGAGATGGAAAAAGAAAGACTGTTTTTTATTATAGCGGTAACAGCCGCATTAGCGCTTTTCAGCGGCTTGTATTCCTGTGATGGTAAACCGCCTATAGAACCGGTGATTGTAAAGGATCGTTTGCTGACAAACAGCGTTTACCGTCTGGTCTACGTGTTTGATATTTACGCACACCGTCCGTTAAGCCGGGATTATATCTAAGTGGAAGGCTCAACTATATAAGCCTGCTTACCCCAGACGAAATTACCGGAATTTTCTGTGTTGTGGGTGTTTATGTTTCGCTAAGGGCGTATAATTTTATTGACTGCTTCATAGATATTTC
>JAIRKZ010000144.1 GCA_031259845.1 Tannerellaceae bacterium | reverse complement strand
ATCCAGACGATTAAAAGAGAGCGCTGTTTTTGTCGTATCTATGTGCTTGGAAAGTATTGGATATACCCGAATCCCTTCCAAACATTCCAATATGGCATTAAGCAATATCGTCTTACCGCTTCCGTTTCGTCCGGTAATAACTAAATGCTTCTTTTCTTTTTCACTTAGAGGAATGTCGAAATCCTGTAAATGAAGCAGTTTTTTTACTTTTATGTTCGTAAGAAAATAATCCATCGCGTTACTTATATTATTCATTTGAATTCCCTGTAAAATTCGGCTACCGATTCGATTCCTTTGTAGAAGAAGTCGAGGGGCAGGCTTTCGTTTGGCGAGTGGATAGCGTTCTGTTCCAGGCCGAAGCCCATTAAGACGGTCTTGACGCCTAATACCTGCTCGAAGATTGATATGATGGGGATACTGCCTCCGCGGCGGACGGCCAGGGGAGTTTTGCCGAAGGCGATACCCATTGCTTTTTCTGCCGCTTTGTAAGCCGGTAAGTCTATCGGGCATACGTACCCTTGCCCGCCATGCGTGGGGGTTACTTTTATCTTAACGGATTTGGGGGCTTTATCGCGGATGTATTTTTCAAACGATGCCAGGATGGTATGGTAGTCCTGGTTTGGCACTAAGCGGGTAGACACTTTGGCGCAGGCTTTGGAAGGCAGAACCGTCTTGCTGCCTTCTCCCTGGTAGCCTCCCCAAATACCGCAGATGTCGAACGAGGGGCGGCAGCTGTTACGCTCCAGGGTGGTGTATCCTTTTTCGCCAGACAGTTCGTTTACGCCGATAGAGGCTTTATACTTTTCTTCGTTAAAAGGTATCCCGGCTATCATTTTGCGTTCAGCGGGGGATACTTCCTCTACATCGTCGTAGAAGCCGGGGATTGTGATGCGTCCGTCGGCGTCTGCGATGCCGGCCATTAATTGGCAGAGTACGTTGATGGGATTGGCAACGGCCCCGCCAAAGTGCCCGGAATGTAAATCGCGGTTGGGGCCGGTTACTTCAATTTCCCAGTAAGCAAGGCCGCGAAGTCCGGTTGTAAGCGAAGGGATTTCCGGGCTTACCATACTCGTATCCGATACCAGTATTACGTCTGCTTTCAATAAATCTTTGTGTTGCCGGCAGAAAGCTTCCAGGCTGGGGGAGCCTGTTTCTTCTTCCCCTTCAAAGATAAACTTAACGTTGCATTTGAGCAGGTTTAACTTTAAAGCCGCCTCAAAACCTTTTACCTGAATCATAGACTGCCCTTTGTCGTCGTCTGCCCCGCGCGCCCATATCCGGCCATCGCGGATTTCGGGTTCGAAGGGAGCGCTTTTCCATAATTCAAACGGTTCTGCGGGCATTACGTCGTAATGGGCGTATACCAGGACGGTGGGTAAATGGGGCGAGATTATTTTTTCGCCATACGCCACAGGGTTGCCTTCCGTGGGCATCACAACGGCTTTATCAGCTCCGGAAGACAGTAACAGCTCTACCCAGCGTTGCGCGCAGGCCAACATATCGTGCTTATGTTCGTTTTGGGCGCTTACGGAAGGTATGCGGATGAGCGAGAATAGCTCTTCGAGGAATCGTTCGCTATTAGATTCGATATAATTCTTTACTGACATACGTGTTATTTTAGTTTTCTTGTTACAATCAATCATTGACGATAGGCGCTTTCGCAAATACTTACCGGCCCCAGCAGCCCCGATTCGAGCAGGGGAGAGTCTTTGGTATAATGCCGGAACGAAGCAAAGGCGCGTCTGCCGCTTGTGCGTGGTTTGCCTTCGAGCAGCCAGCCGGGCCAGCGGCCGTCTTTTACGCCGTCGTCGGGCAGGAGGTCGTCGCCAATCAGGCGGTTGGGCCAGAGGTTTACTACTTCAATTTCAAGCTCGTTGCCTTGCTGCTTCACAGCTTCGGAAATGTCTGCCTGCCAGGGCGCAGTCCATACCGTGCCGAGGTCTTTACCGTTGAGGCGTACGCGCGCTATGTTTTTCACCTTACCCAGGTTAAGATACAGCGTGTTGCCTTTTTCGTAGCCGGGCATGTCGAAGGTTTGGCGATAGAAGGCTGTGCCGGAGTAGTATTTTATTCCGTTATCGGGATGCGAAGTCCAGTCGGTCAGCGAATCGAATATTACCGGTCCGGGGCCGCCCCATAGGGTGTCGAACGATACGGTCCAGGGTGCGTCGAGCGTTTTCAGGAGCTTTGTTTCGGGGAAGTTCGTTGCGCCTGCCGGTTTGCGGGCATGGCGGCGGAAGACGATGAAATATCCTTCATACACGTCGAAATTAAGCGGTATGCTCGTCAATCCGCCTGTTTCGGCATATTGGGGCAGGGCGGTTATGCGGCCTGTGACGGGATGCCACAACTCCGGCTGTTTTCCTGCGATACGGAACGTGCACAGGGCATCAACGGGTTGGGAGGCGCGGTTTGAGACGAAGTAAACGTCGGCCCCCGCGAGGGCGCGGTGCGTATAGCGTATCTGCCCGGGCGAGGTGAAATCCGGCGGCACGCTTGCCGAAAGCGCCTGCGCCGTAATGTCGTAGTGCGGATAAAGGCGGTCGGCGCGGGTTTTCAACTCCTCGCCCCAGATGATTTTCCCTTTTCCTGCCGTTCGCGTTTCGAGCGTTTGGGGAACGTTATCATCGCCCCAAAGTTCCTGCGCAAGCGTTCTTACGCGGTCGTCGCATCCGGGATAGCCCGACAGGCTGGGCGACTGTTTGGGGGGCAGCCCCACGAGCGTAGCGCCGCTACGTACAAGTTCCGATATTTTTTCCAGCAGCGCAGGCGTCATTGTTTCCATGTATGGAAGCGCAAGCAAACGGTACGACGCTCCGCCGGGAAACACGATGCAGCCCTGCTGTACCGTCGCCCCGTAGAGCAGGCTTGGCGGACAGGCGTCAAAGTTGTATCCCTTGCGGTCGGGCATCATCGGATGCTCGCCTTCGAGGGCTGATTCGGGAGCGCGGAATACGTGGGGCGCCCCTTCGGGAACGAGATAGAGCACGTCGGCCACGGTGCGTCCCTGTTGCAGCATAAACTGGCTGCGGGCCACATAATCGTGGTATGCGCGAGACAGGGGCCACCATGTCTGGTTACGGTCCCAGTGCACGCCAAAGCCGCCCATCGTCATGCCCGGGCGAAGGCTGTCTGGCAAGGCCTGGTGTACAAACGTATGGTACATAAAGCGGTTGATGCCGGAGGCCCAGGCCCATTCCCCTTCGTTTTTCACCGATGCCGGGTGCTGCTTCCATGCGTCTCTGCCCCAGTCGGCGGTAAACGCTTCGGCGGGCGCCAGCGGCAGACTGCGGATATGTGCCACGGAGGCTCCTTCGCCGGGGCTGAACGAGGTATTGTATCCCATATCAAGGCTCCAAAATTCGCACATCGGAACGTTGGCTACGGCTGCAAGTTCGATGTCTGAAACCGGCGTCATGTCGTACGGTTCGATAGACAGGCCCATGCCGTAGCGTTCGGCGTAACGCTTTACGTGAAGGGCATGATATTCGAGTACAAGGTCTTGCACCGTCTGCCTCAAGTCCCAGAGGAAGCGTTCGCTCATCTCGCGGCTCTGCACCATAACGCCGGCGTATACGGGATAGAACGGTTGCGGGTCGTACCCCCGGCGACGTGTAAATTCTTCGCGGAAGCGCGCCGTCCAGTTTTGCGAACCCATCTCCCAACTGTCGATATGCAGCATTTGCAGTCCCCCGTCCGGGCTGGCCTTTGTGAATCCTGTGCGGCGGAACAGTTTTTCGGTAAACTGCTCCAGGTGTTTGTTCAGCGCGGCGGTATCCATCTTGTCGGCTTCCAGCCCCAGGCCGGGTAGCGGCGCCGGACGGGTGGCATTGCCGTTGTTCCGGCTGCCGAAGCGCATCACGGTCCATTTGCCCTGGGGAACGTCCCATGTAAGCGAACCATCGGCCTGGAGCAGGGCCGTGAGGTCGATAACGTTGTCTTTTGCTACGGGCGTATCGCCGGGATGCGCTGCGTATGAATTGCCGGTAGACAGGTATTCTTTCACTCCGTAGGATATCGAACTGTAAGGTTTGCGGTAGTAAAGCGCCCGTTCTTCCTGTTCTGTTATCTTCCGGTGATCACTGTCTACTACATAATCGGCGCCCATGCGCGTTGTGGCGGAAGGAAATGCCAGCACGGCCACGTCTTTATAGAATCCTTCCCATTCCTTCTGTATGGCGGGTTCATGCCCGAAGAAGGGCTTCTTAGGCTCCGGTTTGGGCAGGAGGATTGTTTGCCTCCCGGCTCCGGCCACCTCTACGGAGGCGTGCACCAGATGCTGCATCGATTCTTCGCCTTTCACCCATGGGCCTCCGCTGCCTGTCCATCCGGGGCCAATGCCGAGGGAGACGCCTATACCGAGCCGTTCGCACTCGTGCACCGCAAAGGCAAAGAGTTCCTGCCATTTTTCGCTCATATAGTCTACCTTCCCACGCGGGATGCCCACATTTATTTCAAGGAAGAGCACATGGGCGAGGCCGGCCTCTTTCATCGCCTCCAAATCTTTTGTGACGCCCTCTTTCGAGAAGTTTCCGTCCATAAAATACCAGTATACGCCTGCGCGCGCGCCTGGGGGCGGATTGGCAAACCCTTCTTCCAGCGCAGCCAGACGGCTGTCGTTATCCAATGATGATGTACAACCCGGCGATCCTGCTGCCAGCATTCCTGCCGCCAGCAGCGACATAATAGTATTAATCCTCTTCATGTTTTGATTTATTAAATATACTGTTTGATATAATATAATGTTATTACCTGGAGACAAAGATACATTTTTTTTCCAATACGAATCGTGCAGGCTCCTTAGATGAAGCGACCGGACTTTACAACAGGTCGTGGAAAGAAATCTACGGAATGCTGAAGAAGGAGTTAGCGCTTGTATAAATAAAATTGCGCCGGAAGTGCGCTTATCCTGATTGCTACACTTCCGGCGCGATGGGTTGTTTGTTCCTGTCCGGTTAGTAATAGCCTTCGTTTTGTTCTTCGCTCAGTTGGCCGGCCGGATTTAGGCGGTCGATGTGTTTTTGGGGGATAGGGCGAAGTTTGTGGTGGGGCTTTATGAAGATTGCGTCGGGGTTGTATTTCTTTACCCAGTCTACTAACAGTTCGCAGCGGACGAGGTCTTCCCAACGGTTGATTTCGCCTAACAGTTCGCGTCCGCGTTCGTCTAAGATGAAGGTTATAAAGTCGCCGCTTAAATCGGCTGCTGTTACTTTCAGTTCTTCATAGGTGCTGTTGGCATCGCCAGTTCCTCCTTCGAACAGATGGATTTGCGGGTCTTTTGTTTCGCCTTCGGCCCATGCGGCGCGTTTACGGATCAGGTTGATGTATTCGACCGCCTTGTCTAAGTCGCCTTTACGTCCGGCAGCTTCGGCGGCCAGCAGGTATGTTTCGCCCAGGCGCATGCGTACCCATTCGCGGGTTCCGCCTTCCTGCGCTATGGTTGAACGATTGGGGTCGAGGTACTTCACTAATGCCGGGAAATAGCGTATGGAGTGCATTTCGCGGGGGAAATAGGAATAAGACCTGTTGGCGCGGAAACGACGCATTTCGTTGCTGTTTGGGTCGAGGCCGGTTTTCTCCATTGTATAGTAAATGGCCGTGTCTCCCAATTGGAACTTCAACTGGCCGTCCGCCTGTCCTTTGGCCGGATCGGGCGTAAAGTATACGGTTCCATCGAAGGATAATTCCGTCCACCTGGGCAGCGTGTTTGCATTGTTTGCATAGTACGCCCACTTGAAGCTTTTGTAGAAACGTGAATCGTGCAGGCGGTCGAAGAGGTCTTCCATTGTCTTCTTTGTGGCAACGTGGCGGCGGTAAGGACGTCCGTTTGCGATGTCGCGCGACATGCCGGACTGGTCTTCATACCAGGATAACCAGAAGAGGTGTTGTGTGTTCCCGCTGTCATTGAACAATGGGTTTTTGGTGAATTGGACGGCAAAGATGACTTCGGCGTTGCCTTGGTTGTTGATATCCCACAGGTCCGAGAAATTACTTTGCAACTGGTAGAGATTGCTCCCGATTACCTTTTCGGCATAAAAGAGCGCACTGTCGAGGTCGGTGGGCTGTTGTCCGCGCGCTTCGCTTATGGCGCTTCCGCGCGTGAGGTACACTTTTGCCAGGAGGTGGGCGGCGGCATAGCAGGTGGCTCGTCCTTTGTTGGAGGGTTTCTCCGGGAGGTGCTGAGCGGCATTGCGCAGGTCGCCTACAATCTGGTTGTATATCTCTGCCACGGGAGCGCGTTTGAAGCTTGTGCGGATTTCGAAGCTGCCTTCGGTAACTAACGGGATGCGCCCGAATTGCTGAACCAGGTCGAAATAGAGGTAGGCGCGGATGAATTGCATCTCTGCATAGCTTTTGTTCTTTATAGATTCATTCAAACCGGAGTCTGTGATTTTCTGCATGGCGATGTTGGCGTCGCTGATGCCTTTATAGTGGTTTTCCCACATTTCGTACAGTATGCCTACGTCGGGGTTCAACTGTGTGGCGTATTTATTAAAAGATTCACGGAACGTGCCGTCTTCGCCTTCGGTAAACAAATCGGTTCCGTGTTCGGTTAATACGTCGAAACGTTCGCCCCCCACTCCCCATCGCAAGAAGCCATAGGCGGCAATGATGGCGGCGTCTACCCCTTTTTCCGTTTCATAATAATCGTAAGACATTACCGGGGCATCGTCTTCACTGAGCCAGCTTTCGCATCCCGGAGTTACGAACATCAGGGCAGCCAGCAGGTAATAATATATAACTTTTGTTTTCATGCTTTTTATCAGTTATTAAAATGTCAGGTTGATACCAACTATCCAGGAACTCACACTGGGCGTGCCGTAGCCGCTGCCGTCTGTCTGGGGGTTCCCGTCTGCATTTACTTTGGATGCTTCGGGGTCGATACCTGAATAATTGGTGAAGATAAACGGGTTCTGCGCCGTAAAGTATAAACGGAGCCTTTCTGTCAGGAACTTTTTAGAGACATTCTTTGGCAGGGTGTATCCTAACGTCATTGTCCGCGCACGCAGGTAGTTGGCTTTTTCGTAATAGGTAGAGGTGATATACACCGGGCGTTCTTCGTCAATACTGGGGCGGGGGTATGCGTTGGTAGGATTGGTGGGCGTCCAGTAATCTACTTTCACGCCCCCGTTGCGGGCGCAGTGTTCCATGGCATAGACGTCATTGTAAAGCATGGCGCCGAAACTTGCATAGAGAAATACAGACAAGTCGAAGTCCTTGTAATGGAAGGTATTTACCATACCGGCAATTAGTTTAGGACGTGGATTACCCAATATTTGCTTGTCTTCATCGGTAATCTTATAGTCTCCGTTTACGTCTTGCAGTTTGATGTCGCCGGGGGAAAATTCGGTTCCGTTGGCTGCGAATTTGGCTATTTCGGCAAGGTCGCCGGGTGTATTCTGCCAGATGCCTGTCTTTTTGTAATCGTAATGTACGTTGACAGGCTGGCCTATAAACCATTTACTGCCTATATCGTCTATCTTTCCGTTGTAGAGTTCCACGATTTCTTCCTTGTTGGCCGATAGCGTAAGGTCGGTACTCCATTGGAAGTTTTTTGTATTGACATTAAGCGTATTCAGGGAAAGCTCAATCCCTTTGTTGCTGGTTTTTCCTACATTAGATAGCACTTCGGAGAAACCGGAAACGACGGGCAACTGCCGTTTGAGCAACAGATCGTGTGTGTTTTGCAGGTATAACTCAACCGTGCCGTTGATACGTCCCCTGAAGATACCGAAATCAAGGCCGAGGTTCCACTGGTCGGTTGTTTCCCAGGTCAACAGGTTGTTTGCCATTACATCGGGTGCGTAGCCGATAGTTTCGGTAGCGCCATTGTCGAAGGAGTATTTGATCAGCCTCAATTTACCTTTTGTCTGGTAGGGGTCTACGGCTGAGTTGCCCGTTTTACCGAAGCCAACCCTCAGTTTCAGGTTGTCGAGCCAGGCGGCGCCTTGCATAAATTCTTCTTCATTGATACGCCAGGCTAAGGCGGCAGAAGGGAACAATACCCATTTGTGGCCGTCCGCCAGGCGGGAAGAGCCATCGTAACGGGCAGACAGCGTCAGTAAATAGCGGCTCAGGTAATTGTAGTTGACACGCCCCATGAAGGAGGCCATGTTCCATTTCACCATCTCGCTGCCCAGGCTATTGGTTCTTAGTGCGGAAGATATATCGTAGTATTTCAATATATCGGCGGGTAAATCATCCACCCCCATCTGATTGGTTTCTTTTTGGTCTTCCTGGATGGATTGCAGCAAGGTTACGCCTAATGTATGCTTGTTGTTGAATGTTTTATCATAGAAAAGCATGTTTTCAAGAGTGAACATGGTGTATTTCTCTGTGGCATTTTTGGCGGAAGACGAACTCAGCCCCCTGCTGCTGGAACGTGCCGACCAAAATTCGTAATCTTGTACGGTACGGGAGTCTATCCCTAAATTAGAACGGAATTTCAAACCGTCTACCGGTAGCTTCACATCCACAAAATAACTGCCCAGGTAACGGGTAGTCTTCAACGGACGGTCTACGGCCCCCGGTTCGAGGTTCATCAACGGGTTGTATATATTATATGTACCGGGCATCGGGATGATTTCGCCTTCATCATCACGCAAGGGAGCTAACGGGCTTAAACGCCAGCTCGAAGCCAGGTTGCTGCCACGGCTGCGGACGGCGCGCGAATATTGCGTCTGTGCGCCGATTTTCACGTAGTTGTTTATTTCGTGGTTCAGGTTCAAACGGATGGAATAGCGTTCGTAACTCTGGTCTTTGAAGAGGCCGTTGTTCTTGTTGTAAGTCCCCGACGCCAGGAAGTTGGTACGCTCTCCGCCTCCACGGATACTTAACTGGTGGTCGGTCACCATCCCGGTGCGCGTTACCTGGTCCATGTAATTGCTGGAACGTACGCGGGAAGGGTCGTACACGCCGTCGTCGCCCCATCCCATCATGACCGATTCCATAATGGTAGCGTCTCTGGTAAATCCCGGCATAATCAAATCAAATTCGCGGGAAGGAACGTCTGAATTGTAACGGATGGAAGCGTTGGCCGTATTACGATACGATTCACGCGAGTATTCGGCATATTCGGGGCCTTCCCATAATTCGAGTTGATTGAGGATTGTTTGTGCGCCGGCATAACCGTTATAGTCAATCTGGGTTTTACCCGACTTACCCTGTTTGGTGGAAATCAGGATCACCCCGTTTGCTCCACGGGCTCCATAGATAGCTGTGGCGGAAGCGTCTTTCAGTATTTCCATAGACTCGATGTCTGCGGGGCTGATTTCGTTGATACCGCCGGTAACGGGCACTCCGTCTACCACATACAGCGGATCGTTGCTGGCCGTGATAGAACGTTTACCGCGAATCATTACGTTTGGCGTTGTCCCGGGCGACCAGTCGGAATTGGCTACTACGATACCGGGGATACGGCCTTGCAGCGCCTCCGATGCGGTAGTAGAGGGGACTGATGCTATTTTCGATGCATCCACGGATGCTATGGAACCTGTCAAATCGCGTTTCTTTACGGTTCCGTATCCAACGACAACAACCTCGTCCAGATTGAGTAAATCTTCTTTCAGAACGATGTTGAAAGAGGATTGATCGCCTAAGCGAAATTCCTGCGCAACGTAGCCAATGTATGATACATGCAATATGGCGTCGTCAGGCAGGGAAATGAAGAACTGGCCGCTGACATCTGTTATTACGCCATTGGATGTTCCTTTTTCCATAATATTGGCTCCGATAACCGGTTCGCCTCTTTCGTCTGCCACTATACCGGTTATTCGCCGTTTGGCTTGTTGGGCGATGAGATTGGCCGGGCCTGTATTGTTCGGGATTAGCAGGATGTTTCTGTTTTCAATTTTGAAGGTACAGCTTGTCAGCACTTTGTTCAAGATGCTTTCTATTGTTTCCTTATTAGCCTGTACATTTACAATACGGTCGAGATCAATCACTTCGTCATTATAAAAAAAGGTATATTCGGTTTTCGACTCAATTTCCCTGAATACCTGTTTTAATGTAGACTGTTTGATATTCAGATCTATCCGCGTGCTTTGGGCATAGGAAGAAGCCACGCTTTGAAACACGAATAAGAATAACATAAGGTATGAAAGTTTCATAATACGAATGTTTTTTTCTGTTAAGAAAAGACATGAGATAGTTTTCCCAAATGATTTATTCATAATTTTACATGGGTTTTTAATTAATAATAAGCATTACTCCGGGGGGAGGAATGTTTGTTTGATTTAAAATCTGTTTCATTCAGGCGGATGTTCGTGCATTCGCCTGTCTTTTTTTCCGGTTGTTTCTTTTACATAAGCCTGTTATTTTAAAGGTTAGTACTCTGTTTGCTATTCCTGTTTTATTTTTTTTGGAATAAATATAAAATATCATCTTCCCACCGGTAGCTTACCGGCGCCGTTAAAGACATGTAGGTGAGCACTTCTTCCAGCGATTCACGACGAACGGTAAACGACATGTGGATATTACGTACCAACTCCGGCGTGGCGACAATCTCGACGCCGAACCATTTTTGCAGGTTAATAATTACCTGTGAGAGGTTGGTTTTGTCAAATACCAGTTTGGAATGTATCCAGTTGGTATAGTGGTCTGTGTCTACCTTATACAAGGCGGTTTGTTTTGTTTGCCTGTTATAGGTGAAAAGTTCCCCGGGGTGTAATATGCGAGCCGCCGTCCCGGCAAAGTATCCGCCGCTGATTTTTATGCTGCCGTTTACTAATACGGCCTCTATCCGGTTCCGCCGGGGATAGTTATTGACTAAGAAACGGGTGCCTGTTACTTCGATATCCAGGCCGCCGGTTTCGACAAAGAAAGGGTGTTTCCTGTCTTTCTTTACTTCAAACAGGGCTTCGCCCTCCAGATATACTTTCCTTTCCCCCCCGGTAAAGGCCCCGGAATATTTCAGTATGCTATTAGCATTCAGCCATACAATTGAACTGTCGGGCAGGAGGTACCTTCCTTTTCCATCTGTCCCGGTTAGTAAATGGTTCATGGTAATGGCCGGCTGTTCGCGGTGGTTTCCTATCCGGTAACCTGCATAGCCTGTTACAAATAAAAGAAGTATGGAGGCGGCGATTCGTATAAAATAAAAACGAGGCAGGGAGGCGCGCCTTTCTTCCTTTTGGGAGGGAGAGATTCTTTCTTTCAGGCGGGCTAATGCCGTTTCCATCTCCGTATCGTCTGTCAGCAAAGCGTTTGAATACAGCCAGAGGTCGTATGCTTCTTTGAATTGTTTTTTGTTTTCTTCCTTTTCTTCCAGCCATTGTAAAAGGAAGCGCTCCTCTTCCCCTGTAGCCGATTTACTCAAGTATTTACTTATGATATCTTCGCTATTCATACCTTTTTCCTTATATTCTATAAAGTAAAACAAATGAAATTGAAAATACCCTGCCTTGCGTTTAGGAAATTTTACAGGAAAAGTGGTAATAATAAGATAATCCTTATATCTTTCAGCGATACCCGCAGTATGGATAAAGCCTTGGAGATGTGTTTTTCAACGGTCTTTACAGATATGTCCAATTGTTCGGCAATCTCTTTGTTTTTTAATTCATATTTCCGGCTGAGGATAAAGATTTTTTTACATTGTCCCGGTAAAGAGTTAATGGCGCTACTGACTTTTTCGCAAAGTTCTTTATACATCAGTTCATCTTCCTGGGCAGACTGGTGCGATTGTAAATAGATTTGCTGGATACGCCCTTCGGTAGATTGTTCAAAAGTTTCCAGGGCCGTATAGGTTTTACTGTTCAGATAATTCAGCGTTTTGGTGTAAATGGAACGGAAGAGGTAATATTTGACAGCCTCTTCCAATTCAAGTTTATCCCTGTTTTTCCATAGCTCGTAATAAACATCCTGCACAATATCCTCTGCCATATGTTTATCGCCCGACAGGCGGTAAGCGTATGCCCGCAACATTTTATAGTACTTCCGGAATAGATTTTCTACAATAGTATCAGTAAAGTATACTTCTTTATCAATCATTGGCACGGGTATCTCTCTATTCGGACAAAAATAATGAAATATTTGTGATAGATTGCCATACAGGGTAGAAATCTGTTACTTTTAGTTGAGAAGGTTTATGATGAAGCCGGGTTTTCACGCTGCTGGCTCAGCGAGGGGGAGGGGATACGGGCACGGCTCTGCTGCTCGGAGCCGGCGCTTAAACGGGCTGCTGTTATTTCCTGTTACGGAAAGCTTACCAGAATAATTGAACGGCCAGTAAACCGAGGCCTACCGAGGTAATGGTTGCGATTAATCCCGGAATCATGAAGGAATGGTTGAGGATGTATTTCCCGATGTGCGTAGTGCCTGTACGGTCAAAATTGATGGCGGCTACGATTGTGGGATAGTTTGGGATAAAGAAATACCCGTTTACTGCCGGGAAGAGGGCTATGAGCGTGTGGGGAGGGATGCCCAGGGCAATCCCTAACGGGAGTAAAGCCCGTATCGTGGCTGCCTGGCTGAATAATAAGATAGACATAAGGAATAAGGCCAGGGCGAAGAGCCAGGGCATCTCCGTTACGAAGCGTTCTACTGAACCTTTCAGTTCTGCCATATTGCCGGCGATAAAGGTATCGCCCATCCAGGCAATTCCAAAGATGGCTACTACGGCCTGCATACCTGCCGTGAATACGGTGCCTTGCGTGGCCTTTATGCCGTCGGCGCCGGTGAGCAATAAGATAAGGGCGGCGGCGGAAAGCATCAGTATCTCGATGATGGGGGCCATATCCAGCGGAACAGCCTTGCCGCCAGAGGTAAAGGCCGGGCGGAGCGACGGGGCGGAGCCAAACAGGATGATGCCGGCCGTGGCTGCTACGAACAGCAGGATGGAAAGTATGGCCGAACGCCGGTTTTGCACATCGCCGGTTCTGTGATGCACGGTATTGAACTCGCCCGAAGCGATGCGGCGCTTATACCCGGGGTCGTCTGCCAGCTCTTTCCCTGCGTGCAGCGAATAGAATGCGCCGGCCAGTACGCCTGCTAATGTGCAGGGAACCGTTACGAGTAATATCTCGATGAGCGTTACGTTGAAACCGCTATTGCCCAACATGCTGAGGAGGGCCACCGTAGCGGCCGAAACCGGGCTGGCGGTGATGGCCTGTTGCGAAGCGATGACGGCTATACCTAAGGGGCGTTCGGGGCGGATGTTGGTTTCGGTAGCTACTTCCGAGATGACCGGCAGCACGGAGTAAGCCACGTGCCCGGTGCCGGCGATAAAGGTAAAGAAGTAAGTAACCAGCGGGCTGAGGAGCGTAATCTTTTGCGGGTTTTTCCGCAGCAGCTTCTCCGCCGTTTTCACCATCAGGTCTAACCCCCCGGCTGCCTGCATACATCCTGCCGCCGCGATAACGGCAACGATCATCAGCATCACGTCTACAGGCGGGGAGGTAGGTTCAAGCCCAAAACCAAACGTGAGTATAGCCAGCCCTGTTCCCCCGAGCACGCCCAGTCCGATACCTCCCAACCGGGCGCCTGCGATGATGGCAATCAAAACAAAAACTAATTGTATCAACATTCTTCTATATAAGGCGCCATGGCCCTTGCTGTCAGTTTATACTTTATTTCCAACCCTTGTAGCCTTACTGTCAATCCCTGGGGCTTCAGGGTCAGCCCTTGGAGCTTTATTGTCAGCCCCTGGAGCTTTGGTTTTAATCCCCTAAGCCCGATTTGGGGCGGTAAAGATACAACTGTTTTGTGTGTAAACCCTTAGGGCAGTTCAATTATCTGCATTTTGAAGGGATAAAAAACAATGTTTTCCTATCTTTGTCGTTTAAATAAGAAGATAATATGAAGAAACATAAGGAGAGGAAAGAGATGGCTTTGGGAGTAAGGAAAAATATCATCGCCGGTTTTTGGATACTGTATGCCGTACTGTTTCTGGCAGCCGTTATCACGTTTGCCGCCATAGCAAACGGTTCTATCGGCTACATGCCCCCGGTGGAGCAGTTGGAAAACCCGATAGACAACTACGCCTCGCAGATTATTTCGTCAGACGGGAAGATACTGGGCACCTACGCCCACGATAACCGCATCCGTGTAAACTATAACGAATTGTCGCCCGCTTTGGTGAAAGCCCTTATTGCTGCGGAAGATATCCGCTTTGCCAAACACAGCGGGATAGATATACAGGGACTGCTGCGCGCAGTTATAAAAAGAGGCCTGCTGTTTCAGAAGAACGCCGGGGGAGGCAGCACGATTACCCAGCAGCTGGCCAAGCAACTGTATTCGCCCGGCGCCGGCAACGTGTTTGAACGCTTGCTGCAAAAACCCATCGAATGGGTGATAGCCGTAAAGCTGGAACGCTACTATACGAAAGAAGAAATCATAAACCTGTACCTCAACAAGTTCGATTTCCTCTACAACGCCATAGGCATCCAGTCGGCCTCGCGCGTTTATTTCGACACCACCCCCAAAGAACTGAAGACCGAAGAAGCAGCCACGCTGATAGGGATGTGCAAAAACCCGTCTTACTACAATCCCGTAAGGTATAACGACCGCTCAAAAGGACGCCGCAACGTAGTATTGACGCAAATGCAGCAGGCCGGTTACCTTACGAAAGCCCAGTGCGATTCATTAACCGCACTGCCGCTCACCCCGCGCTTCACACGTATAGACCACAAAGAAGGCCTGGCGCCCTATTTCCGCGAATACCTCCGTATAACGATGACGGCCAAAAAGCCCGAACGCAAAAATTATGCCTCCTGGCAAGGGCAGAAGTTCCGCGAAGACTCCGTATCGTGGGAAATCAACCCCCTGTACGGCTGGTGTAATAAAAACAGGAAAGCCGACGGCTCGTTCTATAACATTTATACCGACGGACTGAAGATATACACCACCATAGACGCCCGCATGCAGCAATATGCCGAAGAGGCCGTTCGCGAACATATCGGCGGAACCCTTCAGCCAGCCTTCTTCAAAGAGAAAAAAGGAAGCAGCTACGCCCCCTTCTCCCGCACGCTTTCGCAGGATGAAATAAACGGCATAATGCAGCGCTCGATGCAGCAAACCGACCGCTACCGGGGATTGAAAAAAGCCGGGGCAAGCGAAGCCGAGATACGTAAGGAATTCCAGCAGCCGGTAGAGATGACCGTATTCAGCTGGCAGGGGAAAAGAGACACCCTTATGTCGCCAATGGATTCTATCCGCTACCATAAAAGCTTCCTCCGTTCGGCCTTTGCAGCGATGGACCCGCGCAACGGATACGTGAAAGCATACGTGGGAGGTATAGACTACAATAACTTCCAGTACGACATGGTAAATGGAGGACGGCGCCAGATAGGTTCTACAATGAAGCCATTCCTTTATTCGCTGGCAATGGTAGACGGCTTTAACCCGTGCGACCAAACGCTTCACGAGCCGCAGCTGCTAACAGACGAAAACGGACGCCCATGGTCGCCAAGCAATGCCGGAGCCAAAAGGGTAGGGGAGATGGTAACGATACAGTGGGGACTGCAAAATTCTTCCAACTGGGTAACCGCATACCTGATGAAGCAGTTGTCGCCCTACATATTGGTCAACCTGCTACATTCCTTCGGACTGAAAGGGCAGATAGACCCCGTAGTATCCCTTGCATTGGGAACGCCCGACATATCCGTAGGCGAAATGGTAGGAGCCTATTCCGTATTCGCCAATAAAGGGATTCGCGTAGAGCCTGTGTACGTGATACATATCGAAGATTCGTTTGGCAATACGGTAGCAAGTTTTACTCCCCAGATGAGGGATGTGCTTACCGAAGAAGCAACCTGTAAAATGCTATACATGCTCAGAAGCGTTATGGACGGAGGAACAGGCAGCCGTATCCGTTATCGCTATGGGCTTCGCGGCCCGATGGGAGGCAAAACAGGCACTACGCAAAACCATTCCGACGGCTGGTTTATGGCTTTTACACCCAGCCTGGTGGGCGGTTGCTGGGTAGGCGGCGAAGAACGATCTATCCACTTCAACACCATGAGTGAAGGGCAAGGCGCAAGCATGGCCTTACCCATTTACGGGCTTTTCATGCAAAAAGTATACGCCGACCAAACGCTTGGCTATTCGGAAACCGAAGATTTCGACGTTCCCCCGCAATATGCCAACCCCTGTAAAGGCCATACGGAACAAGAACTGTTAAACATCCCTACCGACGTAGGCGGCATTGATAAAATGTTTGAATAAACAAATCGGTTTTTTCCGTACACTTAACTTGTTAATCCTTTAATTCCAATAAATATGAACCGCGAATCCATTATTCATCAGCTAACAGAGACGGAAGGCGTTTTTGATTTTATCGTTATCGGAGGCGGGGCAACAGGCCTTGGCATAGCCCTCGATGCCGCCACGCGAGGATATAAAACCGCCCTGTTTGAACAATCCGATTTCACAAAAGCAACCTCCAGCCGGAGCACCAAGTTAGTGCATGGAGGCGTCCGCTATCTGGCGCAAGGGAATCTTTCGCTGGTATCGGAAGCATTACGCGAGCGCGGGATATTGAAGAAGAATGCGCCGCACTTGGTGAAAGACCAGCGTTTCCTTATCCCCTGTTACCGCTGGTGGGAAGCCCCCTTTTACTTCTGCGGGCTGGTAGTTTACGACTTTATGTCGGGCCGCTTGCGCTTTGGCCGCTCAATGTGTATCGGCCCCAAACGCGCCGTAAAAACAATCCCGAACCTCCGGCGCAAAGGATTAACCGCCGGCATTGTATATCACGACGGACAGTTTGACGATTCCCGTTTGGCCATAAATATAGTACGTACAGCCGTAGAGGCAGGAGCCTGCGCCTTGAATTATATGAAAGTTACCGCCCTGCTGAAAGAAGACGGCAAAGTAACCGGCGTAGCAGTGCAAGACCGCGAAACCGGCCATACCTGCCACATAAAGTCTCGCGCCGTTATCAATGCCACAGGAGTCTTTGCCGATACCATACTGCAAATGGATACGCCCGGAAGCCGCCCGGCAGTACGCCCCAGCCAGGGGGTACATATCGTACTCGACGCATCGTTTTTGGCAAGCGATTATGCCATAATGATACCCAAAACGCCCGACGGACGCGTACTCTTTGCCGTCCCCTGGCACAACAAGGTAATAGTAGGCGCCACGGATACGTTGATGAAAGAGGCGCTGGAAGAACCGGTAGCCCTGGAAGAAGAGATTCAATTCATCCTGCATACGGCAGGGAATTATCTTACACGTCCCCCCCAGCGGACAGACGTACTCTCCGTATTCGCCGGCCTCCGTCCCTTAGCCGCCCCCCGGAGCGAAAGGAAGAAAACGAAGGAGATATCCCGTAGCCATAAGATTATGTGCCAGAAGTCCGGATTAATTTCAATCATCGGCGGGAAATGGACAACTTACCGGAAGATGGCCGAGGAAACCTTAAACTTTGCCATTCGCCGGATGCATATACCCGCGCGCGACTGCGTAACCGCCTCCTGCCCCATCCACGGCTCCTGCCCCCATCCCGACTTCTCAGACCCACTCTGGATATACGGCGCGGATGCCGCCGGAATACGTGAACTGATAGCTTCGTCGCCCGCAATGGCCGAAAAGTTACACCCCCGCTATGCCTGTACGGCAGGAGAAGTAACCTGGATAATCCGTAACGAAATGCCGCGCACGCTGGAAGATATACTCGCCCGGCGCTTGCGCATTTTATTCTTAGACGCCCGCGCCGCTGTAGAAATGGCTCCCCGCGTAGCCGGAATCCTTGCCGCAGAGTTGGCAAAAGACGATACATGGAAAGAAAACCAGTTGGATGCTTTTAAAAAAGTAGCATCTGCTTATATTCTTACCTGAATACAATCATCAACCCTTAATAAGTATACCAATATGCAATTGAAAAACAAGTATGTTTTAGCCATCGACCAGGGAACCACCTCGTCTAGAGCAATCCTTTTTAACCCTCAGGGCAGTATTATAACCGTAGCGCAAAAGGCCTTTCAGCAATATTTCCCTAATCCGGGATGGGTAGAGCACGATCCGAATGAAATCTGGTACACCCAGTCGTCGGTTATAAAGGAAGCCATGGCAAAAGCGGATGTGTCAGACGCTCATATTGCCTGCATCGGAATAGCCAACCAGCGCGAAACTACCATTGTATGGGACAGGGAAACCGGTTTCCCTGTCTATAACGCTATTGTGTGGCAAGACCGGCGGACGTCCGATTATTGCGAAGACTTAAAAGAAAAAGGATATGCCGCACGTATCCAGCAGAAAACAGGCCTGGTGACAGACGCTTATTTCTCGGCAACCAAAATAAGGTGGATATTGGATAATGTAAAAGGCATACGCGAACGCGCCGAACGGGGAGAACTTTGTTTTGGAACAGTTGATACCTGGCTCATCTGGAAGTTAACGAAGGGAGAACGTTTTATCACCGATATAACAAACGCTTCCCGCACCATGCTGTTCAATATCCATACACAGGAATGGGACAGGGAACTGCTCAACTTATTCTCAATCCCATCCTCCATGCTGCCCGAAGTAGTAAGTTGCAGCGAAGTATATGCCGAGTCGAAAGCCCCCTTATTTAACTCGGGTATCCCCATATCGGGAATGGCCGGCGACCAACAGGCTGCCCTCTTCGGCCAGCTTTGCGTTGAAGAGGGAATGATAAAAACCACGTATGGAACCGGCTGCTTTATGATACTCAATACCGGAAACAAACCGGTGCTTTCCCACAATCACCTGCTCACTACGATTGGCTGGAAAATCAAGGATAAAATAACATACGCCCTGGAAGGAAGCGTTTTTGTAGGAGGAGCCGCTATTCAATGGCTGCGCGACGGGATTGGCTTACTGCCGGATGCTTCCGCAAGCGAACAAATGGCAAAGGCTGTTTCCGATAACGGGAATGTTTATTTCGTCCCGGCGCTTACAGGCCTTGGCGCTCCTTATTGGGATCAATATGCCCGCGGCACGATAATCGGTATCACAAGAGGCACAACGGCCAGTCACATTACCCGCGCCGCCCTGGAAGGAATCTCGTATCAGGTAGATGATGTACTGATGGCTATGGAGAACGATCTTAATTACAGGCCTAAAGAAATCAGGGTAGACGGAGGCGCCATTGCCAATAATTTCCTGATGCAGTTTCAGGCAGACATCAGCCGTTGCCCCGTAGTACGCCCCAAAGTACTTGAAACTACGGCGCTGGGAGCAGCTTATCTGGCAGGCCTGGCTATTGGCTACTGGAAAGATATAAATGAACTGAAAGAGCAATGGTCGCTTGATAAAGTATTCCATCCGGAAATGAAAGAAGAACAAGCCTCCCGGCTATTAAAGGAATGGCACAAAGCAGTTAATAGCGCCCGGCGCTGGGCGCAGCCGAACGAAAATTAAACACTTTAAATCAACTGACATGTCTCCATTTATAGCAGAATTAATAGGAACCATGCTCCTTATCCTCCTGGGAGCAGGCGTATGCGCGAATGTTTGTTTACATAAAACGAAAGGAAACGGCGCCGGATGGATGGTCATTACCACTGCCTGGGCGCTGGGTGTGTTTGTAGGAGTAACGGTAGCCGGCCCTTATAGCGGGGCGCATCTTAACCCTGCCGTGTCTGTAGGTTTGGCCATTGGGGGAGAATTTCCCTGGAGCAGCGTATGTCCATATATTATCGCACAGATAGCAGGCGCTATGCTGGGCGCTTTTCTTGTATGGATAGTGTACAAAGACCATTTCGACGCCACGGAAGACGCAGCAACCAAGTTGGGCGTCTTTGCTACCGGCGCGGCCATCAGCAATCCGGCTGTCAATTTTGCCGCCGAAGTAGTCGGGACATTTGTGCTTATGTTTGTTGTCTTCTATATCACAGGCGGCGAGATTACCGGCTACGATGGGCGCAACGCTTTGCCGGTAGGATTAGGTTCGGTGGGAGCCATTCCTGTAGCATTCACCGTCTGGGCAATCGGGCTTTCGCTTGGAGGGCCTACCGGATACGCCATCAATCCGGCGCGAGACCTGGCTCCGCGTATCATGCACGCTATCCTTCCCATCAAGGGAAAAGGGAGCAGCCACTGGGGATACGCATGGATTCCGGCGCTGGCTCCGATAGCCGGCGCCGTTATTGCTGCCGCCCTGCATTGCTACTTAAAATAGTTTTACTCTAATTATCAACCGGCAATCGGAGTCTTAATCACTGCGGAGCCTGAAACAACAATTTTACGCTCCGCCTGAATCAGGCAAATGCCAAATCAACAAATTTGCTCCCTGCCTGATTCAGGCAAATGCCAAATCAACAAATTTACCCCCTGCCTGATTCAGGCAAATGCCAAATCAACAAATTTACTCCCTGCCTGATTCAGGCAAATGCCAAATCAACAAATTTACCCCTTGCCTGATTCAGGCAAATGCCAAAACACCAAATTTACTCCCTTCCTGATTCAGGCAAATGCCAAAACAACAAATTTACTCCCTTCCTGCATCCTTACCGGATGTGTTAAGGTAGAAACAGTAACGAA
>JAIRKZ010000126.1 GCA_031259845.1 Tannerellaceae bacterium | reverse complement strand
GATTGGATATAAAGCTTAGGGGATTAGATATAAAGCTTAGGGGATTGGATATAAAGCCTGGGGGATTGGATATAAAGCTTGGGGGATTGGATACCGAGCTTGGGGGATTGGATACAAAGCTTGGGGGATTGGATATAAAGCTTGGGGGATTGGATACAAAGCTTAGGGGATTGGATATAAAGCTTAGGGGATTAAAAACATAAAAAAAGTAAGATTATGAGTGCACAGAGCGACTGGCTGCCCCGAGGCCTGGAAAAAAAGTATCAACTGATAGTAAGGGAATTAATCCCTTATGTAGACAAGAACCGCGTGAGGTTCGCCATGGGGGCGGATACGACCGTGGGTAAATGGTATGACGACGAATTTACCCTCCTGGCCTACAACCCCTTTGCCGAAGCCTACGCCAGCTGGATAGACAAGTCCAGGCGCACCCCCGTGGTGATTATACAGATGCGCGACGCCGAGAAAGTAGCCGACCCCTACTTCCGCGCGCTGTACCGCGCGCTGAAAGCCAACCCCAAGGTAACCAACGCCGACCTTGAAGCCATGGGGCTGCCCATACGCACAGACCCGCATCACAAGCCGGCGCCCGTGGCCGATACGGTGCCCGAGTTTGGCATCGTGCCCCTCACCGGAAACCGCCTGCAGATAGACTACTATCCCCAGGGCGAAACCCGCAAGAAGGGCAAACCCGCCGGGCAGCATGGCGTAGAGATACGCTGGGCCTTCTCCGAAGAGCCTGTACACAATGCCGACCGGCTCAGCAACTCCGCCTTCGACACCGGCTCGCCCGCCATCCTCACCTTCACCGGAGATGAAAGCGGACGCACCCTTTACCTCGCCCTGCGCTGGGAAAATACCCGCGGCAAAAAAGGCCCCTGGAGCCCCATAGCCACCGCCATCGTGCCCTGACAAAATACGCGCCGTCACCGGAAGAGGGGTTGAACGAGCCGAAGGTTGTTTTGGGAAAACTTGCATGCCTGGACTTGGAAAGCCATTATTTTCATGTAACTTTGTGCCATGGATACAGCAAGCAATCATCAACCATTATCGGAAATATTCGGATTTCCTATTCAAAACCAATCGGACAGGGCTATGCGTTATCTGAAAAACAAGCTCTGTCCGTTTAATAACATTGTGTCTAACTGCACTAAGAACAGTATCGAATTGCCATTGGGCGTTTGCAGCTTGAATCATAAAAACAAAGCGGTGATTATCTGTCCCATCCGTTTTAGAGAAGATTGGAAAATCATGAGTGAAGCGGCTACATTTATTTTCAATGAAACGACCCATTGGACACATTTAGGCGAAATAAAACTAAAAGATAAAACCGGGAAACCAGCCGGAAACATTGATTACGTTTTAGTGTCTTATGACGACATATGATTTAGAGCCTGTTGGAAATGAAGCGCGTTTGGAATTGACTTTAAAAAGAATTGTTTACACAAAATTTGATGCGGCTTTGGAACAAATAGCCAGATACGAAGCCGGCTCGCTGACAGACTTCACTAAGCTGTTGCAGGAAAAGCTGGATACCAAACGCCCGGATATTGACAAACTTGAAAACAGGGTAGTAGAATGAATCGTCAACAGAATCTGTTCGGACAAGAGCGTGCCGGAAGCATAATCAATGTGGCATCAATTCCGCAGCGAAGCCCGTTTCGCTATCCGGGCGGGAAAACCTGGCTTGTCCCCACTGTAAGGCAATGGCTCCGGCAAGAAGGCAAACCGGTAGCGGAGCTGATTGAGCCATTTGCCGGAGGCGGTATTGTAAGCCTTACCGCAGCCTTTGAAAATCTGGCCAATCACATCACAATGATTGAAAAAGATGAAGAAATAGCCGCCGTTTGGGAGATTATCCTGAATGGAGAAAGCCAATGGCTTGCCGGCAAGATACTCTCCTATAACCTGACTGTGGATAACATAAAAGCAGAATTATACAGGCCTGACAAACAGATACAGGATGTGGCATTTTGTACGATTCTACGGAATCGCATTTTTCATGGCGGTATTCTTGCCAAGGGTTCGGGCATGATTAAAAACGGAGAAAACGGGAAAGGAATAGCTTCGCGCTGGTATCCCAAAACATTGCACGACAGGATTATTGCTATTGGCCACGTAAAACAGAAAATCAAATTTATAACCGGAGACGCCTTTGATATTTTAGAGCAAAACAAGGATAACAGAGATTTTTATTTTTTTATTGACCCTCCTTATACCATTGCCGGCAAAAGGCTTTACAATCATTCGGATATAGACCATGAGCGACTTTTTTTCCTAACGTCTCAGTTAAAAGGAAAATTCATGCTAACGTATGATAATACGGATGAAATACAAAAAATTGCCGGATATTATCATCTCCCCTGCAAAACAATTCCAATGAAAACAACTCATCATCTGGAAAAAACGGAACTTATTATTTCAGACAATTTTTCCTGGTGGAAATAAAATACGGGGGGATGCGTCAGTAATCCAGTATCACCGGGAATTCGGCGCGGCCGGAAGAGGGGTCGAACGAGCCGAAGCAGGTGATGTATATCTTCCTTTGGCGGGTGTCTATCGAATAGACGGAAAAGCTGTTGCTGGAGATGCCGCCGACTTCGCGATGTACGCGGTTGAACACTACGCCTGCGTCTGAGGCGGCCTGGTTAGTACACAGAATCATACGCTGGGGGAGCAGCTGTTCGCTGGCATTGCTCAGGCCTTCTACGTTGAACACGGCAAAGATGTGGGCATGCCCTCCCAGATAGCAGACAAATTCGCCTTCGCTTTGGCTGAAATCATACGCTACCGTGCGGGCGTCTGACGATTGGCGGATGTTTTCAAATGTCTTTTGTATGGATGAGCGGCTACGGAAGGCTTCTATAATTTCGGGGATTAGCTTACAGGTGTGTATAAAGTTCCCGTCTATCAGGTAGGTGCTGGCGTCTGCGCGGTAGGGCTGGAAGGGATAGTGGGTTAATACGATTACGCTGTGACGGCTGGTCATGTCCTGCTTCAGGGCTACGTTGGCAAACCAGTCTGTCTGTTCCTGCGAAAACACGGCATTTTTCATCGTATCGTATTGAAAGCCCGGCTGGTCTGTCATATCCAGGGCTATAAAGCGGATGAATCCCCCGGCGGGGTCTTTTACGTCGGCGTAATAGTAGCTCTTTCCGGAGGGCCTTTGCAGCGGGTAGTTCCCTTTATTGTTAAAGGCGTTTGCCAGCTCTGCCCGGCTCAGGTATTCGCTTTGCAGGGGTTTGCCCATATTGCTGTCGTGATTGCCATAGCAGGGGAAGGCGGGTATGCGGTTATCGGCATAGAAATGGGTATAAAAGGAATTGAGGTATAGCAGGGCCTCTTTCTTCAGGCCTCCGCTGATATGGTCTCCCGTGGCTACCATGGCGTTTATCCTGAGTTCGCCCTGATTGGCAAACGTTACCGATTCTATTAAGTTGTTAGGGGATTTATAGTTGTTGTCTACCGACCTGTCCGACACATGTACGTCTGATATATGCACCAGCTTGAAGCGTTCTACGGGATTGGCCGTATCTGTTCTGTTATACATGAAAGGGGCCATGCGGTCTGCCGCCTGTTTGTTGTTTATCATGTAATAGAACTCATAGTTGTAGCTTCTTAATTCGTAAGGTTTGTCGTCGCAGCCGGTAAAGATAAAGCATAGAACGAGCAACAACCTGATGCCTGTTTCCTTTTTTAATTCAGTTGCCATCATTACAGTTCTTTGTAAGGGTTTTTCAATGAAGCAAATATACTATATTATTTCACTTCCGGGCAATCTTTTTGGCTGTTTATCCGGTTTTTCAGTTCGCAATTGCAGCGCCCGCCGCACGGACTGCCTCCGCCTCCCCGGCGTATATGTACCGTCAAGCGGTATATCCGGTATCCTGTATATACAGCCGCCGCTATACCCGCCATCGCCACCAGTATGATTTGCCACATATAATTAACTGTTAATTTAGTCCCAGTAAGCAGCCTGCCTGGTATACGGTAAACGATACAATCCAGGCAAGCACACAGGTGTAAACCACCACGAGCAGTCCCCATTTCCACGAACCGGCCTCTTTCGATATGGCTGTCACCGTGGCTATGCAGGGGAAGTAAATCAAGACGAACAGCATCAGGCTTAATGCCGTTAATGGCGTAAATACAGGGGAGCCGCCGGGGGAAGTATCCTGCCTGAGGCGTTCGCGGAGGTTTTGCGCCTCTATTTCGTCGTCGCCCGTCTCTTCGCTGCCTGTATACAGTATGCTCAGCGTGCTTACTACCACTTCTTTTGCGGCCATCCCCGTAAGCAGGCTTACGCTTATCTTCCAGTCGAAACCCAGCGGCTGCAAAACGGGCTGTACGGCTTGCCCCAGGCGGCCTATATAAGAATCCCGCTGTCGCCCGGAAGCCCCGTCGTGCCCTGTTTGAAGCGGGAAGTAGCCCAGAAACCATATAATAATGGAAGCAAAAAGGATAACTCCCCCCATCTTCTTGAGGTATTGCTTCGCCTTTTCCCATACATGAATCAGAATAGACTTGAAGGCAGGCATGCGGTAGGGGGGCAGTTCCATCACAAAGGGCACATCTTCTTCATTGAAAAGGAAGCGTTTGAACAGCCGGGCCATTACCACCGCCAGCAAAATACCCGACACATACAGTCCCAGCAATACTGCGGCCGCCCTGTGGGGGAAAAAGGCGCCCGTAAGCAATACATACACCGGCAGGCGCGCGCTGCAACTCATCAGCGGATTCACCAGCATGGTGATGAGCCGGCTGTTGCGGCTTTCGATAGTGCGCGAAGCCATAATAGCCGGCACGTTACACCCAAAGCCCATCACTAAGGGTATGAACGATTTGCCGTGCAAGCCCATCTTATGCATAATCTTATCCATGATAAAGGCGGCCCTTGCCATATAACCCGAATCTTCCATAAAGGAGATAAAGAGGTACAGTATCAATATGTTCGGCAGGAAAACGATTACGCCTCCTACTCCGCCGATAATCCCGTCTATCAATAAATCCTTCAGAGGCCCTTCCTGCATGTATTGCCTTACGATGCTTCCTGTCCATGCTACGAGGTTCTCTATCCATTCCATCGGCCAGGCGCCCAAGCTGAAGGTGGCCTTGAACATGACCCACATAAAGAAGATAAAGATAGGGAAACCCAGCGCCTTGCTGGTTACAAACAAATCGATAAGCTGCGTACTCTTCACCGTATCCGCCTTGCCCGGCTTGAACGTTTCGCGCAAGGCGCCGGCGATAAATCCATACCGGGCATTGGTAAAGGCCGTTTCGCAGTCTTCCTGCAAAAGGCTTTCTATTTGCATTACACTCTCGCCGCGAACTTTCAATACGGCCTCGCCCCCCGGCATGCCGTGGATAAAGCTATCCGTTTGCGTATCGCCTTCCAGCAGCTTGATGGCCAGGTAGCGCCTGGACAGGCCTTTAGACAAATCGCAATTCTCTTTAATGGCCTTTCTCACGCCGCTTATGGCCTTTTCGATGTCGTCTCCGTAATTGATATGAATGTGGCGAACTACCGGGTCTTTTTCTTCGTATACGCTGATAACGCGGTTAAACAGTTCTTTTATCCCAAAGCCCGTTTTACTTATGACGGGGACGATGGGAGCCCCTATCATTTTTTCCAAAGACTTGTAATCGAACGTATCTTCGCGTTTGCAGAGGGTATCATACATGTTGAGGGCAATCACCATCCGCGCATCCATGTCTATCAGCTGGGTGGTAAGATAGAGGTTCCGTTCCAGGTTAGATGCGTCTATTACGTTAATCACCACATCGGGATGTTCCTCGTTCAGATGCCTTCGCACGAAACGTTCTTCGGGCGAATAGGCAGACAGGGAGTAGGTTCCGGGCAGGTCTACGATTTTAAACGTGTAGCCGTTTTGTTTAAACAGGGCTTCTTTGGCGTCTACGGTTACGCCGCTGTAATTGCCCACATGCTCGTGAGCGCCTGAAGCATGATTGAAAAAGGTAGTCTTGCCGCTATTGGGGTTGCCTGCGAGGGCTACATGAATCGTTTTGCCCTTTTCGATAGCTATAGACCGTATGTCGGAAGGCGAAGGCGTGATGAACGAATCGAATCCCCGCCGGCTTGCTTCCGCCTCTATGCCATCAAAGCCGTCCATACCGATTACTTCAATCAAGGCAGCTTCACTCCGGCGAAGCGATACGTCATAAGCCATTATTTTGTAATGGATGGGGTCTTTCAAGGGTGCGTTGCGGATAACTTCCACTTCTTTTCCCCTGATAAAGCCCATTTCGATAATCCGTTTGCGGAAGCCTCCGCGCCCCATTACCTTAACGATTATCCCTTTTTCGCCGGTTCGCAGTTCCGATAATCTCATCTTCGTTAATCAAATTGTATAAAACAATACAAAGTTATGGGTAAAAACGGTTCCGCTCAATACCTATATGTAGGTATTCCCCTTGGGCGTTCCAAGTATTTTAATTAGTTTTATGCCCTGCATACAATAATACATACCTTTTATGAACAGAATAACACAACGTTTACTTGTTTTCTTCGCCATTCCGGCAATGTTCGTCATATTATCGGGCGGTTGCCGGAAGAGTTTAAATGAGTTTTCTTTCAGTTACAGTATGGAAAGCGTGAATTATTACAAAACCGCCGTTTCCTTCTACGGAAATAAAACCTGGAAGATTGAAACCCATAATTACTACATGGATAATCATGCGGGTAAACGGGAGCCTGCCATACGGGAAGGAACGCTTACGGAAGAAGAATATAAAACCCTTAAAACCCTGCTTACCAAATGCAATTTCTCCAAAGTAGAAGATTCATACGGTTTCGATAAAGACGCCGGCGAGTACATAGACGACCTCCTCATCTATCAAGTCCATTTCCAAACGCCCGAAAAGAATAAATTCATTTCCATCCGCGCCTTGGGCAACCATACGTACCCTCTCCCTTTTATCAACCTTTTGATATATGTCAATACGTTCCTGGAAGAGCATAAAGAGTTTGCGCGGGAAGATTAAAAAACCGGTGGAAAAGGCAGAGAGCCCGGAGAACCCTTACAGAATCGCAACTGTAAGAGGCGCCGGATGTCTAAAATGCTTCAGGCTATTTAAAAAAGTTAAATATTGAGCCGGCTGAAGAGATAATCCAAACTTCTGTTTTATCTTTGAATCAAACTCTGTAAGCTAATATTAGTAATAAGTTATTTTAGTTATTAATCCCAAAACTGTAAACTTATTTCAGGAAAAGTCATTCTCGAGCAGTAACAAACCGTTCGACAGGGAGAGGATGCCTTCACTTCCTGTACAAACCGGAAAACTGCGAAAGATTTTTAATCTCTGAAATGAAAAAAGACAAAAAATATATAATTAACCTGTATTTTATAACATAAAAGCCTATATTTGCCTTGTATTTTAAAAAAAGCGTTATTATTAATTTTTAAAGTTAACCTATTTTTGTTATGATGAGTAAACAAATGGCTTTATTGAGAAGCGGGTTAAGTCTTATCTTTTGTGGGTTATTAGCATTTGCGGGAGCTATTCCGGCAGCCAATGCTGAAACTCCTAAAGTGGCAATAGACCAGCAAACCCGCAAAGTTACCGGAACGGTAAAAGACATTAAGGGCGAGCCTCTTATTGGTGTAAACGTAGTTGAAAGAGGGACTACGAATGGTACAATCACAGATTTTAATGGTGATTATTCAGTGGATGTAGGAGCTAATGCCGCTTTGGTATTCTCTTATGTAGGTTATCTGTCACAAACGATTCCCGTGACAGGAAATGTTATTAATATAGAACTTCGCGAAGACAGCCAAAGCTTGGATGAAGTGATAGTCGTGGGGTATGGAACCCAGCAGAAAAAAGACATTACCGGTTCTGTAGCTGTGGTAGACACCAAAGAATTGCTGAAATCTTCCGGCTCTTCCGTTTCGCAGCAATTGCAGGGAAAAGCGGCCGGGGTGTACATCGGCTCGTCGGGTGCGCCCGGTTCGCAGACGATGGTGCGTATTCGCGGTATCAACACCATTAACGACAATGGGCCTTTATACGTAATTGATGGCGTCTCCTCGCGCAATTCGGACCTGAGCACTATCAGCCCCAACGACATTGAAAGCATGCAGGTATTGAAAGATGCATCTGCCGCTGCCATCTATGGGGCGCAGGCTGCTAACGGCGTTATCCTGATAACTACCAGGAAAGGGACGAAAACAGGCCAGCCGGTATTGACGTACGACGGATATTTCGGTTTGCAGAAAAGCGGCAAACGTTATAATACGTTAAGTTCCGAAGAACGCCTGAAATGGGAATGGGATGCGCAGATGAATTACATCAACCTGTTGGGATTGAATACCCGTCCCACTCATCAGCAGTTTGGCGATGGGGGAGATCACTTCATCGTTCCTAATTACCTGACAACAAATGGAGCCGGCGGAAGGCAAGACATTAATCCGGCAGATTACACTGCAGATAATGTGATGGCGAAATTCTCGACCGATACAGACTGGTGGGACGAAATAGACCGGGTGGCTCCCATGCAAAGCCACCAGATAGGCTTGCAGGGGGGTAACGACAAGGGGCAATATAACATGAGCCTGAGTTATTTCGATCAGCAGGGTACGGTGATCGAAACCTTCTATACACGCTATACGGCGCGTGCCAATTCATCGTACAACCTCCGTCCCTGGCTGCGCGTTGGCGAAAACTTTTCTTATACCTGGACAAAAGACCTTGGACGTTCGCCGGAAACGAGCGAATCTACAATCTACTCCTGGGCGGGCTATCGTTCAACACCCTGGGTGCCGGTACGGGATATTCAGGGAGAATATGCCGGGTCTGTTCTCGCCGGGACGGGTAACTGGAAGAACGCCGTGGCCGAAATAGAGCGCCAGCGCGGAAACTACTATAGTAATTCACGTATATTCGGCAATGTATGGGCCGAAGCGGATTTATATAAAGGATTGACGTATCGAACCAGTTTTGGGCTGGACTATACTAACAACTACTCATACAGGATGCAGAAACGGACGCCGGAATTTTCGGAAGGCGGCGGCGGGCAAAGCGATCTGGAAGAAAAATCCGGATTCAATTTCCGCTGGGTATGGACCAATACGCTGAACTATACACAAACGTTCAATGAAGCGCACCGGTTGACGGTATTGCTGGGAACGGAAGCGATCCGCGACGGATTAGGACGCTCCATGACAGGGCAACGCTATGATTATCTCTATCCGTACAATGAGAATACCTGGGTATTAACCCTGGGTAAGAACAGCGACCAGCGTGTGGCTAAATCGGAATATAATGGGGAGTTTGCCCTCTTCGGTATATTCGGGCGTGTGGATTACGCCTTTGCAGACAAATATCTTGTTACCGGGATTCTTCGCCGTGACGGCGTTTCGCGCTTCTCGGCAAACAATCGCTACGGCGTATTCCCTTCCGTTTCGCTTGGATGGCGTCTGTCGGAAGAAACCTTTATGGAAAATACCCGCGACTGGCTGGACGACCTGAAAGTGCGTGTGGGATACGGGCAGACGGGTAACTCGGAAATTCCGCGTAAAACTAATTTTGCCTACGAATATACAACCAATCCGGAAAGAACCAACTATGACCTGGGAGGCGCCAACACTTCCGGATATACCGGTTACACCCTGCTGCGTTATGGCAACGAAGATACAAAATGGGAAAGTGTGGATTCGTACAGCGTAGGGTTGGACGCCACGTTCCTGAACGGAAAGTTTGGTGTGGGCCTGGAATGGTATGACAAGAAAACATCCAACATGCTCCTGCCGGCTACATACTCCGGACTGGCCGGCGAGCCGAACAAGCCCTATGTCAACTTTGGGGATATGAAGAATACCGGGATAGACGCTACGTTCAATTATCGCGATTCGAGAGGCGACTTTGCCTGGGATGTAGCTTTAAATCTCTCACATTACAAGAATGAAGTAATAAGACTTTCGGAAGCCGATGATTATGCGATCTATCAAGAAGGTACCCGTATGGATGCAGGCCCGGTGACCCGTACGACAAAGGGACGTCCGATATCGGAATTTTTCGGTTATAAGGTGACCGGATTCTATGAAAATGTACAGGATGTATTGAATTGTCAGCCACTGGGACAGACCCTTAACGCCGAAGAAGCCAAAGCTTGGGTGGGACGATTTAAATTCCAGGATACTGACACGAATGGTAGCCTGACGGCTGAAGACCGCGTGTCGCTGGGTTCGCCTCACCCTGACTTGATTGCGGGGCTGAATGTAGGCTTAACCTATAAGAACTTCGACTTTACGATGTTCTGGTATTCCAGCATAGGTAACGAGCTATTCAATAACGTTAAAGCCTTTACCGACTTCAGCCTCTTCCGTGGCCAGCGTTCGCCTGCTTCGCTGTACGAATCGTGGAAGCCAGGCGCCGACAACAGCAAAGCCGTTCTCCCGTTGCTCAATGCGCAGGATGGATACTCCGGTATAGTACCCAGTTCGTACTTTGTAGAAGACGCTTCTTATCTGGCGCTGAAGAACCTGCAAATAGGTTACACCCTGCCTAAGGAACTCCTTCGCAAGGCTGCGATACAGAACCTGCGCGTATATGTACAGGCTGAAAATACGCTGATGCTGACCAAGTATTCCGGCCTGACACCCGAAATCACCAATACGAATATCAGCTCAGATATCAACGACAAATCGGAGACCAGCGACGGAACGGGCGCCGACTTGCGTAAAGGGCTGGATATGGGAGGCTATCCTACGATTATGCGTTTCATCGTTGGTTTGAACTTCACCTTCTAATTATAAACCATTAAAAGCATTTTATTATGAAACAATATATGAAAACACTGCTCTTCTGTGTCGCCACATCTGTTCTTTTATCTTCCTGCGGAGAAGACTTCCTTTACAAGGCGCCGCAAGGGAGTATCGACTCCGAAGCCCTGGCTAATGGCGAGGGTGTAGATTTGCTTGTTGTCAATGCATACGCCACCCTTCTCAGCACGGAACATAAATGGGGATCGAGTATTTTCAACTGGACGTTCGGTGGTATGTATGGGGGCGACGCCAATAAAGGTTCCGATAATAACGACCAGAGCGTGTTGAACAGTATGGAGGTTTATACCCTTCTGGCTACCAACTCTTATCTGGATGAAAAATGGAACTGGGTGTATATCGGTTCCAAGCGTGTAGCGCAAGCGCTCGACCTGGCCTCAAAGGCCGACGATATGGATGCAAAGCTTAAGGCCATTCGCATGGGAGAGCTTTACTTCATACGTGCGGTGTGCTACTTTGAGGGCGTTAAGGTATTTGGCCCTAATATTCCCTACATAGACGAAGTGCAGCATGCTGCCGACAACAATCCCAAGGTGAAGAACGACAGAAATATTTATCCCGAAATCCTGGCCGATGTGGACAGGGCAATCAGCAGCCTGCCCGACAAACCCGACGCTGTAGGAAGGGCTTACTCATGGGCGGCCAAAGCGCTCAAGGCAAAAATCCTCATGCAACAGGGAGAAATGGCACAGGCCAAATCTTTGCTCCAGGACGTGATTGAAAACGGAACTACGGCTACAGGTAAAAAGTACGCCTTGGCCAATGACCTGACCGACAACTGGGATTCGTACCGCGACAACACCAGTCCCGAATCCATCTTTGAAATACAGTTCTCGGCTGACGGAAACAATAACGGCAACCAGGGCATGTCGCTCTGCTATCCGCACAACACCGGGGCGCCGGGTGGATGTTGTGGATTCTACCAGCCTTCTTACGAACTGGCTAATTCGTACAAGGTAGACGCCAACGGACTGCCCTTCCTGAACAATGAATACCGTACAGGCAAAAGTATATCCGACGACGCTGCCCAAACGGTAGACCCGCGCCTCGACTTTACGATGGGGCGTACCGGCATTCCTTATAAAGACTATGGCCCTGCTTTGGACGGCTGGATACGTGACAAAAACAATGGCGGCGTATTCCTTCCGAAGAAACATGTATACAGTAAGGCTGAAGGCGACGCCGGCCTCGGGCGCGGCAACATGAGTGGCAATTGGGCTCCGGGCTCTGCCATGAACATACAGTATCTCTCGGTACGCGACGCGATGCTGCTCTATGCCGAATGTTTAGCCAATGATAGTGAATTGAGCAAAGCGATGGGACTTGTCAATCAAATTCGTAAACGCGCCGGCTTGGATGTAAACGTTATCAGGCAAGAGAACGGAACTCCTGCCGCTACCTATAAAGTATCGGAATATCCGTCTTCGCATGCTGCATTCTCCGACAAAGCTACCTGTATCAAAGCTGTCCGTATGGAACGCAAGCTGGAACTGGCCATGGAGGGATCGCGCTGGTTTGACCTCGTTCGTTGGGGAGGCGACTATATGGCTCAACAACTGAACGATTATATTGATTACGAACGGAAGTTTCTCGGAAAGTTTGCCGGCGCTTCCAAGCTCCCGGCCACTAAGACGATGTTCCCCATTCCCCAGAATCAGATCGACATGATGGGTAACGACGAAAGCGGCCAGCCTTATTTGGTACAATCGGCTGTATGGGCGACGAAATAATGTATTAACACATAGAATAAAAAGAGAGCTGTCCCAATCGGATGGCTCTTTTTCCTGTTTTCCGCACTTTTATTTGCAACACTCTGTCAAATCATTGATATTTTCGCTTGGTAAACCGGTTGTCATTGCCGATTCGGGTTTGCTCTCTGCTGAAGCGCGTAGTGTATTTGAAGCAAACGTTCCGGCGTCTATTTATTTTTGCATTGCAGCAGGATGTAGGGGGACAGGACGAATCCTAAGGGGCCGGAGCGGCGGATAAGGGCGTTGGCGAAGCGGAAAAGGAAGGAAGCGGGCGCACTTTTCCGGCGTACGTT
>JAIRKZ010000155.1 GCA_031259845.1 Tannerellaceae bacterium | reverse complement strand
AGACCGGGCGGGCGACAACAAAGACCGGGCAGGCAACCACAAAGACCGGGCAGGCGACAGCTAAGCTTGGGCAGGCGACAGCTAAGACCGGGCGGGCGACAGCAAGGCTCGGTCAGGCGACAACAAGGCTCGGTCAGTCGACAGCAAAGACCGGTCAGGCGACAACAAGGCTCGGTCAGTCGACAGCAAAGACCGGTCAGTCAACAACAAAGCATGGTCAGTCAACAACAAAGACCGGTCAGTCAACAACAAAGCATGGTCAGTCAACCCGCAAGCATGAAGGGTCAACCCGCAAGCATGGGGGTCGCCCATAAAGGCCGGGGGGTTAACCCATCAAGCCCGCCTGTTAGCGGCGAAGCCCCGGCTCGTCGCCATAACCTCTCAACGGGTTTAAATCTTTTAAACATTTTAACAAATACTGGTAGCAATCATTAAAAAAGTAAGATCATGAATGCACTTAGAGACTGGCTTCCGAAAGGCCTGGAAAAAGAGTATCAACTGATTGTAAGGGCTTGCCAGCGCAAGGGATTACAGTGGAAAGCCCGCACGACGACCGGAGGGGCGACTGACGACGACCGGAGGGGCGACCGCAGGGAGTCCTCTGGAGGGAGGAGGGAGTCTCCGCAGGGAGGAGGACTTGCAGATTGAGCAGGCAAAGGGAATCTTAGCCTAAGCCTCTCACGCAAGCCTGCGTGAAAGTCTCCTCTCATACGGCGCTTCTTATTCGGTCAAACCTGCTTTCGTTGCCGATTTCTCGCGCTGGCAGCTTACCTGCCTGCCTCCTGACAGACTTTTCGGACGTTGCACACGACCATAGCTTTTGACTAAAGCCGCACGCCGCGGTTTGAAACCTCCTCCTGTAAGGCGCTTCCGAGGGGCCTGCCCTCCTCTCTCACAAAGCGCCGAACTTCTGTTGTTCACCCGGAAAACTCGTTCGTCGCACACCGTAAAGCCCGGCCCCCGACCGGAGAGGGAGGGGATGCACCCCAACCCCCACCCTCTTTGCCCGGCTGGTTGACAGGTAAAGCTGCGCTATATTGAAAGTAGTAAAAAAACTACTATCTTTACATTTACGAAAAAAACAGCTGTTACATGAAGATAAGAAAAGCAACAACAGACGACGCTCCTGCCATTCGTGCTATTTACAATTATTATATTGAGTATACGGCAGCAACATTTGAAACCATTCCTGTCTCCGTATCCGGACTAATAGACTACGAGTTCGTCTGTAAAGATGAAATGCCCGGTTTTATTCTTTGCAAAGACTTTTACGTAGCGGGCTTTTTTGTTTATCTCGCCGGAGAATTTCCGTATCGTTAACGCACGCTCTGTTTCCGGCACATCGTTACAGGCAGTAAATGATTTCTCAAAACGAACGCCGTCTTCCGACAAACTTACCTCGATATATTCGGGCATATAGATGCCCGGGCCGGTCAACTGCATAAACATGGCAGACAGGCTTTTGATAAGCACGGGGGCCTGCATGTCGATAACAACGTCTATGTCGGTGGTGAATCCCTGCCAAAAGCCGTCGTTGTGGCGGTGGCTTCCCCTCAGTCCGTCGGTCAATGCGCTTTCCCTTCCGGCCGGGTAAGCCTTATGCCAGGGGATATGGTATGTTACGGGCTTGCCGATAGCCTTATGGTAATCTACCGGGCGGCTGGCAAGCGGCGGCTGAATGGAGCCTTTATCATAAATGGCGGCACATATTTCGGCGCTGCCGGATATGGTTATTTCCCGCCCGTTATAGCGGTGCGAACGTTCGGTAGGTATGCTCCCGTCGGTGGTATAATAAATCAGCGGGTTGATTTGTTCGTTTTCCAGTTTTACACGGATATTTTTCCCCTTTTGGTCTACCGATATAAGGGGAATCAGGGCATACGTTTGCGCCGGGTGTTTTACCTGCTCTGTATCCAAATAGCGCAACTGATGCGCCAGCCGTTGCTTGAACAAATCCCAGTTACGCGCATTCCCCGGCGTCCACACCGCTTCGGCCAGCGCCAGCAGGCGGGGATAGATGAGGTAATCGGCGGCATTTTCGGATGGCGCTCCTTCGGCCCATATACAGGCTTGCGCTCCCCGGATTAATGGCTGTTTGTCTTGGGGCGCTTCATCGAATTTCGACTGTAAATGATAGATGGGATACAGGGATGAATCCCTCCGTGAGAAATACAGGGGACTGCTGGGCGCAAAGATTATCCGGTTGCCGTTCTGTACGGCTTTCCGGGGAACCTCGCCCACCCAGTCGCGCCAGAACAGGATGTTGACGCCCGGATTGATATCATCCTCCAATACTTCATCCCAGGCTATTACTTCCTTTCCCTTCATAGCGAGGTAGCCCTGGATACGATTCATGAAGCAGGTTTGCAGTTGTTCTGCTTTTTCAAAGCCCTTCTCCTTCATCAGGTTTTTACAGGCTTCCGATTCTTCCCATGTATTCTTTTCCACCTCGTCGAGCCCTATGTGGATAAACCTGGAAGGAAAAAGAGCGGCCACCTCGCCCAATACGTTTTCGAGGAAATCAAACGTCGCTTCATTGCACGGGCATAACGGATGTGAAAACGTATCTCCCCAGCCTGCCAATCCGGTGCAGCTCAGTTCCGGGAATATACTGATAGCCGCCATCATGTGGCCGGGCATATCAATTTCGGGCACAATCTCTACATGCCGTTCCGAGGCATATTGTATGAGTTCTTTCAATTCATCCTGCGAGTAAAATCCGCCATACAGAAGGTTGCCGTTTTGGGAAATGATACAACGGGGGTCGAGGAGAAAGTCAGGATTGGCCTTCCCCATCTCCATGCAAGCCGAGTCTTGGCGGTTGAATCTTCTCCAGGCCCCTTGCTGCGTAAGTTCCGGGTATTTCTTGATTTCGATCCGCCATCCCTGGTCGTCGGTAAGATGCAGGTGCAGTTTATTCATTTTATAATAAGACAGCATGTCTACCTGCTTTTTTAAATATTCAATGGAGAAAAAGTGCCTGGATACGTCGAGCATCAGCCCCCTCCATTCAAAAGCAGGCGAATCAGTAATAGAAAGGCAGGGTATGTTGAGGAAACTTTCCGCCCCCTGTTTTTCCTGACGCCCGGCAGAAAACAACAGTTGTCTGAGCGTTTGTATGGCATAAAAAATACCTTCCGGATGTGAAGAGGATAAAAGTATCTGCTTTTCATTAATATCCAGCCTGTACCCTCCCGCAGGAAAAGAATCGCTGCTGTGCCGGATAACGACGGCGTTTTTGCTTCCATCCCCGCCAAGGGATAATCCACGGGCAAAGATTGTTTGCATAATTTGTTGCAGGTATGCCGTTTCCTTGCTGAAGGCGCCTTCATCATATACAAGCAAACGGGTTTCCTGGGATAAGATAAAAGTCCCCTTTTTCTGTTCTGTCTTAGCCGGGTTTGGCACAAGGGGGAGAACCTTCTGCCCAAATGCAGAAGAGGAAACAAACACAACGCATAGCGTGAGAATAAAAATACGTCTTTTCATATCTGCTATCTAAACCGGGATTTATCCCACGTATATACTTTGGGCGTATCTTTCAGGAAAGGGGTTACTTTGATTCGCTGTTCTGCGCTGAGATACAAAGGCGTTGTATAAATGGCTTCGAGCGTTTGACTGTCCGGGCTTAAGCGGTAGTTAATCAAATCCATATCCAAAAGAGACAGGGCGTCTTTGCAGGCGTCGCTATCCCTGTCGGCATCTTCTTTTATAAACCAGCCGGACGGAACGGGGGAAATCAAATCCGCCGCGGCTAAGGGTTTCCATCCGGTGGTATAAAAGTCAATACGGCTGTCGGGGGCCGGAGCGCTTACGGTGGTAAGCATACAAATGATATAGGTGTCGTTCACTAAAGGAAGCAGCTTCATTTCTACCACGCTGCGTTCCGTTGTTTGCAGCAGCAGGTAATCGCTCGTCAGCTTCATTAATTGGGAATAGCCATCCATCGTATTTTTCAGGCGGGCTTCTTTTCCCGACCCGTACAAATCAACCAAATCTTTTCTCCATGCCGATTCCAGCTGGGGGATGTACCGGTCGGGCATGGCAATAAATACCGCCTTCATATCCTGCGCCTTTATTCCCAGCGCACAAAGGCAAAGAATTAACAGATAAACATATCGTCTCATTTTAAATCCCTTTCTTATTATAATCTGACAAATATATAACATTTGTGAGAAAATGTCTAACAAATCGGACAACAAAGTGTCCATTTGTCATTACATTAATCTACTTGACATAACATGGAGCTTTAGGCACTCTGACCGGGTTCACGTTGAAAAAAATAGCGGGATAATAGAAACCTCTATTTCCCGCCATTCCTTTCTTCGGACAGTTATATTAATTATTATTTGTCAAGCATCCCGTGAAATTCAGGATCGCTTGCCGATAATCATTCAATTCGCTTTCCTGATATTAGCAATAATCTTAAGATTGTTCGTAAATGTATAACTTCCTGCATTGAAAGAAGGAGGAGAATACATATAATAAAATCCATTCGATGTTCCACCCCATCCCCAGTTCATGTCCAAATAGTCATAATACTCGGTTGAAGAGTAAACATGTCGTTTATAGCCGTCACATACCCAAGCATGCCCGATACCGGATGTGGTTTCTCCATATATAAGAACGAGGCGGCCATTCTGGAGGCTGGATACAATAGCGGGAAGAGAAAAAGAGATGAGGCCATTCGTTATCACTCCATAGGATGAAAAAACAGAAGGTGCTGCCGAGAGATACGCTGAACTCCCTCCACAATCATAATTCGTATTAAGCGATGTTCCGATATTGGCTATAAGATTTCCCACCTGATTAATTACAGTTGATGATGAACTTCCTGTAACCATAGGGCTGGCCAGAATGGAAGTCCAATCCAACGAAGAAGGAACACGATAGTACGCCAAAATTTGGGCGACTGCAACTATCAAACATCCGGCAGGGTATCTTCCATTATATGAAGATGAACATGATGCTACCGGGCATTGGGAATTGTACGGATAGGTTTGATTCCAGTTTGTCGGCAAAAAGCAATAGTATGTAATATAACTCTCCGCCTTGGTAACAGGTATGGCCGTTTGTGAATTACCCTTGTAATAGTCAATCAAATTACTTGTAATAAATTCCGGGATACTCCTTACATACAGCCGCAGAGGCTCAATAAACGATGTATCGGCCAAAGAGCCTTTTTCAACATAAGCCAAAACTTTAGGGATTCGGCTATCTGCAACAACAAGAGCGTATCCTTCTTCATCGCCCGTCTTGAGCGTATAATGAAAAACAGGTACATTTTCAGTTTCAGTTTCTACAACGGCGGATATTTGATAATCGTAAACGTTACAATCACTGATTTCAACAAGTTCCCCGCTACGGGTTTTATTTCCATTTCCAACAAAATCACTTAGTAATATTTTCGCTTCTTCATCGCTCAGGATATAATCGCTCGTTTGAATATCTTCATTTATAAGATTTTCATCAGCCTGGTTATTACATGAGAGAAAAAAGATACGATTACTGCTAAAACACATACAATGATAAATTTTGCAGTATCCATAAGAAAAAGTATTAAATAAGGTAATATAAAAACATCACAACTTCTTCGCGTAGCCCGCGAAGAGGATAATGCCGGTACTCTTTTCTTTTATGAAAAAGAGGAACGGGCGATTAAATTCCAGAGAAGGCGGAATATCTCCAGTCGACGTCGCCATCCCTATGCCCGTTACGGCGCTTGCTTCCGAACCTTCTTCGTTTATCTCCAATGTTGTTTTTTGTTTGACTAAGGAAACAAATAACGGAGCGTTAGGGTTGATACGTGAAAAATCCGCTTCTGTTTCGTCGAATATCAACGCCATTCCCATGTCACGCAAAGCGTCGTTCAGTGTAATTTCGTATGCCAGATTCATGCGGGGAAGGGAGATGTCCATTGAACATTGCTGCAACTGCGACAGGCAATCGTTCCAAACGGAGGCGTCTAAACTTTCAGCTACCGAGCCAACCGTAGCGCCCTCTGCCGGCAACAGAAAGACCATACTGAAGGCTTCGTTTCCGTATGGCATTTCCGCCAGTTCAAATCCGGATCCTTTGAAATAGTTAAACTGTACGTGGCGATGCATCATCTGCACGGATGAGGTGGAGCCGTCTTCGTTTGTGAACGTGGCGTCTTGGGTCAGTTCTTTTTTAAAGGGCAGGCTCCACAGTCCTTTAAAATACAGGGCATTCAGCAGGTATATGAGCGAAGCGTCGGAAACTTTCTCCAGAATCCGGTCTATTTTACCATGCGTATTGTCTGCACACCAGGCGTTGATCAGTCTAAGCGTGGCCGGATCGGAGAAATCTTCATTCCTCACTTCCGCGTCATACTTCGCCTGGTTTGTTTTAACGAAAGCATCCAGCACGGGGAAATCGTCGTTGATCCAAATGGAGTTGGCGCTTTCCAGGGCAACCTCCGGGTCTGCGGCTGTCAGTTCCGTCAGTATTTTGCGGTAATAATCATTTATTTCTTCGTTCGAAGCTCCAGCGAAACCAAACGTTTGCTGTATCTCGTCGAAGGTAGCTCCGGCAGCGCCGTTGCTTAACATACCGAAGGCCAGCCCGGCGCTCAGGGGAGATACAAAAACGTGATCGCTCTTCTTGTCTGCCTTAGCTACAGCCTGTAGCAAACCAAACGCAAACGTATTATTCCCCTCAGCCATCGCTTTCTCTGTTTTGGTCAGCGGAATATCCTGCCGCGGTTTACTTTCGGGCGAATCGGGATCATCGTTCGGGTTATCTCCTGATTGACACGAAATAAAGCATGTTGCCAGAACAAAACTTGTTAATACGAAATTTGTCAATAAATTTTTTCTCATAAATTCTTAGTTTTAAACTGTCCGTATTTCTATACGGATGCAATAATATATATTTTTTGACAAAAAAAGAAAATATTTTGAATAAAAAATACATCTACATTAAAAAAGCACTTTTAGAATATAAGATAAGCAACCGGAAGATACGCAGGCTCCTTGATATGAATTATTCATTTCTATCAGCTGAAAAAACGATTGACTTTCTTTTTACCTCGTCCCCATATAAAGGAATATCATTCCGATTAGCACCAATACCAAGTCGAGCGCTTTGTTCCTCACATTTTTTTCGTGGAGAAACAAGGCGCCGGCGGCAAATGTTACCAGCACATTACTGCGGCGAATCATGGATACGACAGATATCATCGAATCGGGGAAGCTGAGGGCGTAAAAGTAAATCCAATCGGCCAATACCAAAAAAACAGAAATAAAAAGAATGCTCCAGCGCCATTGAAACGGCGTGCTCTTCCCCCTTTGCGGATACCAGAGAAACAGGAGGATACAGACCATAATAAAGCATTGGTATACATTAAACCATACCTGTACGGTCATTACATCCTGCGAACGCATCAAGCGCTTATCATACAATCCGCTTAACGCTCCCAACAGGGCAGACAGCATCATAAACCATATCCATTTGTTGTGAGAGAAACGAATCCCTTCTTTTTTCCCCGATGAGGAAAGAAGAAAGAAGGAAATAATGGATAGAATCACTCCAATCCATTGATACAGGTTCAAACGCTCGCCAAAAATGAGCAATGCTCCCAGTAAGGTCATCACCGGTTGGGTGGCTTTTATGGGGCCTGTTATCGTTAACGGGAGATTTTTAACGGCAAAATAGCCGAATAGCCACGAAGACAGAACAATCGCCGCTTTGATAAAAACGGCAATATGCTGCTCAAACGAGGCATACGGGAGGTGCAACATCGTACCGCAGAGCACATCCGTGCCATACGAAAGGATAATTACCGGCACGAAGATAAGGCTGCTTATCAATGTATTCAAAAACAAAACAGGAATGACGGCATTCCCGTTCAACGACATTTTCTTGTTTACATCATAACATCCCAATAAGAAGGCTGATATAAACGCTAATGTTACCCACATCTTTTATCTATTCATTAATCGTAAACAATTCTCCGGGATAAGCAATATCTGTCAGAAACAAAGCGTGCCCCGGCACAGACATCCCTGCCCTGCCCCTGTCTTTTGCCTCAATGATGGCGCTAAAGCCGTGCAGGGATAATTTGCCGCGCCCTGTTTCTATTAATGTACCTACAATGGCGCGAACCATATTCCGCAGAAAACGGTCGGCTGTTATGCTAAAACGCCAGGCATCGCCCTCCTGCTCCCACCGGGCATGGGAGATACGGCAATGATTCGTTTTTACATCCGTATGTAATTTACTGAAAGAGGTAAAATCGATATAGCCGTACAGGATTTCACACGCTTTGTTCATCACATCAACGTCTAATACGCCATGCAGTTTATAGGCAAACTCGCAGGTAAACGGGTCTTTCTTTGTTGTAATATAATATGTATAGGTACGGGATAAGGCGTCAAAACGGGCATGCGCATCTTCCTTTACCGGCACAATCTTGTCTATCGCAATGTCTCGCGGGAGGATGCGGTTAAGCTTTTCCGTCAGGAAAGAGAGAGGCGTTAACGGTTCATGCCAGTCAAAATGAGCAACCATCCTGCGGGCATGAACGCCTGTATCTGTCCGCCCGGCGCCCACAACAGGAACAGGCGAGCGAAGCAAGGTAGCCAAAGCCCCTTCTACCGTTGCCTGTACCGTTACGCCATTAGGCTGAACCTGCCATCCGTTATAGTTCTTCCCATTATATGCCAAATAGATAAAATAGCGATTCAAAACGTGCTCTTTTGTTATATTCCGCGGGCAAAGGTAGTCACAAAAAGTGTATTTGATAAAAATAAACAGGGGATAAGCGCCGGATTCATTAAATAAAAGATTATTTTTGCTTCCCTGATAACCATGAATAAACAAGTACGATAATGAAAACAAGTACGGCATTTCTTTGCGCTATATTAATTTGTATGACAACACAGACACACGTATTTGCCGCTATCCGGCCGGCAATTATCCAATCAACCATTGAACGTTTAGCCGGTAAGGCTGGTAGCCAGCAGGAAATAATGGAAAAAGGCGTAAGGCAGGTAGCCAGATTATGGCAGGAAAAGGATGGCGATGACGAAGCTTTCCAAACATTCTGCCTCGAAAATTATATCGCCGACCCTTCCGAAAAGGAAATTGTATTTCTCAAAACAAGCGACTATCTTGAAGGAATCTACGGCAACTTCAATGCCATGACGCTATGCCTGGATTGGAACGTTGCCATAGACAACGGCCCCGAACATCCCATTGATAAACAATTTGCCGCCTATAGCCCATCCTCCCATCTGCAGGAAGATTTCTATACGAACAAGATAGCCTTTATAATCGCCCTAAATTACCCGGAACTTACCCTTAAAGAAAAAGAAGCGCTGGGAAAAGACCGGTTAGCTTGGGCCTATGCCCGGTTGGGCGATTTGTTTACGCAGCGCATCCCATCGGCTGTTATGCAGGAAAGGGCCCGTATCAGCAGCGATGCCGACAGTTATATTGCCGCCTATAACATTTACATGGGGCATTTATTGAACCTCAAAGGGAAAAAGATATTCCCCGAAGAAATGATTCTCCTTTCACATTGGAATTTACGCGATGAAATCAAGGCCAATTACAACAAAGGCAACGAAGGACTCGACAAACAACGCACCGTATATGAAGTAATGAAGCGAATTATAGCGCAGGATATCCCCGTAGAAGTAATCAATTCCGGGAAATATGACTGGAATCCTTACACCAACATGGTTTCCGAATCGGGCAAAAAGATAGAAGGAACGCCCGAATCAACAACACGCTACCAAAAAATGTTGAATAATTTCAACATCATGCAAAAGATAGACAATTATACAGGCGATACGTACATAGACCGTAACTTCAACAATGATATGGAAGTAGCGGTAGATGAAGTAACCCAATTATTTGACCGTTTTCTTTCAGCGCCCGAATTGAAAAAGGTGGGTGAAATGATTTCCAAACGCCTCGCCCGCAAACTCGAAGCATACGATATCTGGTACGACGGTTTCAAAGCCCGCAGTAACCTGGATGAAACCAAACTGAATGAACAGACACGTGCCCTTTACCCGGATGCCGGAGCATTGGAAAAAGACCTTCCCAATATCCTTACCAAAGTAGGATTCAGCAAGGAACGGGCCGGTTATTTAGCCGGCAAGATTGCCGTAGACCCCGCCCGTGGAAGCGGCCATGCCTGGGGAGCCGCCATGAAAGGACAAAAGTCTCGCCTTCGCACACGCATTCCTGCGGGAGGACTGGATTATAAAGGATACAATATCGCCATTCATGAATTTGGACACAACGTAGAACAAACCATATCTCTGTATGATGTAGATTATTTTATGTTGAATGGCGTGCCGAATACCGCTTTTACGGAAGCGCTGGCCTTTGTGTTCCAGAAAAGAGACTTGGAAATATTGGGTATTACAGACAATAATCCTGAAAAAGAAGCGATGAACATACTCGATAAAGTATGGAGCATGTACGAAATCTGCGGCGTATCCATGCTGGATATTTCAGTGTGGAAATGGCTTTATGCCCATCCCGGCGCTACTTCCGGACAATTACGCGAGGCCGTTATTTCAATTTCCAAAGACATCTGGAATACGTATTACGCCCCGGTGTTTGGCATAAAGGATGAAACGGTTTTGGCTGTTTATTCACACATGATTGGTTACCCGCTGTACCTGTCGGCCTATGCCTTCGGGCAGATTATAGAGTTCCAGCTGGAGAAATACCTGCAAGGAAAGGATTTTGCCGCTGAAGTAAACCGGATTTTCAAACTGGGCCGCCTCACGCCTACCCAATGGATGCTGGAAGCCACAGGCGAATCATTAACGGTAGCCCCGCTGCTGGAAGCCGTCAGGCAAATACATTAAAAGCAAATACGGCTTTCATTATGATTTCTCTTCAGTAAACCATTATAGTGGTTTACCGAAGGCATCATAATGTTTGACTTTTCCTGGAATAGGTTTACAGTTTTGGGATTAATTACTAAAATAACTTTACACAAAAATAACCAAAACTAACTGATATTACCCAATCCTTGTTGAACGACATAACTGTAACTGATGGTTTATCTCAAATCCTGTGTACCTTTGTTTGTTAAAAAGACAACAGAATGCAGTGTAGTCGAAACTTATGACGGGCGTTGACGATCAAGATCGTAAAGCCGCCAGGCTCCAGGATGTTCATCACGGGTCTCCAATAAACGCCCGTGCTCTCCATGGCAACATGGGTGATACCCAATTCCAATAGC
>JAIRKZ010000152.1 GCA_031259845.1 Tannerellaceae bacterium | reverse complement strand
GCTATTGGAATTGGGTATCACCCATGTTGCCATGGAGAGCACGGGCGTTTATTGGAGACCCGTGATGAACATCCTGGAGCCTGGCGGCTTTACGATCTTGATCGTCAACGCCCGTCATATCAAATATGTTCCTGGGCATAAGACGGACAGGAAGGATTCGGCCTGGATATGCAAACTCCTGCTTGCCGGATTGTTAAAGGGCAGTTTCGTTCCCGACCAGTCACAACGTGATCTGCGGGACTTGACCCGTTACCGCCGCAAGCTTGTCCAGAATCTTGCAGCCGAACACAACCGGTTGATTCGTATTTTTGAAGACGCGAATTTGAAGCTGTCCAGCGTCTTTAGCGATGTGGCGGGTAAGACCTGCACAAAGGTGATAGACCATGTAATAGAAGGTGAAACCGACCCTGAGTTGCTGGCCTCCCTTTGTACACATTGGCGCTTAAAGAGTACGCAGGAAGAAATCGCATTGGCTGTTGAAGGGCGGTTTCGTGAACATCATAAATTCATGCTACAGGCCATCCGGCGTAGCATGGAGCACCTGAGCGATGAGATAAAAGCCCTTGAGGAAGAAATAAGTCGTCGTATGCAGCCTCTTGAAGAAGAAATAGCCCGTTTATGCCAGATACCGGGTATAAGCCGGACTTCGGCAAAAGACTTGCTGGCAGAAATAGGTGTTGACATGGAGGTCTTCCCCAGTGCGACGCACCTGTCTTCATGGGCAGGGGTAAGCCCCGGCAACAATGAGAGCGCCGGTAAAAAAAAGCTCGCGCACCAACCATGGCAATAAGCAAACCAAAGCGGTGATAACAGAATGCGCATGGGCGGCAAGTAGAACCAAACATACTTTTTTCGCATCCAAATATAAAAGATTGGCAGCACGCAGAGGCAAAAAGAGAGCCTTAGTAGCATTAGGTCATGAAATACTGACGATTGTGTACCACCTCTTGAAGGACAAGTGCGATTACAGGGAACTTGGTGAATGTTATGTTGATGAACGCCGCAAAGCCGCACAGATAAAATATTATAAGGAAGCCTTAAAACAACTCGGAGTGGATATACCCGATTCACAAAGCGCATAAAGGGCGCATGTATCCTCAGGCCGATTTTTACTGGAAGATAAAAGTCCGAAGATGAAACTGGCCTAAACAACCGAGAGGCAAAGACTGTTGCTTGGAGCACGTGAATGAAAATTCCTACAAACCTGGTTGTTTTAAAATATAAAAATGCCTGTCCAATAGTTGCGAACACCATATAGGGGCTCGTTATTCTTTCTATGTGTCAATCAAAAGAATTAATAACAATGAGGCTGATATACAGTTAGTCTCGATAATAAATATTTACGAATGAAATTATAAAAAGAAACTCCTGTATCATTTCTGAAAACGGGAGTTCCTTCATTCGTATGGGGGATTATTTAACGAACTTGGCCTTTAGCAGATAATCCGCACAACCTTTTACGCCTTCAAACTGTGTGCCTCCCGTATACTTTTCCAATTCTACGAAATAGTCTTTTATGCCATTGGTATATGCCTGTTTGAATATCATTTCAAAGTTCATCATGCCGGACTGACCCAATACAGCCCTGTCTTTAATATGGAGTACTTTGATACGACCGGCATATTTCTTCATATATTCTACGGGATCTTGCCGCCCCATGACCGTCCAGTAAACATCCATTTCGAAGAATACCAGGCTTGGGTCGGTATGTTTCAGCATGCCGTCATAGATAACTTCGATACCTTGCGGCGCTTCCCTTCCGAAGTTGTGCCGTCCGCTAACGGACTCCGTTCCACCGGGAATGACACGTGCAAATTCGCCGTCATGGTTATGGTATCCAAATTCGAGCCCGGCGGCTTTGGCTATTCTGCCGGCTTCGTTGAATATCTCGCCTACGTATGCCACTTCTTCCGTGCTTCGGGTAGAAGGTTGTCCGGGCTGGATAAGGTATTTAACGCCTATTTTGGCATGGTCGGCGGCGGCTTTCTTCCAGAAGTCGGCGATTTCCTGTTTATTCTCCTTCGTATATTCGCGAAACGGAGGATTTACATGGGTGCTGGTAATTGTCAGTCCCGCATCGTCAGCCATTTTTTTAAATTCGGCCATCTCTATACCTTTAACCTTGCCTTCTCCATAGCCGGCTAATTCAATTGTAGAATACCCCATTTTACCTACCTTCTTCAGTCCACCCGGAATATCTTTGTCTAATTCGTCAAAGAGCGAATAAATCTGTAAGCCAATAATTTTGGAAGCTTTTTTGTTTGCCACGCCAGATGTAGCAGCCTTTACAATCGTTGATTGTCCGGCCAGTAAACCTCCTGCTGTAAGCAGGGATACTTTCTTGAAAAAATCTCTTCTGTTTTCCATGTCGATATATTTTTTATAAGGATATTATTCACTTCTTATTGCAAAGCAATTGAATACACGAAGATACTAAAAGTTTTTACTCTTTTCAAGACAAGCAACTATTTTATTTTTCAGGCACGTTAGTTAAAACTATGCACTTTGTAATCGTTACGAAATAACCTGACTTTATTCAGGTAGAATTTTGTAATTCCAT
>JAIRKZ010000042.1 GCA_031259845.1 Tannerellaceae bacterium | reverse complement strand
TGGAAACGGCCTTTTTCTGTGCGGAAACCGTCTGTTTCTGTGCGGAAACTGTCTGTTTCCGCGCGGAATTTGCCCGTTTCCGCGCGGAATTTGCCTTTTTCTGCATGGAAATGGCCCGGTTCCGTACGGAAACTGCCCGGTTCTGCGCGGAAAAAGGCGGTTTCCGGAGAGGAATTTCAGCGGGAAAGGGCGCTAAAGGTTTTCTTTCCTTTCAAATAGAAGGCGGCTATCAGGCTTTTCCGCATAAGCCCGGGGACGGGGCGGAGGGTGGCCTTGCGGAGGTTCTCTTCACGGATGGGTTTGTAGATGGGGATCAGGAGGCGGAACTCTTTCCTGGCGTTATAGATAGCGGCGGCGGCGGCGGGATGGCCGGAGAGGAGGAATTTCAGGGCTGCCAGGCAGTCGAGGAAGAAACGGACGCGGAAGACGTGTTTCAACTCTTCTTCCGGCAGGTTTTTATAGACCATCAGGAGGCTGTTGCGGAAGTTGAGGAACACCTTTTGGGGATTTCCGGCCGCAAGGGTGGCTCCGCCCAGATGGTAAACTACCGATTGGGGGATACACATCAGCCTGTAGCCCCGGCATCTGAGGCGCCAGCACATATCTACTTCTTCCTGATGGGCGAAGAAGCGGGCGTCAAGCCCTCCTTCCGCCTTGTATACGGCGGTGCGGATAAACAGGCAGGCGCCCGTGGCCCAAAGCGTTTCGGCGGGGGTATCGTATTGCCCCCTGTCTTCTTCCACTACATGCAATACGCGGCCGCGGCAGAAGGGGTAGCCATAGCGGTCTATGTATCCGCCTGCCGCCCCGGCATACTCAAAGCGTTGCCTGTCGAGGTAAGCCCTTATCCTGGGCTGTACGCAGGCGAGGGAGGCGTCGGCGTCGAGCGCTTTCAGCGGTTCGTCGAGCCAGCCGGGCGTTACTTCCACATCGCTGTTGAGCAGTACGGTATACTCGGCCTCTACCTGTTCGAGCGCACGGTTGTAGCCTTCGGCAAACCCGTAGTTGCGAGAGAGGCGGATGATGCCTGCCTGCGGAAACTTTTCTTCAAGCATCGCCACGGAGCCGTCCGTAGAGCCGTTGTCGGCCACAATCACTTCGGCATATTCCGCCGGCGAGCAGTTCATTACGGAGGGGAGGAAGCATTCCAGCAGCTTCCTGCCGTTCCAGTTCAGTATAACTACGGCAACTTTCTTTTTCATTCCATTTCGTGTTTATGCTTCCAGCGCCGGTGCGTCCATAGCCAGTAAGCGGGGTTTCTCATGATACACTGTTCCATCATGCGGGCGTATTGCTCCGTGAGCCAGAACTCAGGCGTGTCTTTGGGCGATTCGGATATCAGCTTTACGTCTACCCGGTAGTATCCCCGCTTCACCTTTTGTACGTCGAAGAATACAACCGGCAGGTCGAGCTTGCGCGCGAGGCGTTCGGCGCCGGTAAAAAAGGGCGTGTCTTGCCCCAGAAACTGCGTCCAGTAATGGATATTCGCCTTGCTGGGCGTTTGGTCTGCTATGAAAGGCACAACCGACCGCTGGCCGTTCTTTTCGAGCCAAATCACTTTCCGCGCCGCATCCTCCTTGCGCACGCAATACGCCCCGAAGCGGGTGCGCAGGCGTATGAACAGGCGGTCGAACGCCTTGCTCTTCAGCGGGCGGTATATCTGGTAAGGCACAGGCTCGAACGACAGGCATACCGACGTAAACCACTCCCAGTTGGCATAATGCCCCATATAGCCTATCACGCAGGCATGTTTGCCCAGCGTTAGCCGGTCTATAAGCTCCGGGTTCGTCATCTTCGCCCGCTTTTTAATCTCGGAGGGCGAGATATGCGCCAGTTTAACCGTCTCCACTATATAGTCGCAGAAGTGATGGTAAAAGGCGCGCTCCAGGCGGCGCAGCTCTTCGTCCGTTTTTTCCGGGAAAGAAGCCTTCATATTCCGCCTTACCACCTTCAGGCGGTAACCTGCCGCCTTATATACTATTACATATAATATATCAGACAGCGCATACAGCGCCCGGAAAGGAAGGCGTGCATGCAGCGCCACCCATCCATACAGCAGCCCGTAAAGTATATTATTCCACATCGCCTGTCAAGTTACACCGTAAGGCCGTTCTGTCTTCATTCCACCCGGCAAGCCTCACCCTTACCGGCCCGTTTACAAGCGCGGCGCTGTAAGGAGCCTCCACCTTTATATAGTTTGCCGTAAAGCCGTGCATCAGGTTCCCCCGCCGGGTATGTTCAAACAGTACGTCTGCCGCCTGGCCCGTATGCCTGGCATAGAAAGCCTGCAGCTTGCCGTCGGATATGTCGAGCAGGCGCTTGCTGCGGAGGTGTTTCGTCTTCGCCTCTACGCTATGGGCAATCTTCAGCGCCTGCGTGCCCGGGCGTTCCGAATAACTGAACACGTGCAGCTGCGAAACGTCGAGGCTCTCGATAAACGCCTGCGCCTCATCGAACAGCTCCTCCGTCTCGCCCCGCGCGCCTACAATCACATCCACCCCTATAAAGGCATGCGGCATGGCCTGCCTTATCTGTTCTACCTTATGGCGGAACAGGGCCGTATCATATTTCCGTTTCATCAGCTTCAATACCGCGTCGCTCCCGCTTTGCAACGGAAGATGGAAATGGGGGGCAAAGCGTTTGCCGGAGGCTACGAAGTCTATCACCTCGCCGGTAACCAGGTTAGGCTCGATGGAAGAGATACGGTAGCGGGCGAGGCCTTCCACCCCGTCTAAGGCGCGGATGAGGTCGATAAACGTTTCGCCGGTGCTCTTGCCAAAGTCGCCAATATTCACGCCCGTCAGCACAATCTCCCTGCCACCTTTGGCGGCCACTTCGCGGGCCTGTTCCACCAGGCTGGCAATCGTTCCGTTACGGCTCCTCCCGCGGGCGAAAGGAATCGTACAGTACGTGCAGAAGTAATCACACCCGTCTTGCACCTTGAGGAAATGCCGCGTACGGTCGTCCGACGAGCACGACGGGGCGAACGTACGGATATCCTTCACGCCGGAAGTGGCAATCGTCCCCGCTTCCCCCCGTTTCTTGCTTAAATCATCCAGGTAAGAAAGGATGTCAGGCTTCTGCCCGGTTCCCAGCACAAGGTCTACCCCCTCTAAATGCGCCGCCTCTTCGGGCTTCAGCTGGGCGTAGCATCCGGTCACAATCATAAAGGCCTCCGGATGCTGCTTACCGATGCGCCGGATGGCTTGCCGGCATTTCTTGTCGGCCAGCTCTGTTACCGAACAGGTATTCACCACGCAGATATCCGCTTTCTCGCCGCTGCGCGCCTTACGCACGCCTTGCCCGGCCAGGGCTTTGCCTATTGCCGACGTTTCGGCAAAATTCAATTTGCATCCCAACGTATAGTAAGCGGCGGTTTTATTCTCGAAAACACTCCTGTCAATCATCTGCCATAATCTGTTTTAGCCTGCAAAGTTAGGCAAAAGCATGAAAGTTCGGGCAGCATTTAGTTGCTTATCTGCCTGCATCTCCTTATTTTTGCACAAAATAATGAAATATGTGTCATGATAAAAGAGAACTTTATTAAGTTATACGAAGACAGTTTCCGCGATAACTGGAACCTCCCTGCCCTTACCGATTACAGCAAGGGAACCACCTTCACCTTCGGAGAAACAGCCAGGGAAATAGCCCGCATCCACATCCTGTTCGACGAATGCCAGGTGAGGCAGGGCGACAAGATTGCGCTGGTGGGAAAAGACTGTTCGCGCTGGTGTATCGCCTACCTGGCGGCCATTACATACGGGGCGGTTATCGTGCCTGTCTTGCAGGATTTCAATCCCAACGATATTCATCACATCATCAATCACTCCGACTCTGTCTTCCTATTCGTGAGCGACAAGATATGGGATTCGCTGGAAGAAGAAAGAATTGAAAACGTAAGGGGCGTATTCTCGCTCTCCGATTTCCACTGCCTCTACCAGCGCAGCGGCGAAAATATCCTGAAAATACAGGAGGAACTCGGCGAAAGGATGGACAGGAAATATCCCGGCGGCTTCACTAAGGAAGACGTCCGTTATGCCGGTATAAGCAACGACAAGGTGGTATTGATAAACTATACCTCGGGCACTACCGGGTTCAGCAAAGGCGTGATGCTTACAGGCAATAACCTGGCCGGGAATGTTACATACGCGCGAACCCTCGACGTTATTTTCCGCGGCGAACGGATGCTTTGCTTCCTTCCGCTGGCGCATGCGTATAGTTGCGCCTTCTACTTCCTCGTCCCGGTAGCTTTCGGCGCGCATGTTTATTTCCTGGGCAAAACCCCTTCGCCTAAAATACTGCTGAAAGCCTTCGAAGAAGTAAAGCCCCACCTAATCATCACCGTACCGCTGATACTGGAGAAAATATACAAAAAGATGATACTCCCGCAGCTAAACAAACGGGCTGTGAAGCTGGCCTTAAACATCCCCCTGCTCGACGCCCGCATCTATTCGCAGATACGCAAACGGCTGACAGACGCCATGGGGGGAAACTTCCGCGAAGTAATAGTAGGGGGAGCCGCCATGAATCAGGAGGTGACCGATTTCCTGCACAAAATCAAATTCCCCTTCACCATTGGCTACGGTATGACCGAATGTGCCCCGCTGATTAGCTACGACAGCCACAGAGAGTTCGTCCCCGGCTCATGCGGGCAGGTATTGAAAGGCATCATGGAAGCGCGTATCGACTCGGAAGACCCGCACAACACGGTAGGCGAAATACAGGTGCGCGGCGAAAACGTAATGAAAGGATACTATAAAAACGAAGAAGCGACAGCAAACGTCTTCACCGGCGACGGCTGGCTCCGCACCGGCGACCTCGGTACAATAGACGAATCAAACCGCATCTTCATACGCGGAAGGAGCAAAACGATGATCCTCGGCCCAAGCGGACAGAATATCTACCCCGAAGAAATAGAATCGAAGCTAAACAACCTCCCCTTCGTGATGGAAAGCGTAGTAATAGAAAAAAACGGGAAGCTGGTAGGCCTGGTATACCCCGACTACGATTCGGTAGACGGAACAGGCATTTCACACCAGGACCTCTCCGCCGTGATGGAGCAAAACCGCATCGAGCTTAACAAGCTGTTAGCCCCCTACGAAAACGTAGTCCAATTGCAACTCTATCCTACCGAGTTTGAAAAAACGCCCAAGAAAAGTATCAAGCGCTATCTTTATGGTAAATACTAAGCGCCCCCTTTACGGCTGCTTCCCTATGTAGGCCAGGATACCGCCGTCTACATACAGGATATGCCCGTTTACAAAGCCGGAAGCTTCCGAAGCAAGGAATACGGCCGGGCCTGCCAGGTCTTCGGGGATACCCCAGCGGGCAGCCGGCGTTTTTGCGATGATAAAGGCATCGAACGGGTGAGGCAGGCCGCCGGGTTGCTTTTCGCGCAGGGGAGCTGTTTGCGGGGTGGCTATATACCCCGGCCCGATACCGTTGCATTGTATGTTGTACGCGCCATATTCGGAAGCGATGTTGCGGGTAAGCATCTTGAGCCCCCCTTTGGCGGCGGCATAGGCCGATACGGTTTCGCGCCCCAGTTCGCTCATCATTGAGCAGATGTTGATAATTTTGCCGCCCCCCTTCTTAATCATAGACGGGATTACAGCCTTGGCTACGATAAACGGGGCGTTCAGGTCTACATCAATCACCTGGCGGAAATCGGCGGCGCTCATCTCATGCATGGGTATACGCTTGATGATACCGGCGTTGTTCACCAGGATATCAATTACGCCCACTTCGTTTTCCACCTGTTCCACCAATCTGTGAACGGCCTCTTCGTCGGTCACGTCGCATACATATCCGTGCGCCGTGATACCCGCTTCCTTATAAGCCGCCAGCCCTTTGTCTACAAACGCTTGTTTCAAGTCATTGAATACAATGGTTGCCCCCGCTTCGGCCAGCGCCGACGCAATAGCAAAACCAATACCGTAGGAAGCTCCCGTTACGAGAGCCGTTTTCCCTTTTAATGAAAAATTAGCCATCATGTGTATTGCATTTTAATTAGATACGTTTCAATTCCTGCGCAATATTATTAAATATTTCCGATAACTCCATCACGCCTCCCCCTTTTTCAGGGCTAAAAAAAAGGCGCAGCTTCCCGGTAAAAAGGCGCAGCTGTTCCTTACAATGTAATTTTGTGGTACAGCCCGTATCTTTGGCTCTATACTGTAAAATTATTGCTTTATCCGGTAGCCGCCGGTTTTATCCGGGCCGAAACGTTCGATAATGCCTTTGGATTTCAACGCTTTAATGTTGTACTCAACATTGCGTTTCGTTTGTTTCATCTTGTATGCCATTTCACCTGCTGTAATTTGTGGATTTTCAGCGATGAATTTCAATATCTGCTTTTGAGTTTTATTCACACCGAATTTTTCCGTATCGTTTATAGCCTCATCGTTTTTATGAATTATCATTTCGTCCGGCACCTCTTCTCTTTTCAAATGGGCATTATTCCCCTCAAAGGGAGATTAATACCCATTTCTTGTTGGTTCAGGAATAATATTACTTGTTCTTTTTCAAGTCAAAATCCACTAAAATGGGACGATGATCCGAAGGATGCCAAAAGTTTGAAAGATTCTGCGGATCACGTACCGGTGTCGTGTAATCATCGGTCACGACATCAGCAGCAATAATACTTTCGTACAGCGAAGGCGTACAATAGACAAAGTCTATACGCGACTCCCCTCCTGTCGTCGTCTTGAACTGACCCGGATATTTTTCAGCGATGACATCTATATAAGGGGTATAATGCTTTTAGCAAACGGCTATAATGGTTTACCGAAGGCGCTATAATGGTTTTTTTAACAGCTACGGGGATTAACCTGTTTACCGTCATTTACCGTCATTAAGGGACAAACGGTTTTTTTGCGGTTGTATATTTGCACCGTCAACGATTAGTAACTTTAAAAATTCAAAAGTATGGCATTAAAATTCAAGAAAGTAGCGCATAAAGCGCTCAATTATTCATTGCATGGTCTTTTGGGAAATCTGCACCGCTCCACGCCTTTTTGGCCGTCCAATCCTGTGCTGGCGACGTCCAGAACGAATGACCGGCAGGCAGTCCCAAGGGCAGGAAAACTTCGGAAGTCAGGTAAAGGCTGCCATTGTTGGTGTACCAGTCGGCCAAATTGGGCTGGTGTCCGGCAAAGCCGAGTTGCAGAAATCCTTTTTCGTTGAAATTTCCATCAACCGAGAACATGCGTTTCATTACGGCAGTCAGGGTGGCGCGTACCTGTCCGCCGGGTAATTCTCCGGGCAATTGTTCTTTCCACGCCAACAACGCCAGGGGCTGGAAAACGCCCAGCCGGTAAGTCATCGAACGCCCAAACACAGGGAATGAGCCTTCGGGAGACACAAAACGTTCCAGAATAATCCCGAAACGCTGCATCCTTTTTAATGCCGTTTCGTATTGCCGCCGCGCATAATCAGCCGGGTTATCACGCAGTTTGAATCCTTTGTCTGCCAGCACGTTCAAAACCTGAACGTACATCGGTTGAATAACGTAACTATTGTAATAATCGAAAGCAAAATGTTTGCCGTCGGCATACCAGCCGTCGCCCACGTACCACTCCTCGATTTTGCGGATAGCGCTGTGAATGCGGTACATATCATATTGGGCGTTGATAGAAAGCAAAAATGTTTCGACTGTTGCCGAGAATAGCAACCAATTGGTATAGGGCGGGTCGATGCGGCGCAGTTGTTGAAACTCGGCCACGTAGCGCTGCTTAGTGAGCGAATCGAGCGGTTCCCAGAGTTGCATCGGCGCCCGCAGAAAACTACTTGCCAGAAAGGCGGCGTCTACCAGCGGTTGACCTTCGCTGCGCCACAGGAGGTAGTCGGGGCTGCCGGGGTCAACGGCGTGCGCATAGCTCTTCAGCGCCCATTCGCGCAGTTGTTTGCGCTGCCGGCCTTCGTCCGTACCGTCGTCTGGAAGCGCCAGCCAGGGGGCCATGCCGTCCATCAGTCGCCCGAAGGCTTCCATGTACGACACCCGCCTGTCTCGCCCGTCCCACGTGGGGCTTAGCTCCGGCTGCATCTTTTCCGAGAGTTTGCCCTCGCTCATGCGGCTCAATACCGGCGCGGCGATGCGCCAGGCCAGGGAAGCCCAGTAGCGTCGGTCGCTGCCGCCGGTAGCCTCCGCCCCCCGGTAGCGCGTCATTTCGGCCGCCGCAAGCAGGAAAGCCCCCACGCCAAAGTCGGCCGTGGTGCGTGCCCCCACCGTATGCTGGTCGGCCCGTTCGCCTATCGGTTGCACATAGCCTACCGTCCCGTCGGGCTGCAAGGCCGTTCCGGTAAGATACCCCCATGCGGCGGCCACCGTCCCGGCATACTCCTCCCCGGGAAGGATACCGTTATTAATCCCCCACAGGAAGCCGAAGGTGAAAAAGGCGGTGCCGCTGGTTTCAAACCCCGGGGCCTGCCCGGCGTCGAGGATGCTGCGCGTCCAGTGTCCTTCGTCCTGCTGCGCGCGTTTCAAGGCTCCGGCCATGGAGCGGAACACGGCTACGTATTCGTCCCGGTGCGCATCGTCGGCAGGCAGGTCTGCCAATACCCTGGCCAGGGCGGCAAACACCCATCCGTTGCCCCGCGCCCAGAAGTCTTTTGCCCCGCTCCGGGTCTTGTGTTCCGGGTAAACGTACCGGGCGTCGCGGTAGAACAGCCCCTCTCCGGCGTCGTACATCAACTCCCTGGCATACCGGAAGTATTCATGCAGCTTGCTTAGGTACAGGCTGTTTCCCGTCAGCTTGTACAGCTTGGTCATCACGGGCATCACCATGTACAAGCCATCGGCCCACCACCAGTAATCCCTTTCCGGCGTACCCATCTGGTATTCCATCACCTCCCGTGCGCGAGCTGTTTTCCGCTCGTCCGGCTTCAGGTTGTAAAGGTCTATGTAGGTCTGGAAGCAGGCTTGCCAATCGCCGAAAAGCACATACTCGTCCGTTTCGCCGTAATGGTATTTCCATGCCGCTTTGTCGTCAGAGGCGGCGCCCTTCCAGCCGTTCGCCTCCGCCCATGCCTCCGAGTAGCCGAGGTAATGCCCGTCGCCGGTAGCCTCATACGCCGCCATATTGCCGGTGTGATACGCCGCCGCATGCCAGAAGGCGTTGCCGTGCTGCGGATGCGTAGCCTGCCAGCGGTCGTTTACGCGGCGGATTACGTCAATAGCCCGCTCCCTTTCCGTCTGCCTGCCGCCGCGCTGCGCATCAAAGACGCTCAAGTTCCACTCATCATGCCATTCGAGTACCGGCAAGCCGTCTTGCCACCGGATAGGCAGCCAGATGTAGCGTCCGTCTACCGGGCGTTTGGGCGTCCAGCGGTCGGCAAGGAAGACGAATGCGTCTTCCCTGCCTGCCACCGGCAGTATGTACGTGCCCTGCGAACGGAACGTAAGCTCCGCCCCCTCTCCCCGGCAGGGATTGGGATGCTCCGTCCAAGGCCCCGTAAGCGCATCGGCCGAGAACAGGCGCGCTGCATTAGGCTCCCACCCGGTGCAGCCCGATGTTATCATAAAATACCTGCCGTCTTTCTTGCATACGGCAGGCGCCTCGTTGTGTCCGCCGGGCGCTATGCGGATGTATCTGCCCGTATAGTCCAGGTAGTCGTCCGTCAGTTCGGCCAGGTGCAGCGTAAGGTTTTCTTCCGAAGCATAGATATGCCACGCCTTCCCGTCGTCGTCTACAAACAGGGTCATATCGCGCGCCATCTGTCCCCCCGCCAGGTCGCGGCGCACAAACATCCCGTCGGCAACGGCCCCTCTCCATTCATCCGTCCACTGCTCCCTGAAGTCTGCCGGCCGTGCCGCCTGCCGCCGCTGTTCTTCACTCATATTCGCAGGGTAACTGCCGGCGTTCGGGCGGCATGATTTCAGATACCTGTAAGGGCCGGTAGCCTTATCGCTGACGGCTATGCCCGTTCTCGCCGCCGCATAGCCCTTACCCTTCAGCTCCAGATGGAAGTACATGACGAACTTCCCCGTCTTTGCGTTGTACGCCACCTTGGGGCGTTCAATGATGCAGCCCTTCACTATTTCGCTGCGCGGGTCTTCCTCCACCGGCAGCGCCACGCCCTCGTATGTCCAGTCGTAAAGATTGGCAGACGAATAGCACGTTACGCCCACCAGTGCATTATTGGTGTTTTCGCTTTTGTGTTCGCCATACCAGTAGTATTTCCCTTCGTGGTAAAGTATTCCGCCGCCGTGGGCGTTGATGTGCATGTTGCGGTTGTCATTCCATCTTTCGCCCGGGTAAAAGGCCTGGCGTACTGGTTCATCCCCTTGTGCAAACAGCGACAAGGCAAAGCAGGCAGTAGAAAAAAGTAATATGTATAGACGCATGATATATCTCTGTTTTAGCGCGGTATCCTTAATTATATCCGGGATTCTGCCCCAAATCGGCCTCCTTGTTCATCTGTATTTCCGAGAGCGGGATGGGAAGCAACAGGTGCTTGTTTGCATCAAAACCCGTAATTACCTTGTCCGCAGGCGACGTATCGCCGTTCATCGGAACGCGGTCGGCAAGTTTGCCTGCACGTGTAAGCGTCATCCGGCGGTTTTCTTCGCCGATAAGTTCGCGGGCGCGTTCGTCAAGGATAAAGTCTATCGTAACATCCGCTGCGCCGACGCTCCCCAGCGAAGCGTTGCCGGTAGCCGCACGGGCGTCTTTGAAAGCGCGGTCGCGCAGTTTGTTGATATCGGCTGCGGCGTCGGCATTCTTACTCTGGCGTAAACGCGCTTCGGCGCGGAGCAGGTACGTTTCGCCCAGGCGCATAACCGGCCAGTCCTTTACAATGGCGTATCCAAAGTCGTCCGTAGGGTCGTATCCTCCCCATTTGGTGGTATAGGGGTAAAGCACTTCCAGGCTGTCGGCAGCGTAGGAAACAATGCGGTCGCCTGTCTTTACGGTTACCTCCCTTACCTTGTCGGGCGAATCCAGCGCTACGCGGAAGCCTTTGGCGTCGACGCCTATTGCCTGTTCGAAATCGGGCTTGTTGTAATACACCACGCGGCGGATGTTGTAATTGCTGTTACGGATATCGCCGTTCAAACCGTTCCATACCGTATATTTCATGAAGTTGCTTAACCGCAGGCGTCCGTTGCCGCGACCGCCGAGCGAGTCGCAGTTGTTGTAACCATCGTTTTTGTGCAGGGCGGGCTGCCATACGCGGCGGTGCTGCGGATTGTCTACCGTGCCGCCCGTCACCTCGCGGTTGTATTCCATTTCAAATACCCAGATACCTTCGGTATTGCCCTGCGAGCGGCGTTGATTGCCGAAGCGGAACATATCGCGGTAAGCGTCTCCGCCTTCGCCGAGGAATTTGCCGTAACGTTCCTCTACCAGCTTGTATTTACCGCCGTCTATAATGGCGCTTGCACACTGTTCGGCTTTGGCAAAATAACTGTTGTCGCGCATGCCGATGCGCAGATAGGCCTCTGCCGCCAACTGGCGGGCCATGTCTTTGTTGATGCGCGAGGGCTTTGCCGCCGCCCCCACGTCGGGCAAATTGTCTATGCTGTACTGCAAGTCTTCGTCAATCAGTTTGTCTATATCAGCCACCGGCTGACGGGTAAAGTTAAATGTAGGAACGGAAACCGGTTGATCGAGCAGGGGCACGTCTCCCCAAAACGTTGCCAGCGTATTGTAAGCGTAAGCGCGGAAGAAACGCGCTTCGGCGCCGGCAGGCTTGTTGTCGTCGCCAACGGCTGCGATAATAAGGTTGGCATTGTTAATAAATTCGTAGCTTTTCTCCCACAAATACTTAACGCCGGCATTTTCGGAGTTCAGGTCGGCATACTGGTAAAAAGGATTCTCAACGCCCTGCGTAGCGCCGGCCGAACAAACGTCTGTGCCTATCTGCCAGCAGGAAAGGAATCCCTGCTGACTGCTATACCCCCAAAGCTCCGCGAAGATACGGTGCAGGCCCACGAGTTCGGCGTCAACGGTTGCAGCGTCGGTATGGCCTGTGTTGTCGAAACTGTACGGCTTCTCCGTCAGGTAATCGTCGCCGCAAGACAGGGTGAACAAACTCCATGCAGCAACGGCTGTCAATATTATATAGTATTTCATTGTGAATTGGATTTAGAATGTGAATGATTAAAATGTTACGTTAAGTCCAAATACCAGGTCGCGGGTAACGGGATAGTTTATGTCCCAGTCGGTGGAGCCGCGTGTAATGTAACGCGCTTCGGGGTCCCAGCCAATCCAGTCGGTAAAGGTAGCCAGGTTACGCCCGCTCATATAAACCTGCACGGCGCTGATACCCGCCTTCTTCATCCACGACTGCGGCAGATTATAACTCAGCGTAACGTCTTTCAGGCGCACATAGCTTGCATCCATCGGGAAGCCGTATCCGTGGCTGTTGGAGTGGTTGCCCAGCGAGCGCCATTCGTTGCTGCGGTTTTCCGGCGTCCAGAACCCGATTTCGGCAGGCCCGTTGCGTCGTCCCAGTTCGTCGGAGGCAGTGCCTGTTACGGCATTGTTGGCCATCGCTCCCTGCACGGTTTGGATAAAGATACTTAGCGAGAGGTTTTTGTAAGTAAACGAGTTGGTCAGCCCGCCCGTCCATTTCGGCTGGGTTTGTCCGAGGATAGAGCGGTCGTTGTTGTCTATCTTTCCGTCGGGCGTTCCGTCCGGCCCGCTGATGTCGGCCAGTTTCAGGTCGCCTGCCAGCGCGGCGTCGTCCCATCCTATATTGCCGCCCTCTTCTTTGGGTTTGCCTATTTCATCTTCCTGCCAAACGCCCACTTTGGTGTAGTCGTAAATCACGCCGTAAGGTTTGCCGATAAACCAGCGGTTGCCCTCGTCTTCCACATCGCCTCCGTATACTTCCACCCATTTGCTTTTATTGCGTGCAAATACCAGCGTGGTGTTCCATTTGAAATCGTTGGTATGAACGTTGGTAGAGTTCAGCGTAATCTCAAGCCCCTTGTTGTTCAGTATGCCGATATTGTTCCATACGTCGGCATAGCCCGAAATGGTGGTAAGCTTCTGGGTGAGCAGGATGCCGTCGGTAGTGCGGTTGTACCACTCGATGGTTCCGTGCAGGCGGTTCTGCCAGAGGCCGAAGTCGGCGGCAAGGTTAAGCCCTTCGGTACGTTCCCAGTGCAGCAGCGAGTTACCCATTCGCGTACCTACCTTCATAGACGTAGTGGTGAGGCCGTCTATGGCCAGCGTGTTAGACGTCAGCTTAAACATCGAATCGTAAACGGGAATGGAGGCATTGCCTGAATATCCCCACGAAGCACGCAGTTTCAAACTGTTCAGCGCCTCGGTAAGCGGCTGCGCAAACTCTTCGCGCGTAACGTTCCAGCCAAGGGCGAAGGAGGGGAAATTACCCCACTTCTTCTCTTCGCCGAAAACAGACGAAGCGTCGCGGCGCAGCGTGGCCGTAAAGAGGTAGCGGCTGTCGTAGTTGTAATTCAGTCGCCCCATGACCGATTGCAGGCGGCGCAGGTCGGCTTGCGACTCTACCGACTGTGTAGAGCCGGACTCCAGATTGCCCCATCCTACATTATCGTTAGGGAAAGTGCGCGAATAGGCTACGGCCTTTTGCCAGTATTTGCTCGAAGCGGAATACAGGCCGGTGAAATCGAAATGATGCAGGGCTATGTCCTTCGTATAGGTAAGGATATTTTCAATCAGGTAGTACTGCGATTCCTGATTGTCGATATAGCCGTAACCGGCCGCATTATAAACCGTTTCTCCTTCGTAATAATTATTGCGGGAAGGAATAAAGGTGTAGCCGGCGTTCAGGCGATACTTCAAGCCCTTCAGCGGAGAAAGTATCTCGCCGAAATTCAGTTCGCCGTAGCCGTTCACGGAAAGGTCGAATGTGCGGCGTTCGGGCGTTATCGTTGTCGGCAGCATCGGGTTTGGCCACAAGGTTTCGGAATACATCGGATACTGCGTATACGTGGCGCCGTCGTCTTCGTACAGCCTGGCGTACGGACTCATGGCCGAGGCGTTGAGCAGGTTGGCCCGTCCCCCGTCGCGATTGTGCGCAACTACGGATACACTGCTGCCCAGGGCAAACCATTTCACGGCATTCACATCCATATTCGCACGCAGCGAGTAACGCTTGTAGTTATATCCCTTCACAACGCCCTGCTGGTCGAGGAAATCGCCCGAAAGGAAATACTTGGCATACTGCGAACCGCCCGTTACGCTGATGTTATGATCCTGTATGATTCCCGCCTGCGTAACCTCGTTGAGCCAGTCGGTAGTACGTCCGGCCTTGAAATTCTCCACTTCGTTTGCATACTGCATGCCGCCGTAATCGGGGTTCAGCGGCTTGTTTTGAATACGTGCATACTCGGCGTAACGTTCAAGCAATTGTTCGGTAGAGCCAGGCTCAAGGACGTGCGCAATTTGCGAAAAACCCACGTAGCCGCCATACCGGATGCGCGGATGCATATCCCCGCCGCGTTTGGTGGTAATCAGGATAACGCCGTTAGAGCCTTGTACGCCGTAAATGGCTACGGCCGAAGGGTCTTTCAGGATTTCGATAGACTCGATGTCGCCCGGATTGATGTCGTTAATCGTGGCATCCGCCGACAAGGCAATGCCATCTACCACCAAAAGCGGCGCATTGCTCAGGTTTACCGAACTTTTGCCGCGAACAAGCAGGCTGGCCTCATCGCCCGGTATAGACGAACTTTGCGTAACGTTGATACCCGCCGCCACGCCCTGGATGGCCTGCGCAAAGTTTGCCACGGGCAAATTGCTCAACCGTTCTTTCGGAACAGACGTTACCGAGCCGGTAATGTCGGAACGCTTCTGCGTGCCGTAGCCTACTACCACCACTTCATCCAGCAGCATGGAGTCGTCTTGCAGGGTTACATTGATAACCGCCCTGCCGTCTACCGTAATCTGCTGCGTTACATAGCCTATGTAGCTAAACTCCAGCGTAGCCTTTTCGTCGGGCACATTTATACTGTACGTGCCGTCCGAGCCGCTGATTGTACCTTGTGTGGTTCCTGCGATGCGGATACTCACTCCGGGCAATACTTCGCCCGAATAATCTTTTACAGCGCCCGTAACGACTGCTTTTTGCGCCGTTACCGCACTGCTAACCAGTAACAGGCAGGCCAATATGCCTGCTTTCAACTTTAGACTTAAATTCATGATACAAAAATTTAATGTAAGAATTTCACGGATTAATACTTTGGATATTTATTAGATGTAAACGTTATCGTTTTAAGGTTATACGATATTTAAAGTTTAATTGTGGCGAAGATAGGGGAGAGGGGGCAAACCCATACGGGGTAAATCGGTAAAATATACGGGGTAAACCGCTATTTAACGATTTACCCCGTATGTTATTTGTATTTTCGCAGCAAATATAAGTCATACATGAAAAAAGTATCCTTTCTGTTTATAGCGGTAATAGCCGCCATCGCCCTGCCCCTGTCCGTATCGGCGCAACTGCCGGCCGGCAATATCCGCTTTGTAAACCGTTTATCCACCTTGCAGGGCTTGACTTCAAACGATGTGAGGCAGGCGCTTCAAGACAGCGAAGGCTATATCTGGATTGCTACCCGCGAAGGGCTGTGCCGTTTCGACGGTTACCGGATTAAGGCCTACAAATCGAGCCTGTATACTCCCGGTTTGCTTTCCAATAACCGGCTCAACGTCATTGCCGGAGACCGGAACGGACAAATCTGGATAGGAACGGACAACGGCTTGAACATCCTGGACAAGACAACCGAAACCATCCGCCAGATTGCGCCCGGCCGCCTGAAAAGCAACGACATCCAGGCGCTCTGCGTAACGCGCAATAACGACGTATGGGTAGGCACGCCGGAAGGGCTATACCGCTACTTCGCCGCCCGCGATTCTTTCGCCCTGTATGATGCGGCCACCACCGGCGGGCAGTTCAGGGGGCATAACATTAAAGCTGTTTATGAAGATTATTTCGGCAACATCTGGGTGGGCACATGGAACGAAGGGCTTACGCGGATTGACGGCGAAACGGGCGATTTTTATTCCTGTCCCCCACTTGGCTACCTGAACTCGGCACACGTCATCTTTGAAGACCTCCGCCACAATATATGGGTTATCACCTGGGGAAACGGGCTGGTGCGCCTTGAAAATCCCTACGATACGCAGGCCGTGCGCTACGTGGCCTATAAAAACGACGGGCATCCCGGCAGCCTGCCCGACAATACGGTATACGCGCTGGCGCAAGACCGTAATACGGGACGGCTCTGGGTGGGGTCGCGTTCGGGACTGCACATCCTGAACGATGTCAACGACCCTCATTCCTTTACCACCTACCTGCCCGGACAGTCGGGCTTGCCCTACAACGAAGTCAATTCGATAATCTGCGACCGTACGGGCCTGATGTGGCTCGGATTCCTGGGCGGAGGCGTAAGCGCCGTCCATACCGCTGCGCCGGTTTTTACTGCCAATCCGCTGGATGAAGTTAAAAAGCGCAAACAAACCAACCATGTCCGCAGTATCAGGGTAGACGATGAAGGCGTGGTATGGATGGGCGTAGGCAACTGCGGGCTGGTAACTTACAATCCCGCCACAGACCGCTACACGTTTATGGAAGAAAACCCCGTATTCAGGGAACAGCCCTTTTATTCTGTCCACCATATTCAAAAAGCAGGCCACGCTTACTGGTTTGCCGCTTACGGGCAAGGCGTTTTTTTCTATCGTCCCGGAGCGCCGTCAGGCAAGCTCAGGCAGTTTGCCGAACATACGCAGCCGGCGCTGGGCAGCAACCGCGCCCTGTACGTTCACGAAGACGCTAACCGCCTGGTTTGGATAGGCACGTTCAACGGACTGGCGATTTATAACCCCGAAACCGGCGAGATGACCTGCGAACCCTCGCTTGGAATGAAAAACGACGGCAAACAGCAGTACGTAGTGAACCAAATTATACAGAGCGACCGGCAAACGCTGTGGATATCGACGGGCGAAAACGGCGCGTTTCGCCTTACAATAGACTCCGTTACCTCGAAAATAACGGACTCGCGCCAGTATTCAATCGAGAACGGGGGGCTGAACAGCAATCAGGTGCAGTGCTTTTTCTGCGACAGCAAAGGCCGGATATGGATCGGCTCCCACGGCGGGGGATTGAGCCTTTTCGATCCGCAAAACGACGTATTTGTATGCAAGCACCAGGAATACAATCTGCCGGGCGACCTTGTATCGAACATCGCCGAAGACCGGCAGGGCAACCTCTGGCTGGGAACCTTCAGCGGAATGGTGCGTCTGAAAGACGGGAAAGCCAGCCTCTTTACCACCGCCGACGGATTGCCCGACACGCATTTCAACCCCAATGCCCTCTTCCAGACGCCCGACGGCGAAATATTTATCGGCAGCCATAACGGTTACAGCCGGTTTCATCCCGACAGCCTGCGCGAGCGCCCCAATGTTTTGCCCGCCGTCATTACCGATATTCTCATCTATAACCGTTCGCTCGAAACCTTACGCCCGGAGCTGCGCAGCCTCATCTCGCCCCAGGCGGCCGGGTATACGCAGGGGATAAGCCTTCCGTATAAATACAATAATTTCAGCATCGAATTTGCCGCCCTCAACTACCTGAACCCCATGCAAAGCAAATATGCTTACAAGCTGGAAGGCTACGACCGCGAATGGCAGTATGTAGACGCCGCCAAACGCTACGCTTCGTACAACAACCTGAAGAGCGGCGATTATACCTTTTACCTCAAGTCGCTTAACGATAACGGGCAATGGAGCGAAACGAAAACCCTGGCAGTGGAAATACTGCCTCCCTTCTGGCTCACGTGGCAGGCGTTTGCCGCTTATCTCGCGCTGGCTGGCCTCATCGTCTTTTTTGTCTTGAAAATCGTGCGTTACCGCTTGCTGCTGATGAATGAAATACGCATCAGGGAGATGGAAAAACAGCAAATAGAATCGCTCAACCAGGAACGCCTGCGGTTTTACACCAATATCACACACGAGCTACGCACGCCGCTCACGCTGATTCTGGGCCCGCTGGAAGATTTACTCGGCGACTCAAAGCTCTCCGCCTGTTATCATTCCAAAATCAAAATTATTCACGGCAGCGCAATGCGGCTGCTGAACCTGATTAATCAAATCCTCGAATTCAGGAAAACGGAAACGCAAAACCGCCGCCTTACCGTAGCCAAAGGCGATTTGGGAGCGCTGGTAAAAGAAACAGGATTGCGTTACAAGGAGCTTAATCATAACGAAAAGGTGCAAATACGTATCTTGGCCGAAACAGACAGGGAGAGGCTTTATTTCGACCCGGAAATCATTACCACGATTCTCAACAACCTGCTGTCGAACGCCGTAAAATACACGCCCGAAGGCGAAATTACGCTCCGGCTTTCTTCCGTTGACGAAAAGGGCGAAACGTATGCCGAAATCAGCGTTTCCGACACCGGATATGGAATAAGCCCCGGAGATTTACCGCGAATCTTCGACCGCTATTATCAAACGGGAAACAGGCATCAGGCGTCGGGGACGGGCATCGGCCTGGCGCTCGTAAAAGCGCTGGCCGACCTGCATCAGGGCGTTATTTCGGTAGAAAGCAGGGAAGGAGAAGGCTCCATCTTCAGGTTCCGTATCCTGGCAGGCAATACGTATAGCGATTCATTGCACAGGGAGGAGACGCCCGCCATGCCGCCGGAACGGATGACGGATGAAAATATAACGGGAAAAAATGATGATTTGCGTCCCGTCATACTCGTTATTGAAGACAACGACGATATTCGCAACTATATTGTTGATTCCCTTTCCATTCAATACAGAATCCTGCCGGCCGTCAACGGAAAGGAAGGTTTGGAAACGGCGCAAAAGCATATCCCCAATATCATCGTGAGCGACGTTATGATGCCCGGAATAGACGGTATCGAACTCTGCCGGAAAATAAAGGAAGACGTGCGTACCAGCCATATTCCCGTGATACTTCTCACCGCCAAAGACAGCACGCAGGATAAGGAAGAGGGTTACGCCGGCGGCGCCGACTCGTACCTTACCAAGCCGTTCAGTTCTACATTGCTCCATCGCCGGATTAGCAACCTGCTGGAGTCGCGCCGGCGTTTGGCCCGGCTAATCTTGTCGCAGGCAGGATACGTAAAACCGGGAAAAAACGTTTCCGCCCCCGGAATCAACAAACTGGATGAGGAGTTTTTGCAAAAGACAACCGCCCTGATAGAAGAAAATATCTCAAACGACAGCCTCGGTATTGCGTTCCTTACCTCCCGGATAAACATGGCCCAATCTACTTTTTACCTCAAAATAAAAGGTCTCACCGGTATTTCGCCCAATAAATTTATCCGCAAAATCCGGCTGAGAAACAGCGCCAAACTACTGCTTACCGGCGAATACAACATTTCCGAAGCCGCCTACGAAAACGGTTTTAACGACCTTGATTATTTCCGCGAATGTTTTAAGGAAGAATATGGAATGACGCCTACGGAATATCTGAAACGCGACCCCAGGCAGTAAAACCACCGCCCCTGTAACCGCCCCCGCTCGCGTTAATCCCTCACCCGCCGGTTGCGCCTTTGCCGTAGCCGCGCGCCTCCGAAGATGTCCGCCCGGAGCAACCCTCCGGCAGCCTTTCGGGTCAGCCCCTGGCGCTTTGGGGTCAGCCCCTGGCGCTGTCGGGCCAGCCCCTGGCGCTTTCGGGTCAGCCCCTGGCGCTTTGGGGACAGCCCTTGCGGCTTGCGGGACAGCCCTTGGGGCTTTGGGTAATGCCCCCGGGCCTTGGGGGTCGCCCCCCGGCCCTAGGGGTTGGACCCCCGGAC
>JAIRKZ010000098.1 GCA_031259845.1 Tannerellaceae bacterium | reverse complement strand
GCCTTCAGCGCGATAGGCTTCGATAAATTTCTTAAAATAAAGGGCGTATGCTTTAAAATAGGCTTCTTCCTGTATAAACATGTTCACTCCTTCGCGACGTATTTGTTCGGGCGTAATGCCATTTTGCCCGATATTATCAAAGAAAGAAGTATCCAATGGCTGGCAGGCATAGTGTTTGTTATCTTTCATCCATGCAGGCGGACTCCAGGGAGAGGCCCATATTTTCAGTCCGGGATTGTATTTTTGCGCTGTTTTGATGAAGGGTATGAGCGTTTCTTTGTCGTTCGCAATACTGAAATTTTCCATTTCAAAGTCGCCGCCGGTTTCATTGTATGAATACCAGTCTCTTGAGAAATCATTTGCTCCGAGAGGCATCCGGCAAATGGTAAAGTTCGCTCCCCCTCCGTATTCGAACAATTCGCGGAATATCTCGTTGCGGGCGTCTTCGTTCAGCAAGCTGAGTGAGGTCCATCCCAACTCATTGAAACAGGCTCCGAATCCGTCGATGGTTTGTTGCGGATTTGCTATATCAACTTCGGCGTCGTATGTTTCGTTACCGACAAATTTAATTTGTCCGGCGTCTTGCGTTTGCCATGAACTGCCGGGGGTTGTTGCCACCCATTCTATTTTGCTGTTTTCGTTGCAGGCCAGCAAACAGGAAAGGATACAAATACTCAATAAAAACTTCTTCATAATGATTACTTTATTTGGATTTAACTTGAAATTTATAACGTCCTGAAGGTACGATTTTTTCTTCTTCATTGATTAATTTTATTTTTGCAACCATGCCAAAGGGTATAACGAATGTGTATTCTATGCCTCCCCCGCTTTTTTTCCAGGCGCTTTCTACTTTGCCGTAAGGCGTTTCCGTTGCGGCTTTGCACCAGGATAAGCGTTCAACGGGTATGGGCGCTATCCGTAAGGTATCGCTGCCGGCGCATGTTTCGTTTATCCCGGCCAGCATTTTGATAAAAAAGGCGGAAATACCCGTATAGGACGTATGGATAACGGTAGAGTTGGGGCGGTCTATTTCCCACATCTCCGGCAATGTGGTACATCCTTTTTCAACGAAATAGCCATAGCCGGGATAGGTTGTTTTGGCTAATATCGTGTCTATGACGCCGACATACCGGGGTTTCTCCAGTATTGTTTTATAAAACGGGTAGCGTCCGAAACTGCCCACATTAATATATTGCTGCCGGTGGAGGAGAGTATCCAGATAGTTCAGTACGTTTTCGTCCAGTTCGTCCGGCACGATACCGGCATATAATGCGAATGTGGTGCGAACCTGATCGCCGTTCTGATAGGTTCCGGTATCAGGGTGGTAGTATTTGCTGTGCAGCGCTTTACGCAGCGCGTTTAGTTTTTCGGCGTACCGGCAGGTTCCGGTATCGGGGATATTCAGTTCCCGGGCAATACGAATCATAAAATCGAGCGCCATTGCATAGGCGCAGTTATTAAAGAACAGGGCTTCTTCTGTTTCGGCATATTCAAACACAGGCCCCGGACTTACCCAGTCGCCGAGGAAATAGCCATGCGTATCGTAGGGCGTGAGCATTGAATCCTGCACATGTTCGCTTAAAAACCCCAGCCATTTCTCCCCGGCGGGCCAGGCGGCTTCCAGTATACGTTTGTCGCCATACATCCGGTAGTGCTCCCACGCCGTATTCAGTATGGCCGTTCCGTTCAATACACAGCCGTACATATCGCTTATTTGCGGGGCAACATTGTTGATAAAGCCGTTCTCCTGTTGCACGTCTTTCCAGTCGCGCACATTCTTTATATAATAGGCGGAAGAGTTAAAGCAAGGCAATCCCAGTCCCCACATAGTCTGGTAAGCTCCTTCCGGCCCATATCCCAGCCGTTCCCTGTTGGGGCAATCTGTCACGACGCCTTCCGTATGGCACATCTGGTAGGTATATACATCAAGTGCAAAGATTTTGTTATACAGACTGTCCGAACATTCAAAGGCAGCCGTCATTTCCGGTGCGGAAGAAACAACCAATCCCTTTATATTTTGCAGTGCGGGCGCTTTCTTCAATCCCCTGAAATGAATATACCTGCCGGCAAAGAAATTAAAGCGGTTACGGAATGTCTCACCGTCCTCACCGCGCGCGATATAGATTTGCTTCTGTTTTTGCTCTTCGATAACTTCCTTGCCGATGCCGTAAGAGGCTTCTACAAACTCAGGGTTGGTATCGCGCATTGAAATCATTATTTCTACCGTATCGCCCGGGTTGAGGCCTTCAAATGCGGCTTCCAGAAAACCGGTAAATTGCTTGCCCATATCTACCCGGTAGATTGTCTTTCCGGCAGGGGTTGGCGCTAAGGGGTCGGTAATCTCCGACAGGCTTACGGCAAAAACAGTATCCGTTACTTGCGACGGTTCGCTCATCTGGGCGGAAAGAAGCGGGCGGTTTTCCATTTTACATTCCGCCGCATAATTCCACCGGCTATCGTCAAATCCGGGCTTCATCCATTGGTTCGTGTATTTTCTTCCGTCTGCCAGTTCGCCGCCCATATCCATAAAATCAAAATGCCCGCTGTTTTTGCTGTAACCTTCATGGCAGCGCCAGGTTGTATCCGAAGCAAGCGAGAAGCTGTTGTTACCGCCGTAGAGCTGAACAAGGATGCCTTGCCTTGTTTTCTGCCGGGCGAAATAATTGTTTATCGTCCAGCCGGGGCCATAGCAGACAGCGATGCTGTTTTTCCCGTTTTTCACCAACTTGCCGATATTATAGGTTACGTACAGAATCCTTTTGTCTATCCGGGAGATGGCAGGCGCCAATACGTTATTGCCTGCTTTTTCCCCGTTTATATACAGTTCATGATAACCCGAGGAGGCGATACAGGCAAAAAAATCGGACGGTATTTCTTTGCCGTCCGGCCATACAAACTCCTTCCGGTAGCAGATATGGTTTTCTGCCGGTGCGCCGGGGTGGCTTATCCATTGTCCCTGCCAGTCTTTTTCCTGCAATCCCATTGAGAAACGGGCCGGTTTGCTCCATACACAGGCGTGCCTGTCTTTGTAGTAAACGCCTGCTTTCCAGTAATAATCGCCTCCCGGACGAAGCAGGCTGCCGGGTACGAAGCAATATTGCCTGTTATCTTCCACTATGCCGCTGTCCCAGATTATTTTTCCGCTATCCGGTTTGTCTGTAAGAATAATCCTGTAAGCTATTTGCCTTTTTGCTTCGCTTTCCCCGGCGATTTTCCAGCTTATTCTCGGAGAAAAGCAGCGGAAGGCATCCGGCTCGTTACTGTTGTACGGATTATCTATTCCGAGCGGGTCTTTGAGGTATTCGCACCGTAAATCGTATACAGAGAGGGCTTCGGGGTCAACCCCCGGAGCTTGGGGGGCGACCCCTTGGAGCGGGGAGTTCCCAAACGCCTGCGCATGCTTTTGCGTTAATGCACAAACCTTTACCGTGTGATATATAATTGTTACGGGACCAAGCAAACCGGAGGGCGACAGAGGGGAATCTTTGTTGAAATAATACCAGGGTAAAAAGGTTTTGCGTTCTTTTACGGGACGCGGCAGCCCTTTGACAAGCCACTCGGGCAGCCCGGTCATTGCCCGTAATCCCTGATTCCGGTCTGTCCATTCGAAGTCTTCGGGGTATTGCTCATCGCCAATCAGACGGTTTACCCACGTGTTGGTGATATGTATCCGGAGCGTATTCCTGCCCGCTTTGAGGTAAGGCGAGATATCCGCCCGGTAAGGCGGATACCATAAGACGGCCGCTTTCCTGCCGTTTATTTCCAGTTCGGCTATGTCGTACAGTTCGCCTAAATCCAGCAGGATGCGTTTGTTTGCCTGGAGAGCTGCCGGCTCTATGTTTATCGTTTTCTCATAGATAGCCGTACCGGAGAAGTACCTGACCTTATCATCGTCCTGTTTGCTGAAATCGATCAGTTTTTTATAATTCCGCCGGAATTGCCCGTTTCCTGTTTTAGGCCGGAATGTAACGGCCCATCCGCCATTTATTTCCGTGGATATTTCTTCCAGCACATTTATTACGGGTTGTTTGGCATAATGCGTTTGCTGCGCCGGGAAAATAACAAAGACGGATTCGTCCCGTTCCAGCTGGAGCGTCACGATTGTTTTATCTCCCGTCTGCTTCCATTGGTCTGTATTTTTGATTATTCCCTTAGCGGCGTCCCACAGTTCGGGCGTACGCCCTGTAACGGGAAATTCAAGCTGTCTTTCCCCTGCATTGCCCGGATTGGATACAAAGAATATTTCGGCTTCGGGCGTGCTGCGATGTAATATGCCTCCGGCGTGTGAAATGTATGTCCCCTGCTGTAAAAGCATCTGGCAACGAGACAAATATGTGAAGAATGCCTTGCCGGGTTCGAACCACGTCTGGTTGCGGCTGAAATGTGTGCCATAATGAGCAAAGCTCCAGCCGGGCTGGTATTTGTCGTCTAACGGGTTGTGCGCCCACGAGTGCAGGAAATATACGTTCACGCCGTGCGAATACCCCATATCGGCGGGACGTTTCAGCATGGCGGGCGTCTCGGTAAAGGTGCAGGTTCGTTCCATTCCGGTAAACGCTTCGGCGCCTACAATGCGCTTCTGATGTTTCGCCGCCGCTTTTGCGAATAATTCTTCACCGGAGACGTCTCGGCTGTGCATCCAAAATTCCGTTACCGGAATATCCGCTATACCTATCCCCTCTTCCATATCGAAAGGAGCATCGATAATGCTGCCGTAAGGTTCAAAACAGAGCCTGAACCCGGCCTTGTTTACCATCTCTTTGCCTATCCGCCAGCAATTCAGGAAGAGCCGGTTGACCACATCCGCATAATCTTTCAGGAAGAGATTGGATTCGGCGGAAAAATGAGCGCCGGCAACCTGTATGCCCTGCGTCTCTTCATTCAGGATGCTGTCTCCCCGTTCGTATGCGAGAATGATTTGGACAACCGGATCGTAACCTTTCATACGGATAAATTCTTTGCGGAAAGCCGGCGTCCAGCTTTGTCCCCAGGATTCATAACTGTCTATCCAGATATCGTTGAACGTTGTGCCGATATACGACCCGAATTTTTCCGTCAACGGGTTCAATACGTTATTCCAATGGGCGATTGTTGCTTCGGGACTCATTTTATCCGCTTCGAGCGAGGCGTTGGCCACATCTTCGGGCGTGGGATGAGATAGCTGCATGGTAGGATAATAGCCGAAGCGATAAACGTTCCATCCGCCGGGCGGCGCTTCCCAGTTCAGCGTTCCATCCGCAAAATACCCGGATACGTCCTGTACATCATCCGCCCCGGCCTTGCGATGGGCGGGAACGGCCATTACGGCGACGTCTTTGAAACAGGCCGCCGTTTTTTCGTTTTCTTTCGGATTGGGGAGGCGGATGCTTATTTTTCCCGCTCCGCTGACTTCTGTGACGCTGAACGCGGCAGCCTGCATCCCCTGTTCGGGCAATATCCATGGCCCTCCGGTGGTCGACCAGCCGGGGGTATTCTGTATCCCAACCGCCATATCCAGTTTTTTTGCTTCCGACAGCGTATGGCCGAGCGCATCCCAGTAAGCCATACTGCGGTAGGTTTGCTGTGGCCACAGGTTTTGTCCGGGATTAAGCCATGAAGGGGCGTTGAACACCACTACCCCGCCTATTCCGCTCTCTTTCATGGCGTGCAGGTCTTTGGTTATGCCTTCCTTCGAAAAGTTAGCGCCCAGCCAGTGCCACCACGCATGCGGTTTGTAGGCGTCGGGGGGTGCGGCAAACTGTCCGGCGAGGTTGTGCAGCGTCTCGGCTTTCCCCCCCAAAGGAGGATTAGAGCCGGCTGCCGTTGCGGTAAGCATAATCCATAAAGCCGTAAAAAATAGTATATTGCCAGTCTTTCTCATTTGACGGTTTCGTTTATCAATTGAACAGGGCCGAGTAATCCGGCCGGATACAAGGGCGAGTCCTTTTTATAATAATACCATACATTAAACGTTTTGCGTCCTTTAGACGGGCGTTGTTTGTTTTGCAGGAACCATTCGGGAAACGCTTTCATGGCGCGTCCTTCTTCGCTCCTGTCCTGCCCCCATTCAAAATCGGCCGGATATTGTTCGTCGCCAATCAGACGGTTCGCCCAGTTGTTCGTTATATAGATTGCCAGCTTGTTGTCTCCGGCTTTCAGATACGGCGTAATATCCGTCCGGTAAGGGGGCGCCCATAGCACGCCGGCATTTATGCCGTTGACTTCCAGTTCGGCAATGTCGTGAAGCTCGCCGAGGTCTAAGCATACCCGTTTGTCCGCGCCCAAGTCTGAGGCGCTTATATGGATTGTCTTTTCGTATTTCGCCGTTCCCGAGAAATAGGCCAGGGCTTTATCTTTCTGCCGGCTCCAGTCTGCCAGGGATGAAAACGTGCGCTTGAAAGGTTCGCCCGTTTTAGGATGGAAAGAGATATTCCACGAACCTTTGACAGGGATAGACGTTTGGTTCAATATCGTGCTTTCGGGCAGCAGCGGATATTTCCCCCGTGTATAGGGGAAAACGACAAACATCGACTCGTCTTTCCCGAGGTTCAGTTCCACCAGCGTGGAATCACCCTGCTGTTTCCACTGGGATGTTTGCCGTATTGTCCCGCGGTAGGCGTCCCATAATTCGGGTTGGCGGCCTGTGACGGGAAACGAACAGGTTTCCCGCAGACTGTCGCTGGGATTAATCACAAAGAATATTTCGGCCTCCGGCGTGCGCCGGTGTGCGAAGTCTTCGCCGGAAGGGATGTAATCGCCTTGCTGTAGCAGCATCTGGCAACGGGACAGGTAGGTAAAAAACGCTTTTGCGGGTTTATACCAGGTTTGGAAGCGGCTGAAATGCGTGCCCCACCATCCCATCCCCATACCGGGCTGGTATCTGTCGTCGAAGGGCTGGTGTACCCAGTGATGCAGGAAATACAGGTTGTATCCGCACGCATACCCGCCATCAACGGTGTGTTTCAGGAAAGCAGGGTCTTCGGTATACCCGCTGAATACGGGCGAGCCTGTCAAGGCTTCCGCCGCCACGATACGCTTGTTAAATTCTACGGCCGCCTTTAATGTATGCGGGTTCTTATGGACAATTTCTTCCGACGACCAAAATTCGCCCACGGGTATATCGGCAATCATGGCGCCTTCGTAGTTACTGAACGGCCCGCCGTAAGGCTCCCAATAAAATTTAAGATTATTTTGGTGTAACATCTCTTTTGCCACATACCAGCCATTATCGGTATACAAACGGTTCACCACATCATCATAATCTTTAATAAAGACGTCAAATTCAGGATTGCCGCGTTCAAATTTGGGGCTGTCCCATGCGGTGAAGCGATGCTCCAGCTCTTTGTTGTTTTTGTATTGGTATAGCGCTATCCACGGCATGGGGTCGTAGCCTTTGATGCGGATAAAGGCTTCCCTGAACTCCGGCGTCCAGTTCTGGTAACCGGCTTCATAACTGTCTACCCATATATAGGTAAATGTATCGCCGAAGTATTCCCCGATATGTTCTTTCAAGGGTTCCAGCAATTGCTGCCAATGATAGACATTGTCTTCGCGGTTCATTTTATCTACTTCCAGCGATTTGCCGATAATATCGTCGGGGAGCGGGTGCGGATGCCCCATGGTAGGAGCGTATCCGTAGCGGTAAATCAGCCATTTCCCTTCCGGCGTCTGCCACTCCAGGCGTCCCCCGGCATCCATATAGCGGGAAATTTCGATTACCTCATCAACCGAAACGTCCGGCTTGTCCGGCACGGCTATTACGGTGATATCCCAATACCGGGATGCTTTATGCGGTTTGTAGTTTTCCGTATATCTTGAGTCATAGCCAGTAAATTCGGGCAATTCGGGCACAGGCAGCGTAATATCCAGCATCTTTCCGCCCTCTGCGATTGTTTTGCTGCTAATGAGCGCTTTCATCGCCTTTTCTTCCGTAATCCACGGGCCGCCTGTCGTTGAATAGCCGGGCGTGCCATGAAGCCCGATTGTAAGCCCGAGGCGTTTGGCTTCTTTCATGGTGTGCTTCATCGCCTCCCACCAGGCTTCGCTCCGGAAGGTTTGTTCCGGCCACGGATTGTTTTCCATCGGGAAATGAGACTCCTGGACAGACGAAGCGATATTAAAAATCGTTGCTCCGCCAATGCCTGATTCCTTCATAGCTTCCAGGTCTTTTGTTATCCCTTCCTTGCTGAAATTACTGCCTAACCAATGCCACCATACATGGGGATGGCAGGCTGCGCCGGGCGCCGGAAACTTATTGGCCAACGTGAGTAATGTTTCCGGCGAATCCCCTTGTGCAGACAGTCTGCCCGGAAGAAAAAACAAAACGAGTAAAACGGTTATTTTATAAAGCCCTGCATAATTATTCATAGATTCCTGATGTTTCGTTGTAATAAAATCCCTGTTCGATTAAGCTGATGTATCCCAGTAAAGCTCCCCAGTGATAGAATTTATCGCTGTTTGTCACATCGTCTCCCTGTCCGGTGGTTGCGTTATAATTTTCAAAAACATACCCGTCGGACAGCCATGATTTGAGCAGTAATTCTTTTGATTTAGCGGCGAATTGGCGGCGTGCGTCATTGATTTCGGGCGTGTTGTAATTCCGTAGTCCCATGTATACTAAAAAGTTGAGCGGCGCCCAGATGCGTCCCCTCCAGTAGGTGTTGTCTTTAAAGGCCGGATCGTTGCGCGGGGTGGCGGGTATCACCCAGTCTCCCCAAAATTCTTCCGGGTTTAACAAGTGTTTTTGAATCATTTCTACGGCTTGCCTGTCGTCGGGCGTTTCCGCCAGCAAGGGATAGAAATTGGTGGGCGATGTCCGGCGGTTAAACTCTTTCGTATCTGTTCTGAAATTATAATAAAAAGATTCGCTTTCATCCCACAGGCCGGCCAGCGCTTCCGAATAGGCCCGGCTTCTGCGGCGCAGTTCTTTCGCATCGTCCTTTTTGCCCAGTTCGTCCGCTATGCGTGCCAGCAGGTTGCAATCCATGATATAGAGGCTGTTCAGCCCTACATCGTTGAGGCGTTGCTGGTGTTTTTCCTTATCGAAGGGGATATCGTCGTACATGTGCGAGTTGTCGAGGCCCGATTCCAACGCTCCCCCATACGTTTCGTTTACCCCTACCAGTTCCCAGTAGCGGTAGGTAACCGGCTCAAAAGGAGCGCTGCCCCAGCATAGCAGTCCGCCGGTTTTCCGGTTGCCGTCCCACCATCTGTTCCATTTCAGTAAATCATCATACAGCAACTCCAGCAACCATTTCTCTTTGTATTTCCGGTAAATGTTCCAGACGGCAAGCGTACCGACCGGAGGTTGCGAGCGGTCGCGCGATTTATAATTGCTTTCCGTATAGAAATTGGGCACAAAGCCCTGTTCCGTAAGGCCCCTTGTGATTTCCACCGCATTGGCGTATGCCAGTTCCTTACTGTCTACCGACAGCATCATGGAAGCAAACCAGGTGTCCCAGCAGAAAAGGACAAATCCGCCCAGATTGGGGCTGTTGCTCCATCCCACGTTCCATATCCTTGATACCGGCGTAATAACCTTATTAATCGTGGGGTCGTATATATTATCCCATGCCAGCACGTTTTGCATGGCATTGTATTCTTCGTAACAATCTCCATATTTGGCCTTGTTTGCCGAAACAAAGTTACGGTAATGTTCGTCTATGTATTGGCGCGCCTGCCCGGCGTCGCGTTTATCGCCGCAGCAAATCACCACGGGTTCGTCGGCCGACAGGATAATTTCTTCTTCTTTATTTTCGATATACCTGCCTGATACCTCCCCGTCGAGCGTCAGGTTGCCGGCAATTGTTTTTATCGAAAAGCGATTGCCGTCCGCGGATATCCGGTTTGCCCTTTGCCACAGGTTCCTGACGGAGACGATAATCTTACCGCCTTTCGCGCTTCCTTCCTGCGGGGTTATCATAAGGGTGTTCGACAGGCTGTCGGCAGCGCTTTCCACCCTCAACAGGAGGCCGTTCCACGAGGCTGTGATATCCGTATAATATCCGTCGTACGAATGGGCGCCGGGCCTCATCTGCGCGGCTCCCTCTTCCCTGTCGCCGATAAAAAACCGGTCGGCCCTTTTGCCGTCGGAAGAAGCTACATTTATATCAATCGCCACGCCGTATGGCAGCAATACATGGCGCAACACCGAACGCGTATCCCAGGTATTCCAGCCCCGGGCAACGGAGCGCTGCATTTCGTCATATTTTCGCCGGGCCGAAGCGACGTCTGTCCCGTCATGTTCCCGGCAGGAGGGAAGACAGATAATTGAAAAGAGCAGAAGGTATTTTATGTGTTTATTCATTTTATCCATGATATGGCAATCTAATTCTTTTGTTTCTATTAATGTGCCGGCCTGTTATACTTTACGCGGCAAGCCTCATTTCTTTTGTCGGCAGCTTTGCCGCCAAAGTTGCAAGCCTCATTTCTTTTGTCGGCAGCTTTGCCGCCAAAGTTGCAAGCCTCATTTCTTTTGTTGGCAGACTTGCCGCCAAAGTTGCAAGCCTCATTTCTTTTGTTGGCAGACTTGTGGAATATGTAAAGCCGCCGGATATTTTCCGGCGGCTTTTTCAATTATCAAAGATCAATTACCATAGCCCGGATTCTGCTGGATTTTCCCTTGTCCTGCGTTTATCGCGCTTTCGGAAATCGGGAACCGGTTGCGGAACTCCTGTCCCGGTCCGTCGGCAGGATGATCCCACCATGCCTCGGTGGTAAACATGCCCCAACGCACCAGGTCGGTACGGCGGCGCCCTTCGCCGAGGAACTCTACCAGCCATTCGTCGGCTAAGCGGTATTTATCGAGATTGCCTGCCGTTACAGGATTCGGGTCGCCGTCGGGAAAATACCGTGAGCGGACGCCGTTAAGGATAGTGGCTGCCGTTCCCAAATCGCCTCTGTTGTAAGCGATTTCCGCCAGCATGAACTCAATCTCTGCGTAACGGATAAGCGGAACGTCGGGATTGAAGCGGATTGAATTGTCGGCTTCGTTGGGGATAGGCTGAAACTTTATCAAACGTACACCCGAATTTTCCTCTGCATACATAGCTCCTTCCTTGCGTCCTGCCGGATAATCCTTGAAGGGAGAGATTTGAGCGACAATATCTACCATCGGGATGGTGTCGCCCATTGGATACTCGCGGGTGCCGTCGGCCGTACAGGCTCCCCCGGTCAGTGGGTTGACGAGCTTGCCGGCAAGGAACATGCCTTCGTACCGGCCGCCGCCGTAGTATAAATAATTCTGCTTGCGAATATCGCTGTCTTCAAACTTATCGTACGGACTGCCCAGCTTGAACGGTCCGCCCAGGTTACCTGTTTCGTAGCGATAGTGCTTGCCGTACATATCCTGCGAGGGCGTAAGGCAGATGCCGTTCCACGAGAGCGCTTCCTTATTGTCGAGATAGACCATCGTATTGTAATGCGTTCCGTAGTGCGGTATACCTGCGGAAACCTCGCGGAAACTCTTTACGCTGGTGATGCCGAAGATAAATTCGGGACTTTTTTCATTGTCCCAGCCGAACGCTTTGCGGTAGTCGGATTCGAGCGAATAGTTGCCGTAAACGCCATTCTTGATGTCGTTGCAAATCTTTTCGCAGTCGTCGTCGCGATCCTGCCGTATATACGGGCGGGCGTTGAAATAGAGGCGGGCCAGTACAGCGGCGGCAGCGCCCTGCGTAAAGTATCCGTTGAAAGGTTCCGTGTTTTTGTTTAATACGGGAATCACTTCTTTCAGGGTTTGCTCTATAAACTCAAAGGTCTCCACATCGGTCGAACGTCCTACGGTTTCAGTGGACGTTCCTTCCTGCACATTCCTGTAAAGCGGCATGCCGCCGAAGTGGTCGAGGCCGACTAAATAGTAGTAGGCGATCATTGTTTTTATCTGTGCAAACATCCATTCTTTAGCGCCCGGTTCAAACTCGATGGCGTCGAAGTCGATCTCATCAAGCCTTCTGTACGTATCCCAAAATGTCACAATGTCCTGCATCACGCGATCATAAGCATACACCCAGTAACCGTCGGTTGACGGGCCCCATTTATGATGCCGGTGATTCATGTAGAATCCGTCGTCATACCAGTCGCCGTTGCGGTTAGGCATCAATATCTCGTCGGCAGATAAGGTATTGCACGCATGAATGGTATTCCGGGGGATATCCCCACCCCGACTCCTCAATTGTTCAAACGGTATAGCCATGATCTGCCAAACGCCAGCCTGCGCCGTGCCTCCCGAAGAAAGATATACTTCGTCGGTTATTTCCGTGAAATAAGTCGGTTCTACGCTGCACTGCCCAAACAGGAATAATGCGGCGGCAACCGGTAATATTTTCAATAATTTTATACTTTTCATAATTTATCCTACTTTAAAACGTTAACTGAACTCCTAATGCAAATGTGCGCGTTTGCGGATAACTATCTCCCCGGTCGATGCCGCCTTCCCAGCCGGTAAAGTCGATTTCGGGACTGGAACCGCTGTATTTCGTCAGGCGCAGCGCATTGTTGACCGACAAATATATTTTTGCCGCGTCGAACAGCGGAGAATATTTTTTCAGATTCAGATTATAGCCAAGCGAGATGTTCTGTATCTTCACGTAGGTACCGTCCTCAAGAAAATAATCGGTTGTCTGTGCCGGCCCCGTGATATGAGCGTTCTTGGTATAGGCTACAAGCAGCATATTCTGGCTACTCCCTGCCGAACCTGCCACCAGACCGTTTGTATGCTCGAAGGCATTGTACACATCGAAGCCGACAGCGCTGTTGATCTGCGCTTGCAGGTACCAGTTTTTGTATTCCAGATCATGGCTCCAGCCGATTACAGCCTTGGGCACATAGTTGCCTATATATTGTTTTTCGCTGTTGTCGATATCCCCGTCAAGCACTTTTAAGGTTCCGTCGGGCAGATAAGCGGTGAAATTACCATTCTCCAGTCCTGCATATTTGTATAGCAGGAAAGCTCCGACCGGTGCGCCTTCTTCCAGAAGGTGAATATCGCCGGCCCGGCCTACATAACCTCCATACACCTTGTTGGATGTGCCGTCCATAACGCCCACTTTGGTATTGTTGTGGCTGATATTCATCTTGGTGGTGTATCGCCAGTCTTTGTTGTTTACAATCACGCCGCCGATCTCAAACTCCCATCCGGAATTTTCAAGCGCCCCGATATTTTCGTACCATACGCCGTGCTGTCCTTTCGAGTTATGCGTTTCGAAGATCAACCCGTTCACATCCCGGCGGTAGAAATCAAACTTACCGAAGATGCGGCGGTCGAGCAGTTCGTAGTCCAGACCGATGTTCCATTCGCGTTTCTCTTCCCATCCGAGATTGGGGTTGATGTCGCGCGAGGTTCCGTAAGAACTTACCCACGTGCCGTCGGGCAACATGGTTTTGTTTGATGAAGGTTTATAGGAAACGGCGCCGTAAGATATAGGAAATTTGTGATCGTCGTCTGTATACATCGTTCCCTCGTTGCCGGTAACGCCGTAAGAGAAGCGCAGCTTCAGATCGTTAACCGGTTCCACGTCTTTCAGGAAACTTTCTTCGGACAAACGCCATGCGGCAGACAGACCATAGAAAGTACCCCAGCGTTTGTTTTCGGCAAATTTGGACGAGCCTTCGCGCCGGAGCGTGGCCGTTGCGATGTATTTGTCCCGGAACGAATAGTTAACGCGTCCGAAGAGGGCGAACAGCCGTTCAGTGATTGCTTTTTGGGAATACATTTCGGGTTTCGGATCCGAGATATTGGGATTGTTGAGGTACGAACCGCTGCCCATATTCCATACGCCTACGGCGTCGAAGTCAAAACCGTAGTTTTTCATTAAATGCTTCTCCCTGTTTTTCTCAAAATAGCTGAACCCAGCCGTAGCGTTGATACTGTGATCCCGGCCTATCTCCCGGATATAAGAGAAATACCCTTCGGAGTTTACCTGGTCGGTTTTGTCAAATTCAATCTGCGCTGTTCCCAGCCCCGAGCGGTTTACCCTTTCGCCCCGCTGCAAAGTGGAAGGTTCGTAGAGATTATGCTCCGATTGCCGGTTTTCATAGCCGAATGTCTGGCTGTATGAAAGTCCCTGAACGGGAAGGATGTTGAGCTTCACTTCCACATCCGGGCGAAGCCATTTTTCCAGCACCTTGTCGGTTTTATTTCTCGCGTCATCCAGCGAATTTCGTGCAGCCACCATACTCACCGTTTCCGGCCAACTTACGGAAGGATATCCATCGTAGGGCGACTGGGTGGGGTTGTTGAACCAAGGCGTTCCGGCGGTAGCCTTATTGCGGTTTGCCTGCCGGTACGTAACGTGCGTATTCACGTCGAGCCAGCCGTCGAGCAGTTTAAACGCGCCGTTGATGCGTCCGCTGAGGTCTTTACGGTTGTCGCCGAGCATGGTTCCGCGATTGTCTTCAAACATAACGGTAGAGAAAATCCTTGCATCGCGCGAACCGCCGTTGAGGTTAATCACATGGCGTTGCGACGTAGGATTGTCGGACAAAGAAGCCTCGTACCAGTCGTAATCGCCGCCGTAGTTATTGCCGGATCCTTTGTATTGCAAATATTCTTGCGTGTTCATCACGCGGGGTTTGGCAAATGTGTTTTTGAAGATCACTTCGCCGGTGTAGGTAAGTTTCATTTTCCCTTCCTTCGCCTGTTTGGTGGTAATCAGGATTACGCCGCCGGTAGCGCGCGACCCGTAAATAGCGCCCGCCGAGGCGTCTTTCAGGATGTCGATAGACTGGATGTCTTCCTGCACCACCGACCGGATGTCGCCGCCGGGCATACCGTCTATCACCACCAGCGGCCCGCTGGCAGCGTTAATGGAAGCCATACCGCGCAATTGAAGCGTCAGGTCCGAGTTCGGGCTGGGCGTTTCCTGCATCACCAGGCCGCTCACCTTCCCGCTCAGGGAGTTGGCAATCGTTGCGCCGCCGAGGCCTGCCGACAATTCCCGCGCCGACACGGAAGTAACGGAGTTGGTTAACTGCTTCCGTTCGAGCGTACCGTAACCTACCACGACTACTTCGCTTATCAGTTGTACGTCTTCGGCCAGCGTAACGTCAATAACCGTGCGGTTGCCTACCGGGAGTTCCTGCGTGGCAAACCCTACGAACGAAAATACCAGCACGGCGTCTCTGCCGGGCACGTCGATGGAATAATTGCCGTCAATATCGGTTATCACGCCGTAGGCGCTTCCCTTGATGGCGATACTTACGCCCGGGAGCGCTTCGCCGTAAGCATCTTTCACCGTCCCTTTTACGGTAATTTGTTGCTGCTGGATGCCGGCGGCTGTTTGCCTGTTCACCGTCCGGCTTTTATAGAGAACGATGTGCCGGTCGGTAATTTTATACGAAATCAGTTCTTTGTCTAGTATTTTGTCTAACACAGACGTAATTTTCTCATTCGTAACTTTCAGGTCGATTCTTTTACCGGAGTCTAATTCGTTTTCATCATAAAAGAAAGAAAACTCCGTTTGTTTCTCAATTGCTTTAAAAGCGTCTTCGATAGTACTGTTTTTCAGGTCTAAACTTAATCTGGCCACTTCCATGTAACTCTCAGCGTAAGCGGCAGATACATAGAACAAACCTGTGATCAATACAATTTTAAAAAATAAATTTCTCATATATAGTGGATTTATTAGTAATATAATAATATTTCTTGCATCTGTTTTGGCATGTTGCCGGTAGGATCTTTGTTTTTCATGTGACTCTCTCTTTATAATATAAATAATACTCTATAATATAAAGAACACGAAAGATGAAGATATGCCTAAAAGGAATACAAAAAAAAATGTTTTTTTTAAAAAAATAATTCCAGCGGCGCGGACTCACTCTGTTCTCTATTCGGAAAACAGGCGTATGATTTCCCGGTTCGCTTCCCTGATTTTGGCTTCGTTTACTTTTACAACTTTCCGGTCGTAGGTTATTAATCCGTTTACTTCCCCTTCTACATCAGTGATTTGTGTATAGACTGCGCCAGAAAACCGGTTGAACGATTTCAGCCGGTTCAGATATTCGATGTATCTGGCGGTGGTTTCTTCCGGATTTTTAAGTAACGCTTCGTAGCCGAAGTTTTCGTCGGCCTGCCATAAATGACCTTCCACTGCATAGCCGATACCTCCGTATTCACCCAGCACATTGACGCGATTGGCGTCGTAGAGGAACATTTCGGGTTCGGGGTAATGATGCTGGTCGAGCACGTCGCCTGTATGATAGAAATTACCGCCCGAAGCGATGTTCAGTATGCGCGAAGGATCGTACGACTTTGTTTGCGCCGCTACTTCTTTCGTATTGAACTGCCCCCAGCCTTCATTGAAGGGAATCCACATGACGATGCAGGGATAGGAGTAGAGTTCGTCGATAATCTCTTTCCATTCCTTCATGTAGTTTTCACGCGCCGGGCCGGTAGACGTATCTTCTTTTTCGCTGTCGAGGTAATCGCGCGAATAATCGGTTCTTTGCAGTCCCCAGTTATTGTCGCCGCTGGGCATATCCTGCCATACAAGCATTCCGATGCGGTCGCAATGGGTATACCAGCGGGCGGGTTCCACTTTAACGTGTTTACGGAGCATATTATACCCAAGTTCTTTGGCTTTCAGGATATCGGCGGCCAGGGCTTCGTCTGACGGGGCGGTGTACAAACCATCGGGAAACCAACCCTGGTCTAACAAGCCGAGGTGAAACAGTTTTTTGTTATTGAGCTGCAGCCGCATAATCCCTTCGTTATCGCGGACGGCTGAAATTTTACGCATGGCGCAGTAGCTCTTTACCCGGTCTGCCAGGCGCCCCCTGCTGTACAGGTTAATCTCCAAATCATAGAGAAACGGCGAATCGGGCGACCATAATTTAGCGTTTTCCACAGGGATGTCGAGCGTTTCGGCAGTTACACCTTTTGCAGTAGATAGCAACCGGCCATTGTCGGATATTTTCACCTCCACATAGTCGCCGGGCAACGTATTTTCGGTATTTACTTTTATCGAAAGCAGTTTGCGGTCGATATCCGGCAGTATTTTAAGCGAAGCGATATGACGTTCGTCTACAGGCTCAAGCCATACTGTTTGCCAGATACCCGAAACGGCGGTGTAGACAATATTGGCCGGCTGGCTGACTTGTTTCCCACGCGGCTGGAAAGAACGGTCGGCAGGGTCCCATACCTTTACAACTAACGTCTGTTCGCCGGATTTCAGGAAAGGGGTGATATCGAAACGGAACGGCGTATATCCACCCGTATGGCTACCTGCTTTAATATCGTTGATATATACTTCCGCCTTCCAGTCTACCGCGCCGAAATGCAGGATGATATGCTTGTTTTTCCAGGAAGCAGGCAGGATAAATGTACGTTTGTACCATAATTCATTATCGCTTCCGAGCGGTTTCTGCACCCCTGAAAGGCTTGATTCTATGGCAAAGGGAACGAGTATCTGCCCGTCAAAAGATTCCGGTTGCCGCTTTCCTGCCGGAGTAACGGCATAATCCCATAGCCCGTTCAGGTTTTTCCATTCGGAACGTTCCATCACAGGGCGCGGGTATTCGGGCAAAACGTTTTGCGGGTCTGCCTTTTCCGCCCATACGGTTTTAATCCTGTCGCCTGCCGGTTTCCACTGCGCGTTTGCAGCGACTGCCAGGATAAGGAATATACTGGGTAAAAATGTACGTTTCATATCCGGGTTCATTGTTCGATTTTTAATGTCCGTATCTGTTCGCCGGCCCTGTTTTTTTCATCTCCAAGCCCTTTTGGGAGGATAATTTTAACGCCTTTTCCCGCTACCGACCATTGCAAGGGTTCCGGATAGCCGAGCAGGCGGACTTCGCTGCCTGCACGCGGCTGTACCGATTCGAGCCTGATTTCCCCGCTCGGGCAATCGCCTACAAACGCATACATATAGCTACCGTCTTTGCTTTGGGTAAAACGAATATCGCCTTCTTTCCATACTTCACGCGCCCGCGTATTATAAATACCCTCCCCATTAACGGCAAGCCATTGCCCGGTTTCTTCGAGTTGCCTTATCGCTTCGGGATGAAATTGCCCGGTTCCGTCGGGGCCGATGCCAACCATAAAACTGCCTCCTTTAGACACGGCGTCTGTCAGGTTGCGGATAATCCACGCTGCACCTTTATAGTTATCGCCATTCTTATCATACGAAAAAGAAGACGCCAGCGGATAAATCACCATCCAGGGCATATTGGTATTCTCTTTGCTGCCCGGCACAAATCCTTCCGGCGTATAATAATCGCCGTAGTTGCCTATGCCGCGGCAACGAATCATGACGTCGGGCTGTAAGCGGCGAATCATCTTCACGGTAGCTTTCGTTTCTTCCCATACGTCTGCGCCAAGCCACTGATCGAGGCAAAGCATGTCTATCTTTCCGTAGTTCGTAAGCAGTTCGCGCAATTGTTCACGGTGACGCATCATCATGCGGCGCGTCTCTTCCGGCGTACGTTCGGGCGTCATTATCTTCGTGGAATTGAACGGAAAATGTTCGCCGTATATCTGTGGATTGTTTTCTACGCTCATCGTAGCGAGAGGATGGGAGTTATAAGGCCGGAAGTCGGCGTCGTACCAGTCGGGATGCGAGAAGTAGAGGTCTATCTTCAGGCTGCTGTCACGTGCGGCCTCACAAAGTTCTTTCACGATATCGCGCCTGAAAGGCGTCTCCATAATACTATAGGCCAAATTACATTCCTCTATGGGATTATTCCTGTCGAGATAGTTTACGCGGCGCACAACGCGGGTCTTTGTGTCGAACATGGAAAAGCCCTCATGATGTTTGGCGGTGAATGCGATGGCCTGCAGGCCGGCACGGCGGAACAACCCCATCCATTCCCTCGCATCGAATGCGGCAGGGTTAAATTCTTTATACAACTCGTTATATTCCTGTTTCTTTTCGTCCGGCAGACCGAGGAACCCCCACGATTCGCCGTTCATCTGCCGGATGGAGTAAATACCCCAATGCAAACGGACAGAAAATTTAACGTCGCGGAAAGCCTCGTGCGCCTCCACTGACGCATGCCGGTAATCCGGGTCTGGCTCCCATTCAACATACGGGCGAACCACTTTCTGGTGAAAATCCGTTTCGGGCAGGTAAATGTTCCGCTCCCGTTCCTGTGCTACGACTTCCGCCATACCTGCCTGCAACATACAGGCAACAGCAATAAATGCTACTTGTTTCAATAATTTTTCCATTTTGTATTATTTATTTAAAGTAATCAGCGGCTTTAGCGGGCAATAACTTCATAATCATAAGCCTGTATTTCAACCGGCCCGAGTAATCCCGAAGACTGGAGAGGCGAGTCCGCTTTCCAGGGATTAACCGGCGTCCACGTAGGGCGTTCGTTTTCGGGTAAACGCTGGTCGCCTATCAGACGGTTTTGCCAGTTGTTCGCTACGGTAACTTCTATCCTGTTTTCTCCCTCCTGCAGGTAATCCGTTACGTTCAGGCGGTATGGACAGGCCCATACGCCGCCGGCATACTGTCCGTTTATCTTCACTTTAGCCATTACCATCACTTTCCCCAGGTCTACATATAATTCCTTTGCAGGCAAACTGCCGAGCGTAAAAGAAGTTGTATATACGGCTTCGCCTGAGAAATATCTGATCCGTTCGTCGTCCGAATCTTTCCAGTCGGCCGGTTGGCTGAATACGACCGGCGTTTCCGGCCCCCTCTTTCCTTTCTCGAAAGCGACCTGCCACGGCGTATTTATTGTACAGACCACCTCTTTCGCCTGGAAGTTCGGTTTGTCGCCGGCCGTTTTATTCCCTTTGCGGAAGACAACGAAGGCGCTTTCATAACTATCCAGTTCCAGCGAAAGGCTTGTCATATCCCCTGCACGCGCGAAAGCGGGCAGACGGCGTATTTCGGCGGTTAGCGGGTTCCACAGTTCAGGCTGCAAGCCGGCCGCTACGCGGAAACCACATTCAACAGACACTTTCTTATCGCTTTGGTTCGATACGAAATAAATTTCTCCGTCGCCGGTTGTACGGTGTATATAAGACAGCGGCGCATTATCTGCCGTTTTGAAGTCGGGAATTATACCCAGCTCGTTGAGCGCCTTCTGCAAATCCGTTCCCCTGTGGAATATTTTCCCGTTGCCACTGCGGTTTTCTGCAAACAATTCTTCTCCCAAGCGCTTTACTTCCCCGTCTGCCTGGGGATATCCCGACAAGCTCGGAGAATAAAGCGGCGCTTGACCATAGATAGCCAACCCGTCTTGTGCGAGTTGTTTGATTTTCTTCAACAATTCCGGTCGCATGGATTGCTGGGCGGGCAATATCAGCAAACGGTAACGCATGCCGCCGGGCAACGTTAAATAGCCGTCTTTTACGGTAGCTCTCGTCATCAGTACTTCGGCATTGATATAATCGTAAGCGTATCCTTTGGGTAATTCCGGGTCTTCCACGCCGGTCATCTTAGGGGCGTCTTCGCCGATAAAATAAGCCGCGTCGGCCACATAATCCCCCTGTTGAAGGAGTAAGTTTGCCCGGCGCAGATAGCCGGTAAACAAATCCATCTGTCCGAACCAGGTATTCTTGCGATGAAAGTCGTTCCCAAACCAGGCGCTCATCCCCGGATTACGGTCTTCATACGGCTGATGTATATACAGATGCAGCAGGGTGGCATTGATGCCTTCCGTGAAAAAACGGTCTACCCGCGGTTTCATATCGTATGGATAACGGCCGAAGTTAGGGCCTCCGCTCGTACAGGATTCCGACCATACGCGCCTCTTTCCATAGATATGGGCGCTTGACGAGGCCGCCCGGTTTTCGATATCCCCCAATTCGCCTACGCTCCAGAACTCGCCGCCAATCTCGTCCGATTGTCCCCCGTATTGCAGGAACTCGCCAGGGAATCCCCAGTGCCCGTAATTTTCAAGCCAGGTAGTAAGTCCGTGTTTGTGGCATATTTCCGTTAGCCCTCCTACATAATCATAGGCGATGCGGTCGGCCACAAAGCGGCGTAAATCCCATAAGAAACGGGAAGAAATATCCTCATTCCCTACTATTTTACCTGTCATGGCAGGCAGATAAGGCAAGGGATCGTATCCGTACGTTTCGCGGAAACGCTCAATCATGCCGTCCGTCCAGTTTTGTCCGCCGGTTTCATAGCTGTCCTGAACAGCGATTTTCAACGATTTACGGTCTGCTTCGGGTATACGGCGGAGTATTTCACCCATAAATGCGTCAAAATGGGCCGCTACATGTTCCTTACTCATTTTGTCTACTTCAAGCCCTGTTGCGTCAGGCGTTGCCGGCGCATTGGTAACTCCAGTCGTTTTCATTTCCAGCAACGATATATTCCATGTTCCTTCCGGCACGTCCCATTGGAGCGTGCCGTCTTTCGAAAGGGAAGCCGTTATATCGGTTACTTTCTCTGCCGGGATGGCATATTCGGAAACCGAGTTATACCAATCCTGCTTTTCCCACATATAAACATGCCAGTAGGGCAGCGGGCGCTGAAACATTTTGGCCAGCGACTGTTCGGGATAACGTTCAAGCGCCGGCTCGGACGAGAGCGTCACTTCGGCATTGGCCTCTCCATACGTACCCACGGGGGCCTCCAGCAGCAGCCTTAATTCGGACGTCCTGGTGTCGGGCAGAGAAATCGCTACCGGGGCATACCGGTCGAAGCCTACGATATTCTGGTAATTCGTGCGGTCTATCTCGAACGTACGTATCGTTTTATAGACGTTTCCCTCTTTTACCTGCAATTGGGCGACAGTATGGAAATAGTCTTTGGTAGACAATTTCAAACTCCTGATTACCTCACTTTCATCAACAGGCATACGGAGGGTTACAGGCTCATACCCCACCTGCCTTACTTTAAAAGATTTACGATACGCATCCGTCTTTACGGGACAGGCTATCACGCGCACCAACTGCGTGCTGTCTGAAAACTCCGGGAAGCGCACCGAAACGGTTTGCGGCCCTTTCACCTGCTTGTCTGTAAAAGCAAGGTAACGCATACTTTGCGCGGGCTTAATCCACGGCCCGCCGGACTGGCTCCAGCCCGGACTGTTGAACATCCCTATTTCAATATCTAATTCCGTTGCCGTTTTCAAGGCGGCATGTATAGCGTCCCACCATTCGGGCGTAAATATTTTCACTTCCCCGTAAGGAAAGTTGTCAAGCCCTATATTTCCGATGTAGGCTCTGGTTATACCCGCCTTTTTCATGGCATGAAGGTCGTTTATCACCCCTTCTTTCGAGATATTATCCGACAGCCAGTACCAATAGCATCCTATCCGGACAGAGTCCGGGACTTCCCTGAATCCTTTTTCGACAGACGCGAGAGATGATTGCTTATGGCAAGACAAACACAGGCAGGAAATAACACAGGTAATAATAAATGTAAACGATAAGTTGATTATGTGATTCATGCGTATATAAATTTACGGGATAATTCCCTGATGTAACAAACCGAAATAAACCAATCCGAAAAGGCCGGAATTCCATCCTTGCAGGATAAAGCCCAGGTTCTCTCCCGTCAGGCTGTTAATATGTTCGTTGGGCGACCAGTCACCCGAGGCTACCAGGTCTGCATAGGCTACCTTCTTAATCAAATCAACCGCTTCCTTTTCTTTCCCGGCACGAATACGCGCCCAGCAATCCATGAAGCTCAGCCATGGCCAGACCGCCCCATTATGGTAGGTTGCCGGAGGGTATCCGAATTCTGCCGGATAATAAGGATAGGTTTCGCATATCCCGTAAGCCGTCCGGCTCATCCCGTTCAAAGAAGAGAGGATGCTCAACGCTCTTTCGCGGGGGACTACATCAAACAGGATGCCGATCGTCTGGTCTTGCAGGAGCTTGTTGTTCACTTCCCCGTTTTTCCACAACTGGCAATAATACTTTCCGTTCCAAAGCCCGCCTTCTTCAACCGGCTTATTGATAAAGCGAAAGCCCTTTTCATAGGCGGCTTCGTATTGCCGGCGGCTTTCTTCATCCGCACATTCCTTACTCATAAACGCCATTTGTTTGAGCGCCGCCAAATAGATAAGGCCGGAGAAAGGCGAATACATCCGTCCTTCTATCCCGCCCACATCTTTCCAGTCTCCCCAGAAAGAAATCTGCACGGGCAATCCGTTTCCGTTGGAATCGCGCGAGATAAGCCAATCCATCGCTTTCTTCAGGGAAGGCCAGTACGTAAGCAATTCCTTTTTATCATGGTATAACTGATAAAAACGGGCAATCCGTAAGATAAAAAAGGCATTGATATCAAGATCGTCTTCCCGTTCAATCAGCGGAAGGATTGTGGTCGGTATTTTGCCGGACGGTTGCTGGGCGGCGACGCTTTCTTCAATCATCTTTTTTTCCAGTTCCTTGAACAACACTAAATGCAGCCAGGAGGTCCAGTAGCTGTCCCGCTGGTTTAACTCACAATATCCCATGGTTACTATTTCGTTGTTCTTCGTGCATTTTGTAAGGGATATCCCCGGAATCATATACCAGCGCAGGTAGGTATCGAGTTCTTTATCCCCTGTTTCGGGAATGGCGTCGCTAAACAACCGGGTATTCGTTTTCAGTATCTTCCATGCAGCGTAGCTATAATCCGTCATTTCCGTTATATCCCTGAAGCGGTTTGCCGTAATCCATTCTTTATCGTAAAAGGTAAGGAGGAGGCGGATTGTCTTTGGCCGGTTGGGCGTTAGCGCTACGTCTATTGACAGCTCTCCGTTCTTCCACGTTGTTACGTCGTTGCTCGTCAGTTGAAATTCCGGGTTCATGATTCCCGAATATCCTGCCGTATTACAAGGCTGTACGCCGCTGACCAGCGAAGCGTCCGGTTTGATTTTCAGCGTGAATGTTTCCTGCTCCGTTGTATTCATACAGTTTATTTCGAGGAACAATGCCGGCAGGGAGGAGGCATCTAAATCATTAATCCCTAACGGGCAAAAGGTTTCGGTACGAATCTGCGCCGATATAAGCGGCGACTGCCGGTACGAACCTTTAACAAAAGGAAAGACGCGTTCGATCTGTTTGTCTTCAAACCCGGAGAACGGATGCCGTTCATTCCCTTTTTCAATATAAAACGTTACGGCGCCTTTCTTTTCCAACCATTCGCCCAACTGTCCGGGATTCCGGAATATCTGTCCAAAAAAATCGCCGTTTTCCGAAGCGTTTACCGTCAAAGCAAAATTAGCGACAGGGTAACCGTCTGTTACTTTCCGGTTATCCGGCGTGCAATAACCTGCAAGTCCTATGGATAAGAACGCTGCAAGGACGAAATAGAGTTTCATAAATCTGTCAATAAATTGTTATGTGATTATTTTCTGTTTTGTACCTGAATGGAATATTAATCTGTATGATGCTTAAAATCTCCGGAAGCGTTTCGCCGCTCAGGAATTTTCCCGTGAACAGTTTCTTATGGAGTTCTTCGTTTTTCACGTCGATTGAACAGTTGAATTTTTTCTCTAACGCCTTACAGATGTCGGAGAATGGTTTTTTTCTGAAAAGCAGTTTACCCGTCACCCAGCCGGTAGCATATTCCGGTTCGTAATAATCTATTTTTATTTCGGCTGTTTCTTTGTCGTACACAGCCGATTCTCCGGGCTGCAAATGACAGATTGGTTCGGCCTCCCTGTTGTCCAACTGTACCGATCCGCTTATCAGGCTTGTTATTATTTCACCGTTTTCCGGATAAGCCGATATATTGAATACCGTTCCAAGTACTTTCACCTCTACCCTGTCTGCCGATACGATAAATGCTTTTTCTGCGTTTGGACGGACGTCAAAAAAAGCTTCTCCTTCAAGACGTACTTTCCGTAGATTTCTGTTATAATCCGTTTCATACGCAAGCGTACTGCCTGCATTAAGCGTAACCTGCGAACTATCGGGCAGCATAACATTGGAAACCGCATTGGGGGAAGAAAAAACAACCAGGGATATTTCTTCCGCATGTTTGACCATACGATAAATATAAATATTTGAAATACTTAACAATATAGCTATGGAAGCCGCTATGGAAAACAGGATGATATAGGGATTCCGGTTATTGCCGCCGCCGGATTTGCTTTTGTTATTAAACATTTTATGGTACGTCTTTTCCAGCACTTCGTTCTTTATACGGGAAGCCTCATCGTAATCACAATCCAACCTGATACTCTTCATGATACCAAGAAGCTGCCGGTCTTCATCCTTTAAGTCCGGCAATGAATGATTGCTGTCTTCCTCATTATTTGCAAATAAACTTGCTATCGTGTCCCAATCATTACTTTGTTGCACATTCATCATTCTTCTTTTTACAGTTTTTACCTAACCGGCAATTCCGGCATTCTGATACTCTTTTACTACTATACCAATCTTTTTTAATGCGATACACATTTGCGCCTGTACCGTACGTTCTGATATTTCCAGAATTTCCGCCACCTCTTTATACGTCATCTCTTCTTCGCGTATCATAAAGAATATAAGCCTGCATCTTTGGGGTAAAGCATTTATTGTCAATTCTATTATATTCTTCAGTTCTTCATCCAGAACATCCTGTTCCGGCGTAGCGCTTTCACACAACTCCTGTATATCCATATCCGAATCCGGGTCCGACTGTTCAAACCGTATCTTCTGGTAGCGGTTCGCCGTCTTCAGGTAGTTCAGCGACTGGTTACGGGCGCAAATAAAGAGATAGTTCTCACAGTTCCGTATAGCAGGCAACTTTTCCCTGTTCTGCCAGATATAAAAGTATACCTCGGAAATAACATCTTTACACAGCTCGCTATCTTCAACAAAGTAATTTGTATACCGGTATAGCATGGAATACGTATAATCAAAAAACAACTGAAATGCCTTCGGATTACTATTCGCAATCTGTTCAAACAGCGATTGTATGTTTACAGCTTTTCCCAAATGATACCAGGTATTAAATTCCTCTCTATACCTTAAAAGAAATAAAATCCGGCAGATATGCCTAAATGATTACCTGAAAAGACACGTATTTTATATTTTTTTGAGATTTACCCCGTATTTGGTCCATTCTATTTTACATTTGTTTCCATATTAGAGAATGCGGAAGTCATACACTTACTCCGTATAAAAAAATCATTATAATGCCTTCAGTAAACCATTATAGTGTTTTTGATAAACCACTATGATGCTTTTGCTAAACCACTATAATGGTTTACTCGATACATTATAATGATTTTTTTTGATTTTGCACCAGGATATTAAATTCTTTCGTAATTTAGAGCACGGATATGATTAAGTTACTCATAATCATGAGTAATAACTAAAAACGGGAAACATGTACCGGGTAAAAGCAAGGACGTTATCAACAAAATAAATATTACGCGTGAATGAATTAAATAACCCGTTCGATCCGGGCGATGTAATTACCGGATTTGACGAATTGCCCTTTTGGTCGGCTCCTTTTGGGCTGAAATTGCTTGAAGCAGTTGAATACAAGCCGGATATTACGGCTCTCGATATCGGATTCGGTTCAGGATTTCCATTGACAGAACTGGCTATGCGGCTTGGGAGCCGTTCAATTGTTTACGGGATAGACCCCTGGAAAGAGCTTGTGGAGAGAGCGAGAGTAAAAATCGGTTGTTATGGTATTTTCAACATCCGTATCATAGAAGGCGTGGCGGAATCCATTCCCTTATCCAATCATTCGGTTGACTTAATTACGAGCAATAACGGCATCAACAATGTGAGAGATATAGACAAAGTATTGTCTGAATGTGCACGGATATTGAAACCCGGCGGACAATTTCTCCAAACCATGAATTTGGAACAAAGCATGTTTGAGTTTTATGGGGAAATGGAACATGTTCTCGAAAAAACAGGTTTACACAAGGAAATAGAACAAATGCACGAACACATCGCACATAAACGCCCGGCTATTGAGAAGATAAAATCATGGCTTCAAAAGGATGGCTTTATCATAAAAGAATTGGAATACGACCAGTTTAACTACCGGTTTGCCGACGGAACGGCAATGCTTAACCATTATTTCATCCGGCTGGCATTCATGGATTCGTGGAAAGCTCTTTTACCAACAGACAAAGCGGATGAAATATTCAATCAAATAGAGCAAGGCCTTAATGAATATGCCCGGAAGTATGGCGGTTTGAAATTAAGTATTCCTTTTGCCCTGATAAAGGCTACCAAAGAATAAGATATAAAGTTAAAAAACCATCCTTAACGCAGGATGGTTTTTTTTATTTGCTTTCTGAAGAAGCAATCTCACGATTCCTTCTCCACAAAGACTTGTTAACCTTAGATCTAAAATACTATGAAAAAAACTCTGTGACAAATATAGAAAACTTTCCAAATGATAATCCCCTATTTTTGTAACATAATGTATCAAAAATGTCTCAAAGGAACAATATACACTTATTTTGGATGATTTTATCGAAATCCGTATTTGTCTGGAATATCGTCCATTATGCTAAACAGTTCGTCAATTGTCTCTGCACGCAGCAAATTAATTCGTGTTTGCCTGAAATCATAGATACCTTTAAATAGCGGAGTGGCGGCCAAGTGCCTCCGGATATGCAAAATACCCCGGTGTTCATCCAGTCTCTCCACGCTTTGTAAAACCTGCTTTTTTAGTATGGCAAGATACCATTGAAAATGTTGGGGAGGTAATGGCGCGCCTGTTTTTAAATAATATTTTACTTCTTCAAATATCCAGGGGCGTCCTATGCTGCCCCGCCCTATCATAATGGCGTCTACACCGTATGTTTCAAAATACTCTTTGCAGATTTGGGCGGATGTAACATCTCCGTTCCCGATAACAGGAATATGTATGCGTGGATTTTCTTTTACTTTGCCAATCGGCGCCCAGTCTGCCTCGCCGGTATACATCTGGCTCCGTGTACGTCCATGTATGCTGAGCGCCGCTATTCCGCAATCCTGTAACGGTTCGGCCAATTGTTCGATAACCGGTTCGTTTTTATCCCAGCCCAAACGGGTTTTTACGGTGACAGGTATTTTTACGGCCTTTACTACTTCACGGGTGATTTCAAGCATTAACGGAATATTGTGCAACATGCCTGCTCCGGCGCCTTTTCCCGCCACTTTCTTAACCGGGCATCCGAAGTTTAAATCCAGTATATCCGGCTTTGCTTCCTCACAGATACGGGCAGCCTCTACCATCGCTTCTACTTCTTTTCCGTAGATTTGAATGGCTACCGGGCGTTCATCGTCGGAAACGGTAAGCTTTTGTTTGGTTTTATTAACATGGCGGATTAATGCATCACTGGATACAAATTCGGTATATACCATATCCGCTCCGAAATGTTTACACATCAAACGGAAAGAAATATCTGTAACATCTTCCATGGGAGCCAGCAATACAGGCCGTATGCCCAAATCTATCGAACCTATTTTCATAAATAAAAAAAATATGACGGCAAAAGTACGCGAATAATTTCATATTCATAGTACACACATAGGACGCCGGCCCCGGTAAAATGATTTCTTTTTATTCCGGAGGCAGTTTTTATTCTTTTTTACGATGAAAACGCCCTGTTTTACCTGTTGAAAACTTTTTCTGTCCTTTCTTTTATAACTATTTGGGATGTACCGATGTAAATGTGTATTTTTACCCTGATTTTAATATAAAGATGCAGAAAAGGTAAATGGAAGGTTGTTATCATGTTCCTGTTATGTTGCAGGAGAGTTTGGATGGTTTACGGATAATTCCTTCCGGTATTTATGTAGACGTTACATTTGGCGGAGGCGGACATTCCCTCGGTATATTAAGCCGGCTGAAAGAAAAAGGCCGTTTGTTCGGGTTCGATCAGGATGCCGATGCGGAACGAAATATACTTCATGATACGCGTTTTGTATTTGTCAGGAGTAATTTCCGGTATTTGCATAATTTCATGCGCTATCATCAGGTAGCGGGCAAGGTAGACGGCGTATTGGCAGACTTAGGCGTTTCTTCCCATCATTTTGACGATGAACAAAGAGGCTTTTCGTTTCGTTTTGAAGGAAAATTAGATATGCGCATGAATACGCGCGCCGGCCATACTGCCGCAGATGTACTGAATACCTATCCGGAAGAAGCGTTAGCTGATATATTCTATTTGTACGGAGAATTGAAGACCGCCGGGAAATTGGCTTCCTTGATAGTGAGGAACCGGGATATCAAAAAAATAGAATCTATCGAACAGTTGTTACAAATTATAAAACCTTTTACAAGCAAAGACAGGGAAAAGAAGTTTTTGGCCCGGTTCTTCCAATCCCTGCGTATAGAAGTGAATCATGAATTGCAGGCTTTGAAAGATATGTTGAATCAAACATTAGACGTAATCAAACCCGGCGGACGGCTGGCGGTAATAACGTATCATTCATTAGAAGACAGGCTGGTTAAGAATTTCCTGAAGACAGGAAATTTTGAAGGGAAAACGATACAGGATTTTTATGGAAACGTAGAAACGCCTTTCCGTTTGATACATACGAAAGCGCTCACGCCTTCGGAAGAGGAGATAAAAAGAAATCCCCGTTCGCGAAGCGCTAAATTACGAATAGCAGAAGTGAAACAGCAAGATGGCGGCAGATAGAAAAAAGAAAAAAAGAAAAGAGAACAGGTTCCTGTATATACTGGGAGGCGAAATCTTAGACTGGGATTTCTTCCTCCGTCACACGAAAATGATTGTGCTGGTGGTAATACTTGTCTTTTTCTTTATAGGCAACCGCTATACCTGCATGCAGAAATTAAGAGAAATAGACCATTTGCAGCAGCAATTGCGCGATTTGCGTTATGAAGCCCTGTCTATTTCGTCTGAGCTGACAGGGAATAGCAGGCAATCACAGATAGAATCGCTCGTTGAACAACAAGGGCTTGAGCTGGAAGGCTCCAAAAGCCCTCCTTATGAATTATTTAAGTAAAAATGGCGGAAAAAGACGAAATAAGAGAAGCCGAACAACGGGGTAGCCAGGCGCTTCTTCGCTACGTTGTCGTAATTTTACTGTTGATGCTGGTTGCGGGCGGAGTTGTTTTCCGTACAATCCGGACGGCTTTTGTAGACCATGAAGAATGGAAGAAAATTGCCGAAAAGCAGAAACATTCCGACAAGTTAGTATATCCGAGCCGGGGAAATATCTATTCTTCCGACGGGCGGCTGATGGCCACCAGCGTTCCCCGTTACTATACGTACATTGATTTTAACACGGAATGGTTTAAACTGGATTCGACGTCCAAACCGAAGGTGAATGGTACGGATACTTTTTTGATGTCAAAAACGAACGGCGTGGATTCGCTGGCTTATTACTTAGCCAAAAACCCCGGCGGAAAAACGGCGGCGGAATATAAAGCGTATTTAATGAAAGGCCTTAAAAGTAAAAGCAGGCAATACACGGTATATGGCCCAAAGGTTTCTTATTCGCAACTGAAAGAAATGCGTACGTATCCTTTTTTCCGTTTGGGCAGGAACAAAAGCGGATTTTATGCCAGGGAGATGGTTGAACGCCAACGCCCGTTCGGCTCTTTGGCCTCCCGTACGATTGGAGACGTCTTTGGCGAAATAGACTCCACAGGGGTGACAAAAGGCCGGAGTGGACTGGAGATGCAATACGATTCGCTGTTGCGCGGCGTACCCGGATTGAATGCCGTACGCAGGGTGAATGGGGCCTGGACAAATATTGCAAAAGTGGAACCGGTAGCAGGAATGGATGTACGTTCAACAATCGATATAGAAATACAGGATATTACTGAAAAGTCATTGGTGGATATGCTCCGGTATACGGATGCGGAATCGGGGACGGCTATTGTTATGGAGGTAGAGACAGGAGAAGTGAAGGCAATTACCAATATGGCAAGGAAGAGAACCGGCGTTTATGACGAAAAAACGAAGAATCATGCCATCTCCGACATGTTGGAGCCGGGTTCTACTTTTAAGGTGGCTTCTATTATGGTAGCCCTTGAAGACGGCAAATGCCAGCCATCCGATTTAGTGGATACCGGCAACGGCGTTTATCCGTATGCCGGACAGAAAATAAGAGACCATAACTGGCACCGGGGAGGCTACGGGGTAATAACGGTAGAAGAAGCGATTTGGTTTTCATCGAATATCGGAGTGGCTAAAACAATCCTTAACGGGTATGCTACACAGCCGGAGAAATTTGTAGAAGGGATTCAACGCTTAGGTTTAACGGAGGATTTACGGATAGAAATACCGGGAGCCGGGTATTCTGTTATCCGTATGCCGGATAAAACAAAGTCGAATTGGTCGGCAACCGCCTTGCCCTGGATGTCGTTTGGCTATGAAACCCAGATTCCTCCTATCTATACGCTCAACTTCTTCAACGCTATCGCGAACGACGGTAAAATGCTTCGCCCGATATTTGCAAAAGAAATCGTAAAGAACGGAGAGGTTGTCCATCGCTTTTCCACAGAAGTTATTAAATCTTCGATTTGTTCGGATAAGACATTGCGCATTATACAAGGTATGCTGGAAGGAGTTGTAGAAAAGGGAACAGGAAAACCGGCTCATTCCAACGCTATCCGGATAGCAGGCAAGACCGGTACGGCGCAAATTGCCGAAGGAGGCAGCTATCAGGGCAGCGGGCATCAGGTTTCTTTTGCCGGGTATTTTCCGGCAGACAACCCGGAGTTCTCTTGCATGGTTCTTATACGCCGCCCCCGGATTGGATATCCTTCCGGCGGAACTATGTCGGGGGCTGTTGTAAAATCAATCGCCGAAAAGATCAGCGCCAACCGGATGCGGTATGATATTCGCGAGGTTGAGGTTGACTCGCTTGCCGTCCTTGTTCCAACGCCTAAGGCGGGCAATATGCAGGCCTTGCGACAAGTATTGCGGGAATTAGACATTAAAGCAACGCCGAACCATATCAAATCTCCCTGGGCGCAGGCAAAAGCAAAGGACGACCGGATAGAATTGGATAATATAAATGTACGGAAAGGGCTCGTTCCCCATGTAGTAGGTATGGGCGCTAAAGATGCGGTTTATCTGCTGGAAGACGCCGGGCTGAAAGTAGAGCTTACCGGTTTCGGACGGGTGGTCAGGCAGTCTGTTCAACCCGGGGCGCAAGTGCAGAAAGGACAAACAATTACAATAACATTACAATAAAACGATGAAACTAAAAACACTGATTGAATCATTAGGCGTTCAGGATACAGGCGGAATGGATAATCCTGAAATAAGCAATATACAATCCGATTCGCGTAAAACCGCGTACGGTTCATTGTTTGTGGCCGTACGCGGTACGGCTGCCGACGGGCATGCCTATATAGAAAGCGCTATTGCCAGGGGCGCCGTAGCCGTAGTTTGCGAAGAAGTACCCGAAGCGCTTACAGAGAAAGCGGTTTTTATCGCAGTAAAAGATTCGGCTGATGTTTTAGGGAAATTAATGGCTGCCTGGTATGGCTATCCGTCGGATAAATTAATCTTAACAGGCGTTACAGGTACGAATGGGAAGACAACGATTGCCACGTTGCTTTACGAGATGTTCCGGAAAATGGGATACAAAGCCGGTTTGCTGTCTACGGTTTGTAATTATATAAATGATAAAGCCGTTCCAACGGATCATACAACACCCGATCCGGTTACGCTGCAAAGATTACTGGCCGAAATGGTAGACGCCGGATGCGAATATGCCTTTATGGAAGTGAGTTCCCATGCGATAGATCAGAAACGTATCAGTGGACTGTCGTTCGACGGCGGAATTTTCACAAACCTCACGCGCGATCATTTAGACTATCATAAGACCGTGGAAAATTACCTGAAAACCAAAAAGCGTTTTTTTGACAGTCTGCCGGCTACGGCGTTTGCCTTAGCCAATATAGATGATAAGGCGGGATTGGTTATGCTACAGAATACGGCGGCTAAAAAACAGACGTATTCTCTCCGGACGATGGCTGATTTTAAAGGAAAGATATTGGAGTCTCACTTTGAGGGAACAGACTTGTTAATAAACGGAAAGGAAGTAACGGTTCATTTTGTAGGGCGTTTTAATGCGTATAACCTGTTGGCCGTTTATGGCGCGGCTGTCGCTTTAGGGAAGGAACCGGAAGAAATATTAGTAGCGCTTAGTACGCTTCATTCCGTATCCGGAAGATTTGAAACAATCCCGTCTCCGCTCGGTTATACGGCCATTGTAGATTATGCCCATACGCCAGACGCCCTGACGAATGTACTAAACAGTATTCGTGAAGTATTGGACAACAAAGGGCGTATTATCACGGTAGTAGGCGCCGGTGGGAACCGGGATAAAGGAAAACGCCCGATTATGGCGCAAGAGGCGGCGCGCTTGAGCGACCAGGTAATTTTAACCGCAGACAACCCTCGCTTTGAAGAACCAAACGATATCATAAACGATATGGCAGCAGGACTAACGGATAAAGACTTAGCGCGTACATTATGTATTACGGACCGCACTCAGGCGATTAAGACGGCTACGGCTTTAGCTAAAAAAGGAGACGTAATCCTTGTTGCCGGCAAAGGGCATGAAGATTACCAGGAAATAAAAGGCGTAAAGCATCCTTTTGACGACAGAGAGAAACTAAGAGAAATATTTGTAACCCAACAACGATAAACACACACTATGTTATATTATCTTTTTACCTATTTAGACCAGTTGGATTTCCCCGGAGCGGGCGTGTTTAAATACATTTCTTTCCGTTCGGGATTAGCGTTGATTCTATCTCTTTTTATATCTACGGCGATAGGGCGGCGTATCATTAACAAATTGCAACAACTGCAAATAGGTGAAACAGTTCGCGAATTGGGGCTGGAAGGACAAATGAATAAAAAAGGGACGCCTACGATGGGGGGGATTATCATTATTATTGCTATCCTTGCGCCTGTTTTGCTTTGCGCCCGGTTGGATAATATCTACCTTATCCTGATGATCATTACAACACTCTGGCTGGGATGCATCGGGTTTGCAGACGATTATATTAAGGTATTCCGTAAGAATAAGGATGGTTTGCAGGGACGGTTTAAGATAATCGGGCAGGTAGGGCTTGGATTAATTGTCGGGGTTGTCTTGTATATGAGTCCGGACGTTGTAATCCGTGAGAATATCGAAGTGTTCAATGAAGAAAATAACACCGTAGAATCGGTGAATTTCCATCCGGTTGAAACCAAATCTACCAAAACAACCATTCCTTTCCTCAAAAATAATAATTTCGATTACGCACTATTGGCCGGTTGGGCGGGGAAGTACAAAACCGAAGCAACCTGGGCGATTTTTATTTTGATTGTTATTTTTATTGTGACAGCCGTATCGAACGGGGCTAATCTGACGGATGGGTTAGACGGTTTGGCGGCCGGGAGTTCGGCCATTATCGGAGTCGCTCTGGGGATATTGGCCTATATGTCGTCTCACGCCGAATTTGCTTCTTTCCTGAATATCATGTTTATTCCCGGAGCGCAGGAACTGGTGGTTTTTGCTGCGGCTCTTATTGGAGCGGCGATAGGTTTTCTCTGGTATAATTCCTATCCGGCCCAAGTGTTTATGGGCGACACCGGCAGCCTTACGCTGGGAGGTATCATTGCCGTGTTTGCCATTATCATACGTAAAGAGTTATTGATTCCCATATTTTGTGGAATATTTCTTGCAGAAAGCCTATCTGTAATGACTCAGGTATTTTATTTTAAATATACAAAGAAAAAATATGGAACAGGTAAGCGCGTATTTAAAATGACGCCTTTGCACCACCATTTCCAGAAGGCCGGGAATGCGGGGATAAATGCGATTATACAGAAACCGTTTAATATTGTACCCGAATCGAAGATTGTAGTCCGGTTCTGGTTGATAGGAATTATTTTAGCGGCTATAACAATTGTAACCCTGAAGATGAGATAATGAAAGAGCGGATTGTAATATTAGGAGCCGGGGAGAGTGGAACAGGAGCCGCTATCCTGGCGAAAGCGAAAGGGTTTGACGTGTTTGTTTCCGATTCGTCTGCCATCAAACCGGAATACAAAGAGATGTTAGACAGCAGAGGTATCCGCTGGGAGGAAGGACGCCATACGGAAAGCGAACTGTTTTCTGCCGGGGAAGTAATCAAAAGCCCCGGCATATCCGGCAAAGCGCCCGTAATAGAAGAACTGGTAAAAAGGGATATACCTGTTATTTCCGAAATAGAATTTGCCGGGCGGTATTCGGATGCTACCATGATTTGCATTACCGGCAGTAACGGGAAGACCACTACAACGATGCTGACGTATCACATCCTTAAAGAAGCAGGCCTTGACGTTGGCCTGGCCGGGAATGTGGGAAACAGCCTGGCTTTGCAGGTAGCGGAAAGCCCTCATGCCTGCTACGTGGTAGAGCTGAGCAGTTTTCAGTTGGATAATATGTATCGTTTTAAGGCTGACATCGCCGTATTATTGAATATAACGCCCGATCATTTGGACCGTTATGATTACAGCATGCAAAAGTATATCGACTCGAAATTCCGTATCATACAAAATCAAACGGAAAAGGATGCCTTTATTTTTTGGAATGACGACCCCGTAATTATCAGGGAAGTTGCTAAAAGAAAGCCCATAGCGGCTCTTTATCCTTTTGCCCTGAAACCTCAGGAAGGCGTTAAAGGATATGTAGAAAAAGAACAATTGATTATTGACACAAACAAGGATTTATTTATTATGGAACAAGATTTATTAGCCCTGACGGGCACGCACAACTTGTATAATTCGTTGGCCTCAGGCATTACGGCTAAGCTGATGGATATTCATGATGAAAATATCCGCGCATCGCTGAGCGACTTTGCAGGAGTTGAACACCGGCTGGAAAAAGTAGCCAGAGTAAGAGGCGTAGATTATGTGAACGATTCGAAAGCTACCAACGTTAACTCTTGTTGGTATGCTTTGCAAAGTATGACAACTAAAGTAGTTCTGATACTGGGAGGCATAGATAAGGGAAATGATTATTCGGAAATAGAAGAATTGGTGAAAGAGAAGGTGAACGCCTTGATTTTCTTAGGCGTCGATAATACCAAACTACATGCCTTCTTTGACGGAAAAGGGGTGAAAACAGAAGACGCCCGTTCCATACAGGAGGCTGTAGACAAGGCCTATCGATTGGCACAGAAAGGGGATACTGTTTTATTGTCTCCCTGCTGCGCCAGTTTCGACCTTTTCACCAGCTATGAAGACCGGGGGAAGCAGTTTAAGAATTGTGTACTTAATTTGTAAAGCATGGAGTTGGCAAATAAATTATTTAAGGGAGACAGGGTGATATGGATTATATTCATGTTTCTTTGTCTGATTTCACTGATTGAGGTATTCAGCGCTACAAGTACGCTTACCTATAAAAATTCGGATTACTGGGCGCCGGTGGTACGCCATGCTTCTTTCCTGTCGGCAGGGTCCGTACTTATCCTGCTTTTACACAATGTTCCTTCCCGCTTCTTTTCCGCTTTGATTATTTTGTTGCCCGTTTCGGCTGTGTTGCTGGCTGTAACCCCCGTATTCGGAAAAGAAACCAATGAGGCGCACCGCTTCCTGAACCTGTTTGGCATAAGCTTCCAACCTTCCGAGATTGCCAAATTAGCCAGCGTGGCGTTTATTGCATTCCTTTTAAGCAAGCAGGGGAAATTGGGAATTAACAAAGTGTTTAATTATATAATGATTGGAGTAGGCGTTGTCTGTGCGCTCATCTTTTTAGACAATATCTCCACAAGCGTTATCTTATTTGTTATTTGCTACCTGATGATGTTCATCGGGCAAATCCCTTTTAAGAAAATGGCTTTACTTACGATCGCCCTGCTATTGCTTGCCGCTCTTTTTGTAGCGATATTGTTCGCTCTTCCTGATAAGACGCTTGAAAAAACAGGGGGCCGTTTAACAACGGCAAAGGGGCGTATCACGGACTTTTTTGTAGAGAAACCGGCATTAGACGCCGCCACGTATAAGATAACGAACGACAATTACCAGACATCGCATGCCCGGATAGCCATTGCCTATGGCGGCATTTTCGGCAAGATGCCCGGACACGGACAGCAACGTGATTTTCTGCCGCAGGCGTTTTCAGACTTTATCTATGCGATTATTATTGAAGAACTGGGAATTGTAGGGGGATTTTTCGTCCTGTTCCTTTATGTTATGTTGATGATACGAGTCGGGTTGATTGCCCGTAAATGCGACAGGCTATTCCCTAAATATTTAGTGATAGGATGCGGATTGATGGTTGTTGTCCAGGCTTTTGCCAATATGTCTGTAGCGGTGGGGCTTCTCCCGGTTACGGGGCAACCGTTGCCTTTAGTCAGCAGGGGGGGGACTTCTACGGTAATTACGTGTATTTACATCGGGATTATTTTAAGCGTGAGCCGTTTCGGCGCAGGTATGGGCAATGAAGAGGAAGAAGAAACAACTGATTTACAGCCTGAATTTATGGAGATAGAAACAGATATAGCAGACGATTCGTCATTAACCGCTATTGAAGCGCTTACAGAAAAAAAATAAAATGAAACCTTATCGGATTATAATAAGCGGAGGTGGAACCGGCGGGCATATTTTCCCGGCAATATCCATAGCAAATGCTGTCAGGGAACGTTTCCCGGATGCAGAAATCCTTTTCGCAGGAGCGGAAGGCAGGATGGAAATGGAGCGCGTCCCGGCAGCCGGTTATACAATTGCCGGACTTCCCGTCAGCGGATTCGACCGTTCGAAACCCTTTAAGAATATACAGGTGTTAACCCGCCTGCTGAAAAGCCTTCGCCTGGCAAAGAAAATAATACGCGAATTTAAACCGGATATAGCCATAGGCGTAGGCGGATATGCCAGCGGGCCGGTATTATGGGTTGCCGCTTCTATGGGCGTCCCTACGCTGATACAGGAACAGAACTCATACGCAGGCGTCACCAATAAATTACTGGCTAAGAAGGCGCAGGCTATTTGTGTGGCTTATGAGGGTATGGAGAAGTTTTTCCCTCCGGATAAAATACGGCTGACAGGGAATCCGGTGCGGAAGAACTTGCTATCAGACACAGCCGCCGACGTATCGTCCCTGACGGGGAAAAGAGCGGAAGCCTGCCATTTTTTCTCGCTTTCGCCCGGAAAGAAAACCATCCTCGTTGTAGGAGGGAGCTTAGGCGCACGGACGATAAACCGGAGCGTACAGCATTGCTTGGATAAAATAGCGGCGGAGGGGGTGCAACTTATCTGGCAGACAGGGCGGTATTATTATAGCGAAGCAAGAGCCGGTTTAGAGGAATACAAGGACGCTCCTATCCGTTGTTTCGACTTTATTACACGGATGGATCATGCTTATGCCGCCGCCGACCTGGTGATTTCGCGCGCGGGAGCCGGAACGATATCGGAGCTTTGCCTGCTGGGAAAACCGGCAATCCTGGTTCCTTCTCCCAATGTGGCGGAAGACCATCAAACGAAAAACGCCCTCGCTTTAGTACGCAAGGAAGCGGCTGTCCGGGTGGCCGACAAAGACGCCGAACAGGAATTGATACCGCTGGCTTTTACAATGGTAAAGGACGAAGCGCTTCTTTCACGTTTGAGCGAACAGATCAAGGCGTTGGCCCTACCCGATAGCGCCGAACGGATTGTGGATGAAATTGTAAAAATAATAGAGAAAGGCGTATGAAGCTAAGAAATATATCATTTGTCTATTTTGTGGGCGCAGGCGGGATTGGCATGAGCGCCCTGATTCGTTACTTCCTTGCGAAAGGGAAACAGGTTGCCGGCTATGACCGGGTTTCGTCCGGCTTAACCGAGGCATTGAACCGGGAAGGAGCGGCTATCCATTTTGAAGACGACGTGCGGTTGATACCGGAAGATTTCCGTTCGCCCGGCCGCACATTGGTAGTTTATACGCCTGCCGTACCGGCGTCTCACCGGGAGCTTTCCTGGTTTCGTAACAATGGCTTCGAAGTAATGAAGCGGGCGCAGGTTCTCGGAGAGATTACCCGGTCGTCCGAAGGGTTATGTATTGCCGGGACGCATGGGAAAACGACTACTTCATCAATGATTGCCCACTTGCTGAAACAATCGCATGTAGACTGCAACGCTTTCCTGGGAGGGATACTGAAGAATTACAATAGCAACTTAATGCTTTCGGAGGCCAGCGCCCTTACCGTTATCGAAGCGGATGAGTTCGACCGTTCTTTTCATTGGCTGCATCCCTATATGGCCGTAATTACCTCCGCCGATCCGGATCATTTAGATATTTATGGAACGCCGGAAGCCTATCGGGAAAGTTTTGAGCATTTTACCTCTCTGATACGCCCGGACGGATGCTTAGTGATGAAAAAAGGTATCGCCTTAACGCCCCGGCTGGTATCCGGAGCTACGCTGTATACCTATTCCGGTACGGGCGAAGCCGACTTTTATGCGGATCGTATCCGTATCGGAAACGGGGAGATTTATTTTGATTTTGCCGGCCCCGGTTTCCGTATGGCTGACGTCCGGCTGGGAGTACCGGTGAAAGTGAATATAGAGAACGGCGTGGCCGCTATGGCTATAGCCTGGCTTAATGGCGTAAGGGAAGAAGAGATAAAAAGAGGCATGGCTTCTTTTCAAGGCCCCGAACGGCGTTTTGATTTCCGGCTGAAGAATAGCCATATCGTCTTGATTGATGATTATGCCCATCATCCGGAAGAGTTAAAAGAAAGTATTTTATCCGTGAAGGCATTGTATCCGGATAAGAAACTGACGGGCGTTTTCCAGCCTCACTTATATTCCCGCACACGAGACTTTGCGGATGAATTTGCATCAAGCCTTTCGCTGTTAGACCAATTGATACTGCTGGATATTTATCCTGCCCGCGAGGAACCGATTCCGGGAATCAGTTCCCGAAGCATCCTCAACAAGGCTACCGTTGCGGATAAAAGGCTGTGTAGTAAAGACGAATTACCGGAGGTAATGGCTCGTGGGAAATACGAAGTAGTATTAATGCTTGGAGCCGGCGATATAGACCGGTTAGTTGAACCCGTAAAACAAATTTTAGAGACATGGGGCTCCGAATAATTTCAATTATTGCAGCATTCCTGCTTTCCGGCTATGTGTTGTTTGCTTTTATCTTTTTCAAAGACGCCAGGCAAAACGTCGCCTGCCATGATTTAGTGGTAATGGTGAAAGATAGCTTAGAGGAACATTTCGTTACCACCGGCGATTTGATATCCTTATTAAAACAAGCCAAACTGAATCCGATAGGGCAACCGATGAAGGCTATTAATACGCATAAGATAGAAACCGAATTGCTGAAAAACGAAATGATAGCCGGCGTGGAAGCGTATAAAACGCCTTCGGGCACAATTAAGCTGGAAGTAAAGCAAAAAATGCCTGTTTTACGCGTGATTGGCGCCAGGGGGAATTTTTATGTAGACAGCAAGGGAAGCACAATGCCGGTCAGCCGGCGATACGTGGCTTACGTCCCTGTGGCAAGCGGATATGTTGAAAAAGAACTTGCAACGACCGAGTTATATGATTTTGCACTATTTTTGCATAAGAATGAGTTCTGGAATAGCCAGATAGAGCAAATATACGTTTACCAGAACAAGGAAGTGGTATTGATTCCCCGCGTAGGAAATCATCGTATCTTATTAGGCAGATTGGATGATTTCCGGGAAAAATTAACTAATTTGCAGCTTTTTTATGAACAGGCCATCCCTAAAATGGGTTGGGAGAAATACAGCATCATTAATTTGAAGTTTAAAGACCAGATTGTTTGCACAAAAAAAACGAAACAGATATGATAAACTACATCGTGGCGATAGACTTGGGGACGTCTTGTATAAAAGGCATTATAGGAACGAGAAGCCTTACGGGCGCATTTACGGTTATCGCCTGCGAAACGGAAAGTTCCGCCGGCTGCATCCGGAGAGGCGTTATATATAATGTAGCGGATGCAACGCAACGGGTAACAATGCTTATCCGCAAATTAGCCAACAAGGCGCCGGGAATACAGATAAAAAAAGTATACGTAGGCGTAGGCGGGCAATCGGTACGCGCCATAGACCATGTGGTAGCAAAATCGCTGGGCGCCGACGGCGAAGTAAAGAAAGAAACGACAGACGCCCTTTACGAAGAATGCCGGACGTTCAAACCGGAAGGTTTAGAAGTATTGTCTATTACTTCTCCCGCTTTTTTCCTGGATGGCAACCGCGAGATAGACCCGGTAGGTATTCCCTGCTCGCGTATAGAAGCGCATTATAAACTAATTGTGTGCCGCCCTTCTTTGAAGCTGCGTATTTATACGGTAGCCGAACGGGCCAGGATAGAGATAGCGGGCCTGTTTGTTTCGCCTCTTGCGCTGGCAGACGTTGTGTTAAGCGGAATTGATAAAGAGTTAGGATGCGCTTTGCTTGATTTTGGGGCAGGAACAGCATCACTTACGATATTCAGGAATAAGCAATTGGCCAGCTTATGCACCGTTCCGTTAGGAAGCCGGCTGATTACGAAAGACCTCACCATATTAAATGTGGTGGAAACGGAAGCGGAACGCCTGAAGAAAGCGTATGGCGACGCGATGGCCGACAAGGAAAATGATTCTCCCGTACAGGTAAACGGACTGAATGGCGCCGCCCCCCGGCTAATTAAATCATCGGAAATCAACGACGTGCTAAAAGCCCGCTTACAGGAAATAGCAGAGAATGTATATGCCCGCTTGAAGGAAGCGGGAGGGGCCGATAAGTTGAACGCCGGGATAATTATAACGGGAGGAGGAGCTTCGTTAAAGAATTTCGACGCAGCCGTCCGCGAGCGGTTCGGGACGACCATCCGTTATGCCTCAGTAAACAGAACGCTTTTTGAAAAAACAAACGTAGCCCTCGAACCGGAGTATGGAATAGTAGCAGGCTTATTACTCAAAGGAACGGTGAACTGTTCGCTGCAGCCTGCACCTGCACCTGCGCCCCCGGCCCCCACGCCTGCACCTGCGCCCCCGGCTACGCCAAAGGATGAAGACGAAGTAACGAAAACAGAAACGCCGAAAGCGCCGAAAGCGCCGGAACAACCCGCAGGAAGACCGAAGGGAGGCAAAGGCAAAGGCAAAAAATTTATGTCCGGACTCGTAAATTTCGCGAACAACCTGTTCGACGACAGTGATTATGAAGAGGATGACGCCCCGGAAGATGAAGCGAAAAAAAAGGATACCAACAATATAAATAAACCGCAGGAATGATGGATAATTCACTATTAGATTTTGATTTACCCCGCGACCGGTTGAAGATTATTAAAGTAATCGGGGTAGGCGGCGGCGGCGGAAACGCCGTTACGCACATGTATCACGAAGGGATACAGGATGTGTCGTTTTTGCTTTGTAATACAGATCAGCAGGCGTTAGACGCCTCGGATGTGCCTGATAAGTTAGTGCTGGGAGACGGTATGGGGTCTGGAAACATCCCTAAAAGGGCAAAAAAAGCAGCACGGGAAAGCGAAGAGGCTATCAGGAAAAAACTAAGCGACGGTACGGAAATGGTATTTATCACCGCAGGGATGGGCGGGGGAACCGGCACGGGCGCAGCGCCCCTTATCGCCCAGTATGCCCGCGACATGGGTATCCTTACGGTGGGTATCGTCACCATCCCGTTTGAATTTGAAGGAGAACCCAAAATACTCCAGGCCTTGCGCGGCGTAGAAGCGATACGGAAAAACGTAGATGCTTTGCTGGTGATCAATAATGAACGCCTGCTCGACGTTTTTGCGGCCGATGTAGATATTGAAACGGCTTTTGCCAAAGCGGATGATACGCTTACGATAGCAGCCAGGAGTATTGCCGAAATTATTTCGGTTCAGGGAAAGATAAACCTGGACTTTGCCGATGTGAAGACAACCCTGCGGAATGGAGGCGTGGCGCTTATCAGTAACGGGTACGGGGAAGGAGAAGGCCGTTTCCATCTGGCAGCCGAAGAAGCGCTTAACTCGCCATTGCTTAATAACAACGATGTGTTTAAGGCAAAACGCATCCTGTTTAATATTTCTTACAGCGAAGAAGCCAAACTGCTAACCGGGGAAATGAAAGAGGTACGTAATTTTATGTCGAGATTTGACACGACTAAAATAAACGTGATTTGGGGAACATCGAGAGACAGCACATTAGGCAGGAAAGTCAAGATGACGATACTTGCCACGGGGTTTGGCGTGCACGACGTTATTGATACGGATATCTTCCATATAGGAGAAGACGAGGAAGAAGACGAGGAAGACGGCGACCCGGCAGAACCAGGAATGACGGAAGAAGAAAAGGCGCAGCTGATGGGTCAATATTATGAGAGAAATTCAAAGAAAGACCCCTTCCGCTATAAGATAGTTATCCTCTCTGCGGATGAAATGGACGATGATGTGCTGATTAACCAGCTGGAGGAAAATCCCACCTGCAAGCGGGATGCTAAATTCGTTTCCCGCGTACGAGAAATGGTATTTAACGAAAAGCATCCGGGCGCATCCGGCAATACGCCAAAGCCCCCTTCAGGCAGCGATATAATTTATTTTTAATAACCAATCATACAGATAAAAAACAAACGATATGAATTTATTTGACGAGGTAAGTAACGACATTAAAGCGGCTATGCTGGCAAAGGATAAAATACGCCTGCAGGC